>CAJTQO010000010.1:0-3164 GCA_910578405.1 uncultured Lachnospiraceae bacterium | reverse complement strand
TGGATACGGACATCGAATTGGCGGTCAGGAATTCTTTGGCTTTTTCCATTCGCAGATTATTTAAAAAATGTATGGGAGATACGCCGATTCTTTGTTTAAACGTATGGGAGAAGTAGCTTTCACTCCATTTACAGAAAGCGGCCATGGAGGCTATTGTCCAGTTTTCCATATATGTGGAATTGAGTTCGCAAATCAGGCGGTCAATGGAAAAATTATTTCCACATGGGTGGAGTATCTGGTTATGGGAGCGATGGATGGCAGCCAGCAGGATATAGAAGTTTCCAAGCACAATGTCTTCATAATGAAGTTTCTTTAGCTGCAGTTCCGTGGTAATGCATTGGAAAAGCAGTTTCACAGAACTATTTTCCCCAATATAACAGTTTCCGATGGCATATTTATCCAAAACAGCGCGGCATTGGCTGCCTGTGAAATGAATCCAGTAGACTTCCGGTTTCTCTTCCGCATAATAAGAATAAAATTGGGGAACCGACGGACGGTAAAGAACGATATGCCCTGCAGGCAGCGTTGTCCATTCTCCGTCCAGGCAAAAATGCCCTGCGCCCTTGTGCAGGTAAATGATTTGGTAATCCAAGCGTCCGTTTTCCCTTTGCAGAAAATAATTTTTTGTCTGGAAAATCTGCTTTCCGCAGCAGTTGACTTGCAGGGGGACACTGTCATCCCAAAATCCGGCGGCGCATTTATGATTCCGCAGATGCCCACTGATGTTTATCATTTTTTCTCCTTTCCAGCCCGTGTCTCCGAGGGAATGCTGTGAATGTTTCAGTTCCATAGTCATTGCATTTTGTATAGTCAGCATATCAAAGAAAAGCAGGAAAGTCCATATTAAAAGCAATAATTGGGGTGGCGCCCCAAGTTCTTTTTCCGTAGTATGTATTTAGGAAAAGCTTTGGGAAATGAAAAAGGGAGAAATGTTGCGAATGGCTGCTCATAGCGGACACAGTGACCGTAAGGCGCCCCAATATGACTCTAAGCATGGACGCTTTTTGATGGGCTAAATTAAGACATATGGTTTGCGGCGCAGGAAAAAGCTTAAGTCAATGATTTTGAGAATCCGGCAAAGCTTAGAAAGGAGAACGGCGGGTTGAAAAAGCAGGTTGTTTTTTTAATGACAGATACAACGAGAAAGGATATGGTAGGGTGTTATGGGAATCGGAAAATGCATACCCCGAATTTAGATTCCTTGGCAGAGGAGGGGATACGTTATGAAAATGCATATACATGCCAGCCAGTCTGCGGGCCGGCGCGGAGTGCGATTTTTACAGGGATATTCCCGCATTCCAATGGGGTAGTGACAAATAGCGTTCCGTTAGGGGATAATGTAAAGACCGTTGGACAAAGATTGACGGATCAGGGAATCCGGTGCGGTTATATCGGAAAATGGCATTTGGACGGCGGAGATTATTTTGGGCTTGGAAAGTGTCCGGAAGGATGGGAAAAGGATTATTGGTATGATATGAAAATGTACTTGGAGGAGCTGACGCAAGAGGAGCGTATCCGTTCCAGGCAGTCTGCCGAGTGTTATAAGCCGGATTTTTCCGAGGAATTTACCTATGCGCACCGTTGCACGGACCGGGCTTTGCGTTTCTTGGAGGAATTTGGGGAGGAAGATTTTTTTCTGACGGTTTCTTATGATGAGCCGCATGGCCCGTCGTTGTGTCCTGCGCCGTACAACAAAATGTATGAAGGGTTCCGGTTTGACGCGACGCCGGAATTCCAGGATGATTTAAAAAATAAGCCTCTTATGCAAAGGCTATGGGCGGGGGATAAACTGAATGCGCCGGAAAGCGAAGTCAACCAGGCTTCGGATTTTCTGACTTTGTTTTTGGGATGCAATTCCTTTGTAGATTATGAAATCGGACGTATCCTGCATGCGCTGAGGGAAAAGACGCCGGACGCATTGGTAATTTTCACTTCCGATCATGGCGATATGCTTGGGGCGCATCGTTTATCTTCCAAGGGGGCGACGGCTTATAAGGAAGTGGCGAATGTTCCGTTGCTTATCAAAGGAGGGGAAAAAGGAAAAGTGGTAAAGTCGCCTGCGTCGCATATTGATATTGTCCCTACGGTGATGGATTACTTTGGGCTTCCTCTGCCGAAGCTGTTGGAAGGGAAAAGTATGCTGCCGCAGATTTACGATACAACCCAAGTGATAAACGAAGAGGTGTTTACGGAATTTACCAGGTATGAGATTGACCATGACGGCTTTGGGGGGCTGCAGCCTATGCGCGCCGTAATAACGGAAAAATACAAATTGGTGATTCATCTGTTAGATAAGGATGAGTTTTACGACTTGGAAGCAGACCCGGAAGAAATGAACAACCTTATTGACGATGGGACATATCTGGACAGAATCCGGGAATGCCATAGCCTGTTGATTCGTCATATGAATGACACCCGCGATTTATACCGCGGCTATCAGTGGTCAATGCGGCCATGGAACAAAGGATTTGTGCCGCAATGGGAAAACGAAGGCTTTACCAGGCAGAGAGAGAATGAAGAGTATGAGCCGAGGCAAATGGACTACGATACGGGGCTTCCAATGGTTTCGGCAGTCAGGAAGAAAAACCTAAACGGAAAGAAATAACAGTCTATGGAAGGGGAAAAGCGCCTTAGATGACATAGGGCGCTTTTTCTCATTCAGAATCTTTTTTGGAGGAGTCTTGTTTTCCTTGCGTACTGTTTAAATAAGATAAATATTTAATAAGTTCCTGTCGGTTATCTTTACTAAGCTGGCCAAGGCTTACCATAACTTCTTTTAGAGAGACGCCGTGGATAAAGGAGGCGTTCACATCATAGGAACCGGACGGAGAGGATTCCAGACCAAGCAGGTAATCGGTGCTGACTTGGTAAAGTTTCGCAAGGTTGACAACATGCCGGGCAGGAAGCTCCCTTTTATCTAATTCATAATAGGAATAAGCTTGTTGGGATATCCCAAGAAATTCAGCAACCTGACGCTGCTTGAAATGTTTTTCTTCCCTTAAATCTTTTATTTTGTCATGAATATCGTCAATCAAGACGGCACCTCCTATTCCAGTTCCGCCTCTTTCCTTTTCAGAGCCCCTCCACAGGAAGGTATTTCTGCCTGAAAAAGCCCAAGCAGAAAAACCTTCCAAGCTCTGAAAAGAAAAGAAGCTGATTCCAGT
>CAJTQO010000009.1 GCA_910578405.1 uncultured Lachnospiraceae bacterium | reverse complement strand
CCCACAAACTGTAACGCACATCTTGGGGAAAGCAATTTTCAAACACGCTCTAGGGCAGCATGGAGCTGGTCTGGAAGTTGGAATTGCAGAAGATAAGAAAATGCATAAAATAAGAAAGCGCATAAAATAAAAAGAAACATAAGATACATTTATATAATGCATAATATATATTGATTTTACTTATAATATAATATCATTTATAATAACAAGGAAAGAAGGGCTTCCATGGAATGGCAGTGGATGGACGGAAGTGGGAAAAATACCGGGAATAAGGAGGAATGATATTATGGTAAAAGCAGTAGTGGGGGCGAACTGGGGCGATGAAGGAAAGGGTAAGATTACGGATATGCTTGCCGAAAAAGCGGATATTATCGTCCGTTTCCAGGGGGGTGCCAATGCGGGGCATACGATTGTAAACCAATATGGGAAATTTGCGCTGCATACCTTGCCCTCGGGGGTGTTTTACGGGCATACGACCAATGTAATCGGCAATGGGGTGGCGTTAAACATTCCAGTCCTTTTTGACGAAATAAAATCCATCACAGACCGTAAGGCGCCAACGCCCAAGCTGCTTGTGTCAGAACGGGCGCAGATTGTAACGCCGTACCATATATTGTTTGACCAGTATGAGGAAGAACGACTGGGAGGAAAATCTTTCGGTTCCACCAAATCCGGGATAGCTCCTTTTTATTCGGATAAATATGCCAAAATTGGTTTGCAGGTAAACGAACTGTTTAGCGGGGCGCGGCTGAGGGAAAAGGTGGAAAGGATAGTGGAAATGAAAAATATCCTTCTGGAGCATTTGTACCATAAGCCGCTGATAGACTGCGGGGAGCTGTTGGAAACGCTCAAAGGATACCGGGATATGGTGGAGCCTTATGTTTGTGACGTGTCGGCTTATCTGGATTGTGCAAGGAAGGAAGGCAAGACCATTTTGCTGGAAGGGCAGTTGGGTACATTAAAGGATACCGACCATGGCATATACCCTATGGTGACGTCGTCTTCCACACTGGCGGCTTATGGAGCCATTGGAGCGGGACTGCCGCCCTATGAGATAAAGGAAATCATTGCCGTATGCAAGGCGTACTCTTCGGCTGTGGGAGCCGGAGCGTTTGTGTCGGAGATCTTTGGGGAAGAAGCGGACGAACTGCGCCGACGCGGCGGAGACGGCGGGGAATATGGCGCCACAACCGGACGGCCGCGCCGGATGGGCTGGTTTGACTGCGTGGCCTCCAAATATGGCTGCAGGCTGCAGGGCGCTACGGATGTGGCTTTTACGGTATTGGACGTGCTTGGCTATCTGGATGAAATCCCGGTTTGCGTCGGGTACGAAATAGACGGTAAAGCGACTACGGATTTCCCGGTAACGGCAAAACTGGAAACGGCAAAACCAATATTGGAAACCTTGCCGGGATGGAAATGCGAAATCCGTGGAATCAGGGATTATAAGGAACTGCCAAAAAATTGCCGCAACTATGTGGAATTCATAGAAGGCCAGATTGGGTATCCTATTACGATGGTGAGCAACGGCCCGGGGCGGGAAGACATTATTTATAGGGAAAGCCCGTTGAAGAAAAAGTGACGGCGTGTTAAAATAAATATTAAGGAAGGCAGTCCATGATAAGCAGTTTGGAATATTATAAAGTTTTTTACTATGTGGCGACCAGGAAAAGTCTGACTATGGCGGCGGCGGAGCTTTCCATATCCCAGCCGGCGGTGAGCCAGTCCATAAAGCAGTTGGAACAGGAGGTGGGTACGAAATTGTTCGTACGCACCTCAAAGGGCGTAAAGCTGACGACAGAAGGAGAGCTTTTGTTCCGTTATGTGTCCAAGGGATATGAGCAGATGGAGCTGGGAGAGAAAAAACTGGCGCAGATGCAGAATCTGGAGCTGGGAGAAGTGCATATTGGCGCCAGCGATATGACGCTGCGTTTTTTCCTGTTGCCGTATCTGGAACGGTTTCATGAGGAATATCCGAAAATCCGTGTGGTAGTTTCCAATGCGCCCACGCCGGAAACGCTGCGGTCGCTGCAGGAGGGGAAAATTGATTTTGGGCTGGTGAGTGAACCTTTTGAAACAACAGGAAGCCTCCAGGCGGTGAAGGTAAAGGAAATCGAGGATGTTTTTGTGGCGGGGTTAAAATTTATACCGTACAAAAACAAAACGCTGGATTTGCAGGAGCTGGAGAAACTGCCGTTGATTACATTAGAAAAAAATACCAGCACACGTTGCTATATGGACGCTTATCTGGAGGGAAACGGCGTGGTGATGCGCCCAGAGTTTGAACTGGCCACCAGCGATATGATTGTGCAGTTTGCGCTGCGTAACCTGGGGGTTGGGTGTATTATGCGGGAGTTTGCGGCGGAATGCCTGGAGGAAGGCAAACTGTTTGAACTACGGTTTAACAAGATGATTCCCAAAAGGGATTTTTGCCTGGTCACAGACCGCAGGAATCCTCTGTCGGCAGCAGGCAGGAAGCTGTTGGAGATGATTGTGGCGGATACGCAGGACAGGGGCGGTGACGTTTAGCCGCCAGGGTTTTTCGTACCATGGGCCGGAACGGGATTGGCGGCAGGAAGCCGCAGGAGGCAGCCTGTGTTTTGGTGCTGCGTTTAAGCGGCAGACGAAAAACGGTATGCAGGGAATGGCGGAATGGAAGAATGGGGAATGACAGAATAGGGAGTGAACGAATGGGGAGTAAGCGAATGAGGAGTAAGTGAATGGGGAATGACAGTGGAGGGGAAAGCGGAACAAAGAAGGAAAAAGAGGAAAGGAAGAAAGGGACAAGGGGTTTAAAATGATTAAGACAGTTATTTTTGATATTGGCAATGTGCTGGCAGGGTTTGGATGGGAAGCTTTTTTGCAAAGGAACGGCTATTCCAAAGAGATTTTTTCCAGGATTGTGAAAGCGACGGTGGGGAGCAGCGCGTGGCCGGAATATGACAGGGGAAGAATGACGGATGAGGAAGTTATGGAGGCATTTATCAACAATGACCCCGGGATAGAGAATGAAATCCGGCAATGTCTGGACAACCTGGATGGGATGATGGTCAGGTATGAGTATGCCATACCATGGATAAAGGAATTGAAGCAGAAGGGATACCAAGTATTGGTATTGTCCAACTTTGCGCGCCGGGCGCACAAGGAATGCAAATCTGCCCTGGATTTTCTGGAATATGTGGACGGAGGGATTTTGTCTTACCAGGAACAGACTATCAAACCGGAGCCGGAGATTTATAAACGGCTGATTGACCGATACGGCTTAACGCCCGAAGAGTGCGTCTTTTTGGATGATACGGAAAAGAACCTTACGGCGGCTGCGGAATTTGGCATACAAACCATTCACTTTACGGACAGGGAAAAAGCGCTGGAAGAGCTGCGCAAGCTTGGCGTTGAGTAAAAGGGGACAGCCTGCCCTGGCCGGAAATAGATTTACATACGCACAAATCCATAAACTTTAAGAAAACCTCTCTGATACAGTGTAATGAAGTGTCAGGGAGGTTTTTATGCCAGCAACAAAACAACAAATTAAACCGTTTGATGGTCCTTTATGGGGAAAGACTTACCCAACACCTGTAAAAAAGCCGGGACATCATATCTTATCAAGGAATGTCCCGGCCTTATTCCATCGGCATTAGCAGTATTGCCAGAAATATCAGCTTTTATTTTTGCATAAATAACATAAACAAGCATATTACATATGAATGTCCACAATGCCATTAAGAGATTTCTGGTCTATGCTCCTTTTTAAAATTTCATAAAAATCATTATCTAAATACTTATTTACAGTTGATGTTTCAAACACAATTAGGAAATTGTCATTTACATTTATATTTATATTACAAGAATTTTTTAACCAAAGAAGTCCATTAGGAGCCTTATTTATATATGATGTCCGTATACTTTGCCTATTATCTCTTACATATTGCCAAACATTTGAACTTGGGTCATTTTCATTCTTGGCGTTATATCCCAAAATATGCAGAATATTTATTAATGCATCTTTTCTCAAGCCATTTTGAGGACTTGTAGCATCATAAATATATCTCTCTAAATATTTAATAGATATACACAATATATAATCTTTCTCTATACAATCTGAAACTAATGATTTATCCATTAGTAAATTATAATGTAAAATAGGTTTGTTTAACACTTTTGAAAAATGTTTTGCAAATTCTTCACTTCCCCAAATATTAATATGTTCCCAAGCGGGTGCTTTACTAAATGTTAGTTTATTTCCATAAATCAAAATATCTATATTATCGCTAAACATAATACTATTTTTTCTTATCTTCTTTAATATCTCATAGCAATCTAATTTGCTTTCTTCTATCTCTTCCTTGCTATCACAAATTATTGCAACTATTTTTTCTATTTCAAGTTCATATATTCCCCTTGCAATAATTTTCATTACATTTCCTAATATTTGAACATTGCTTCTTGATAAATTTGTTTTTATATCTGTTTCAACAGCTTTTACATCATTATAATCTAACATAACAAAGGGAATACTACTATTATTCAACTGCTTAAATTCTGCCTTTTCAAACACGACAGAAGAAAGCATATCGTTATAAAATATGTACCCACTTCTATTCAATCGTTTAGCAAGTTTTCTTTCTTCTAAACTAAATTCTGATTCATCTACATTAAGCCATTTTCGTTTATATAATTTAATATTATCGGACAATTCTTTAAACCAACCATTTTTATCAACTTTAGGCACTTCTTCCTTTTTATCCATATATTTAACAATAATAGAATTTTCTGGCTTTGTAACATACATGTCCAAGCCCAATTTTTCAATATAATGCGGATCTTCTTTATTCAAATGATCATTAAGTCGGATTTTTACAAGCGTAAATGAACTCCTCTCAATTTCCTTAACAAATTGTTGGTCGGGTTCCAACCATTCAACCCGTTTGTTATCATCTTTATTATCAATTTTTAACGATAACATTTCTCCACATTCCTTTTTTGTATATACCTCAGCATAGTCCCCAATCAAAAAAATAGACAAAATTCCAATGCCATATTTTCCAACCAATCCCTCACAATTATTCTGTTTACTTGTTTTCCCCACTGTCAAAAAATTTTCTCGGATTTCCTGTAAATTCATACCTATACCGTTATCTTTTATTGTTAAATAGTTAATCCCTCCTTTTTCGGAAATCGTTATTTCGATTTTGGCATGTATCCCCTTCTTTTTACATGCATCCAAGGCATTTTGAAGCAATTCTCTTGTAACTACTTTTAGTTTTTCTTGTTGTTGATATAAAGGTTCTATTAACAACTCAATTACATTTTTAGAGATAGTAAATTTTAGTTCTCCAAACTGTTGACTTAAAACAACTTCATTTATTGAAGTAAACAACTTACTGTAATCTTCTAAACAAAAGCAAGTTATACTAATTTTCTCTCCATTTAGTAGCTCTATTTCTTTATTCTCTACATGTTCTCTATTCCCACTTCCTACATAATCAACTATCCATATTCGTTTTAAAAATTCCTTTCTATCTTCATCTGACATAATTTCTATCATTACCGTTAAGATATCTTTTATATTTCTATCAGAAACACTATAACCAATAAATATTATTGGATTTTCCCAAAATAAAGTAAAAATTTTTGAATATAAATATTTGCTTTTTTGAAAGAAAACATCATAATCCTCTTTGGTTATTATGATAGATTCTGGTTTTGTAACACATCCATGTATTTTATACAAATCAATTTTATGTTCTTGAGCATCTATCTCACTTGTAAAGCCTTCTTGTCCAATATGCCTGCTACACCTATTTTCAAATATAATATCTTCTAACAGGGTATCATAATTTGTAGTAATTATCGCTTTAGGATTCGTTTTCTGTAATTCTTGAATCTCAATAAGCTTTTTTAAACTATAAGAATGTTTTTCTATTTCTTTTTTTATACCATCATAGTTGCTGGCATATTCCCAAATCTTTTTTGCTCCATCATGATTATTAAAATTTTGGATTGAAGATAAGTCATTGCAAATTTTCTTATTAAAATCTTCGTTCTTAATGGAAGATATTTTTTCATTGTATTTTTCTGTGCATTCTATAAATATTTCAGAAATTCTATTTCTTAAAATTTCTCTGCGTTTAGTAGACTTCAAATCATCGCAACTTACAGATCTAAAATAATAAAATTCTAACTCTTGTGCGATTTTCTCGTACTCATTATTACATATTTTTTTTAGAGTTAAATAATCACATTTCGCATCTTCTGCAATTTTTTCTAACAATTCATCCCAATTTTTTGAATCCAAATACCTTCTTGATAATCCAGACCCCACAAAAAATATAGGTTGCATTTTCTTCTCTTGCAAAACTTGTTGCATTTCTTTTAATTTTTCATCTATTTTACACATGCTGTATCTCCCTAATATAAAGCAAATTATAACTTTCCCCTATCTCCCCACCAACAACACAATATTGTTCGCAGCCCAATTATTCCCTTTCTTCTATAACAAATTTTTTAAAAATTCGTCATAACTGGTACCTCTGGATGCATCACAAATCCGATGGTAACAAAATTAAGTTTTAGATACCATTTACAAAAGTCCTGTCAGAAATCTTACTTTCTTACTTCCAAATTAATGCTTTACTTTTCCTACTTTTATTGGGGATTTTTTGAATATGAAGAGCATTAATGATATCGCCATTTTAAAACATAAATTTTTGTACGCAAATTTCCTAACTGCAAACTCATCAATCCATTCCCTTTTACATATAATTGTATCCCAATTACCGCCTATTTTCATTCAAAAACAGGTTTTAAATATTTACCCTCTTTAAACAAACCTAATTCTCTATTTGCAACGTAACATTATCTACCATAATTTTACTTTTTCCTATTAATTCCGTCAACACTTTTTTCAAATATTATTTTGACTCAAAAAACATTGGAATCCCTCTTCCAATGCCTCCCGCTTACTTTATTTCGTTCTCCTAAATATATCGCCGTCTTTCGTTTTTGCTGACTTCAGACGGCTCACGGCAAAAAGCGATGGCTTCCTCCCCAAAGTCGTTTTCCTTTTTCAAACGCCTGATTTCTTTTTCCTGTTCTTTTACCTGCTGGCGAAGCTGGATGAGTTCCTCGTTAAGCGTCATAGCGCTTTGCGGTGTCTGTGAGCCAGCCCCAAGGTCAAGATTGCCAAGGCGGTTGGCTCTCATCAGCCATACATGGTATTCTTGGGAACTCCTAGTTCTTTAGCGGCCTTAGTCTATCCAATTTCTCTTGCAAGCTTCACGGCCTGTACTTTGTATTCGTGGTCGCACTGTTTATTTTCCGCCATTTTTATTCACTCATTATTCTCTTGATTATATTTCAAGTCCTCAAGTCCTTGAGAATAGGGCGTCAACTTTTTTATATTACATTACTTTGTATATAGTAGAAATGTTGTCGGTGAATGCGGTTAAGAAAGCAGGTGGCCCTATATGAGTGAAAAAGAAATGCTAAGGATTTCGGTGGAGGAATTTTCAAGAGTGCAGAAGTACATGTTTTTAATTGAGGATAAAGAATCGGCAGTATATAAGGAGATAAAGGAGCGTTATATAGAATTGAAGGTTATTTTAACGGCTTGCGGCATTGACCTGACGGAACTGGATAAGATAAAAGCGTGACAATAGAAGGAATAGAGAGACTGGCAAATCAAAGGCGTAAAGTTTGTGGGATGTCCGCAGGCTTTCCGCCTTTTTGTTTATAGGGAATTCCGTGTTTGCTGCTTTGCTGCCTGTCAGAAGAACATTTTTATTTGCGGACTGTCATTGTAATGGAAATAGAGAAATCTGTATCTGTGTGATATACTCATCTTATCCCAAAACGGTTCCCACAAGAAAGGAAGCATAATGAAAATTATAGGGTTACTGATACTTGCTGTATTTTATGCAGTCTACCTTAGCAAGATGGCGCTGCAAAAAAGAAAAGGCATACAGACAGACCAAATAGCAAAAGGCAAACAGAAAACAAAAGTATTCTACATTGAGCTGGTTATGAAAATAGCCACTTATTCTGTGGTTGCAGCGGAAGTCCTTAGTCTGTTTTTGATTCCGCCATATTTGCCGCAGACGTTCGTTGCCGTCGGTGTGGCGCTTGGCTTTATCGGAGATATTCTTTTTACCGTATCCGTTGTAACAATGAAAGACAGTTGGCGGGCTGGCATAGCGGAAAACGATAAAACAGAAATCATTACCTGCGGGATTTACAGCATTAGCAGAAATCCTGCCTTTTTAGCTTTTGATTGTGTTTATGCAGGTCTTCTGCTTATAGCTTTTAACTGGGTCTTGCTGGCGTTTTCTGTTTTTGCCATGACAATGCTTCATCTGCAAATACTGCAAGAAGAAACGTTTTTGTCAAAAACATTTGGGGCGGAGTACAACGTTTATAAAAGTAAAGTCCGAAGGTATCTCGGACGGAAATAATTCCGGTTCACGCCAGGCAGGGCGTATTTGGCAGTATCCATATTGGCATTGTGGCAAGCAATGCAATCGTAAAGCATCAGGCGCACTCAGCGTGTCCATTATGCTTTTGTGTCGGATGGCGGAAGCGGCGCCGGCTCGCCCGCCTGCCCCGGAGCCAATAGCAATGCCTGCAAGTGGAAATCAATAACAGTGACATTGTAAAGATGAAAGTTCATTGGGCTGTGAGGCAGGGGGTGTATTTTGCAGCGCTAAGGAGGACGATAAGCCGATACGGGAACTTCCGCCTGGGAAGGGATTTGCCGATATTGTTTTTCTGCCGCTGTCGCATCCAGGGGAGCCTAACTGGCAGTGGAACTAAAATATAAAAAGTCTCCCAGGATATGCCGCGCGGCAGGATAGGATTCTTCAAGAATCGAAAATTCTTTAAGAGCCGAAAGGCTTCTTTAAGAGCCAAAAGGATTCAGATAAGGCGTTGCGTTAGTGATAACGCCACAGCCGATTTTAACGCCGGAATTTCCGGAAGGCTGTGTGGTAAAGTCGTCAGGCGCGCTGTGGATAATCAGGGAACGGCCGATAATTTCGGGCAATTCAAACCGGTTCGTATAGAAGGCGCTGTAAGCGTAACCTTTGTTGCCAAGAAGCGGCGGCATGTCTCCGGCATGTTCCGGGTGAGGCATACCGTTTGGATTATAGTGGTTTCCGGTTTTCTCAAACGGAAGGGAGCAGTCTCCGGTTTCGTGGATATGCATACCATAAAACTGGCTGTAGGGAGGCATATTTTCGTAAGGCAGGCCATGGATTTCCGTTTCGACCCATACACCGCCTGCAGGAACGCGGTAGAAATTGGCTTTCCCATGCAAAGAGGGATAATTGGCATTTCCGGCGATTTCTGCGAATGCGCCGGGATAAGGATAGTGTCGCATAAATAATTTCCTGTTTTGACAGATATTTACTATAGGATATGCAAAATAACGGAAATGGCCCCGTTTGCGGCATAAAAGCGGGATAAGCGCCTGCATGGGACAGCAGTCCGCCCTGCCTTTCCTTTGGCGCAAAGCTTCCACAAATTGTGACGTACGTCTGCCGGAAAGCAATTTTCAAAGTCAGATTTTATATGTTTTTTTATAAAAAGTCTGTTACAATAGAAAAAGAGACAGAGGTTTGGAAGCGGAGGAATAAGGTATGCAAATTTATGACATGAAAGTGAATCATTTGACCAACCCATTGGGATTTCGGATGCCACGCACGGTTTTTTCCTGGAAAGTAAAGGGGGCGGAGGGAAAGAAGCAGGCGTCCGCCAGGCTTTTGGCGGCGGCGGACGAGAGGATGGAAGAGATTCTATTTGACTCTGGTTTTGACGAACAGGCGGACAGCCTTGCCTGGCGGGCAGCGTTTGAGCTGCAGCCCCGCACCCGCTATTATTGGACGGTAACGGTGCGCAGTGAATTGGGGGAAGAGGCTACGGGAGAGGTGCAGTGGTTCGAGACGGCGAAGATGGAGGAGGCATGGACAGCCAGATGGATTACCTGTGATAACAGCGAAAAGCGGCATCCTTATTTTGAAAAGGATGTAAAGGTGGATAAGCCTGTGGAAAGGGCCAGGCTTTATATCAGCGGCCTTGGGCTGTATGAAGCGTTTTATCAGGCAAAAGAGGATGCCGCGGGCGGGCCGGAGCGCATCGGGGAGGAATATCTGACGCCCTACTGCAATGATTACAACGAATGGGTGCAGTACCAGACATATGACGTGACCAAACTGCTGCAGCGCTCGGGAAGGTTATCGGTTCTGCTTGGCAACGGCTGGTATAAGGGAAGGTTTGGTTTTGCGGCGTTTGAGGATAAAGGGTTTTATGGAGATGAGTGGAAATTGATTGCGGAGCTGCATATAGATTATGCGGACGGCTCCAGTGAGATGATTGGAACGGATGAAAGCTGGTCTGTGCGACGCAGCAGAATCACTTTTTCTAACTTATACGACGGAGAGATGCGGGATGATACGCTGGCCGATTTGGAAATCTGTCAGGCAAAATTCTGTGAACCGCCAAAGGGCGTCCTTACGGAGCGGATGAGCCTGCCTGTGATTGTCCATCATGTTTTGGAGCCGATAGAGCTGCTCCATACGCCTGCAGGCGAGCTGGTTTTTGATATGGGGCAGGAAATCACAGGGATTTTCTCGCTGCAGGTGCAGGAGCCGGCGGGGACGAAAATCCATATCCAGACCGGGGAGATTTTACAGGGCGGCAATTTTTACAATGAAAATTTGCGGTCGGCCAAATCGGAATATATTTACATATCGGACGGCAGCGGGAAGGCAGTGGTTCCCCATTTTACCTTTTATGGCTATCGGTATGTGAAAATCCAGGGGATTCCTAATCTGAAAAAGGAGGATTTCAAGGGCTTGGTGCTGTACAGTGATTTTGAGGAGATTGGCTCCATGAAGACTGGCCATGGGCTGCTCAACCGTTTCATTGAAAATGTGCGCTGGGGGCTTAGGGATAATTTTGTGGATGTGCCTACCGATTGTCCGCAGCGGGATGAGCGTATGGGCTGGACGGGAGACGCACAGGTGTTTTCCCCAACGGCTATGTATCTGACGGATTCTTATGCCTTTTATGCAAAGTATCTGTATGATATGGCGAAAGAACAGAGTGCGTTAGACGGCGGGACGCCTCATGTGGTTCCGTCCTGCGGTGTGGAAGCTTCCGCCTGTGTGTGGGGTGACGCGGCCTGCATTATTCCATGGAATATGTATCTTTTCTTTGGGGACAAGAGCATATTGGAGGATCAGTTTGAGAGCATGAGAAGCTGGGTGGATTATGTCGCCAGAGTGGACGGGGATAACCATGGATGGAGGGATGTGTTCCACTTTGGCGACTGGCTGGCGTTGGACCACCCGGAGGGAGGTTCGGAACAAGTGTTAGGCGCTACGGATGAGGGGTTTCTTGCAAATCTGTATTATGCGGTGAGCGCAGGGCTGGTGGCCAGGGCGGCCGGTGTGCTTGGCTATAAAGAGGAAGAGGAAAAATACGGCAGGCTGTCCAAGGAGCAGTTTGCGGCTGTGAGGAAGGAATATTACAGCGTTACCGGGCGGTGCTGCATTAAGACGCAGACGGCGCTTCTTCTGACTTTGAAATATTGTCTGTCAGAAAATGAGGAGCTGGTGAAAAAGCAGCTTTTGCAGTTGTTTCAGTTCAGCCATGGCAAGCTGCGGACGGGGTTTGTGGGCACGCCGCTGATGTGCAATATCCTGTCGGACAACGGCATGGACTGGCTGGCATATGCTTTGCTATTGAATGAGGAGTATCCGGGCTGGCTGTATGAGGTGAAGCTGGGGGCTACTACGGTGTGGGAACGGTGGAACAGTCTGCTGGCGGACGGCGTTATTTCGGGTACCAGCATGAACAGTATGAACCATTATTCCTACGGCTCTGTTTTGGAATGGATGTTCCGTCACGCAGCCGGAATCAACAGTATGGATGAGGCGCCAGGGTTTAAACAGGTGAGGTTCGCGCCGACGCTTAATTGGCGGCTTGGCAGCATGGACGCTTCCTATGATTCCGCTTCCGGTACGTATGCCTGCAGTTGGGAGATGCAGGACAGGGAACATGTGACAGTGTCCGTAACGGTTCCTTTTAACTGTAGCGCCTGTCTTGCGCTGCCCTTTGCGCCGCAGTCGGTGTATGGAGATAAAGAGAATCCGATGTTTGCGGATGTAAGGGAGCATATATGCCATTTGCAGGCAGGCAGCTATACCGTGTCGTACCGGTTGTCACAACCGCTTAAGAGAGCTTATGATTTGGATACGCCTATGTGGGAGCTAAGGGAAGATCCTGAGACAGTGAAGAAGTTAGAAGGGTTGCTTGATTTGACTGGCATTGCGGAAGAATATATGGGCCGTTCCGTGCGGGCTTACGCAGATATGCACCGGGCGACGATGGATGAGGAGAGGCTTCGCCGGATTGGAGCGGCGTTGGAAGCCTGACAGCCTCCAGTGCAGTTATGTGGCCAAAGCATATGGCTTATCGCCGCAGGCGGTTATAAATGGGCTTGCTCCCTGTTGGGGTGAAGGAAAATGCCCGGATAATAGGTTGCTATTTTTAAAATAGTTTGATACTATATTTGCAATATGGTTTATGTGAGAAAAAACCAAAGGAAGGGAGGGAAAATTATACTAAGCCAATTTTCATTTTCTAATTTTAAGTCATTTAAGGAAGAGGCTTTTTTGGACTTGATTGCGGAGCCGATTAAGGAGCATGAAAAAAGCGTCATAATAGATAAAGCGGACGGGGAAAAGTTTTTGCCAGTGGTTGCAATATACGGCCCGAACGGAGGAGGGAAGTCAACCGTTTTAGAGGCCCTGATATACTTTGCAATATTTGTTTCACGTCCCTTTGTGATTTCCCAGATGGAGAATGATGGAAAATATATCACTATGTCTGCAAGAAGTTTTGGAATAGATTTTGCCGAAAAATATCATAAGTTTGCCCCGGAATGTAAAGATGCCCCGATTTGTTTTGACATTCTGTTCCGTACCGGGGGCAGGCAGTATAGGTACCAGGTTTCCCATATTCATAATGAGATTGTGGAAGAAAATCTTTATCGGTTAGTCCTTGGGGAAAAAGATGCGGAAATCATTTTTGAACGTTCTGTGGAAGAATGTGTTTTAGGGGAAGAGCTGGAGGAGATTCCGGTTGAAAAGTTGAAAAGTTCTATGCCGCTGCTTTCCCATATAGCGGCCAACTATGATATAGAATCTGTAAATGAGGTGATAAACTGGTTTTTACACATTAATGTGGTAGATTATAACAATCCTAAGACAGAGCGTCAGGTTATTCTTCCGAAGGAGCAAAAAGACAGAAACAGGCTGTTTGAAATGGTGCAAAAGATGGATATCCATATTTCGGATTTCCGTGAGGAAAAGGATGAAAATGGAGAAATTGACAAGATTTATACAAGGCATATCCTGGAAAATGGAATGGTTTTTGAGATTCCATTTGAAGAAGAGTCCAGTGGTACAAGAAAATTATTCAGTTGTCTGGCGGAAATGATGGAATGTTTACAGAAGGGGACTTTGATGATTGCCGATGAACTGGATGCAAAACTGCATCCAAAGCTTCTGCAATATATTATTGAATTATTTACCAATCCCATAAGCAATAGGAATGGGGCGCAGCTTTTGCTGACTTCCCATGATATCACAACTATGGCGCCTGAAGTTTACCGGAGGGATGAAATCTGGTTTTGCGCACTAAATCCGCAGAATGCATCACAGCTTTATTCCCTTGTTTCTTTTAAGAAGGAAAACGGGCAAACTCCCGGAAAGGATGAAGCATATGGAAAGCGGTACCTGGAAGGGCGTTATGGGGCAGACCCTTATATCCGGAAAATTTTGGATTGGGAGGTTTCGAAATCATGAGCAGGAAGCCATTAAAAGCCAGTGAACAAAAAAAGAACCAGGAAAGAATCAATGCAAAAATGCAGAAGCGGAAAAAAGCGTTACTAGATGAACTTCCGCCATATATGTATATTATCAGTGAGGGTACAAAGACAGAACCTAATTATATGAAAGGGTTTGCAGACGCAATTAATACAAAGTATTATGGCTTTTCTTCTGGGCCAAGGGTGTTAGTAAGGGGGACAGGGAGGAATACAAAGGGACTGCTAAGATTTGCACGGGAACAGGTGGAGAAAGAATTTCCGCAGGCAGAGGTGGTTTGGCTTATGTATGATAAGGATGATTTCCCTTTGGACAATTTTGACAATACACAATTTAGCGCAGAAGAAAGGAAAGAAAGCAGGCAATATAAGGTGGCTTGGTCAAACGAATGTATTGAACTATGGTTTATTTTGCATTTTCAGGAATTGACTGTGAATAATGGCCGGGAACAATATCAGGAGATTTTGAAACAAAAATTTGGATATGAAAAGAATCAGGAAAATTTATACGAGCTGTTGAAAGATAAAACAGAGCTTGCCATTCAGCGGGCGAAGCGGCAGTATGAGTCATACGATAATGCGCCTCCATCCCAAAGATGTCCGGCTACCAGGGTATATGAGTTGGTAGCCCAGCTACAAGGATATCTTTCCTAGTTCTTAATCCTCTTTTCGTTGTTCCTGCCCTGTCTGAAAGATATCCATAGACGCTATGGTATGTTCTTTTTTTACTTTCCCATACAGCCATATATAAATCCAAAGCAGGATAGGCAATCCCACGGTAGCGGCCAGACAGGCGCGAAACAGGGCGTCGGAGCCGGGAAAGTCTAAAAGGGCAACGACGAAAGTGGCGATGTATAGAAGGGATAGCGTAATAATGCATAACCATGCGGCAATTTGCTTTGTCTTTTTTTTCATAAATCTCCGTTTCCTGACTGCCAGGCATACTGCCCGGATTTATACTCTAATCAGGCCGGCATACGAATGCTTCTTATGGGCGAAACGCGCATTTTGGCGTTGCTTAATCCGTGTCAGCTTGCCTGGCAGTTCATTTTATATTTGGAAGGGTATCGGACAAGGGCAGTGTTATGTTACTGTTGTCCCATCTCCTTGTAAAGGGCGGCTATATGCGCCGATTTTTCCGGGTAATATTCGTTTAAGTATATGAGATACTGCAGGGCGCTTCCTTTAAAGGGGAGCGTATCTCCCAGTAACCCAACCTCATAACAGTTGCGTATAACATTGATGATACAGTTTTCCGTATGGTCTGCTTTGCAGTCTTTGCATTCCCTCAGGATATGCGCAATGGCGGTTTCCAGTTCTACCTCATCAAATGTCTTAAAATCCATAGTCGGTACATGCTCTGCGCCTTCCGGCACTTCTTTTTTTGGCTTTTGCCGATAGCCGGCAATGCATTGTTTCGCATAGCCGATAATACATGCATCCCCCTGGCATTGGTCGCATAAGCCGATTCCGCGGCAGCAATGTTCCAGGTCGTTGGAAACCAAATCGGCGTTCAGCCCTTTTTTGTGTGTGTCTGGCATATGTTACCTCCGGTCATAAATTTTTATGGAAACAATTATACCATATGGATGTATGGTTTTCCAGTTGAAGATAGGATTTTCTTTATTTGTGGGTTTAGTTTGCGATTGTTTCAAACGTCCAAGATGCAAACGTCCAATATACAAAAGTCCAATATACAAAAAGGGACAGCCGGGAAACGCATCGTTTGCCGGCTGTCCCTCTTTTTTGCGCACAGCTTTCTCAATAGAGAAGGCAGGCGTTTATTTTGCCTCATACCGGTTGGATTTCCATACAGTCTCCACCAGGTGCGCAATCCGTAGTTTCAGTTGTTCCATGGAAAGGCTTCCGTCTTCCAGGGCAGCGCGGATATTCGCATGGTCTTGCGGCACACCGGGCATTACCAGGTCATTTCCGGCCTGCATACATCCGGATGCGGTGCAGTCCGGCCCATTTTGCGTAGTGGTCCAGTCAGTCATAAAGACACCGCCAAAGCCCCATTCGTCACGGGCCGCCTTGGTACACAAGTCATGGTTGTTGGCTGCATGGATGCCGTTTACCAGGTTGTAGCTGGTCATAATGGACATAGGCTGGCTTTCTTTTACCGCAATTTCAAATCCTTTTAAGTAGATTTCCCTTAAAGTCCGTTCGGAAAGGACGGAATCGGAACCCATACGGTTGTCTTCCTGGTTGTTGCACGCAAAGTGTTTGATGGTGGTTCCGCAGCCATATACTGACTGTACGCCGTCCGTCATGGCAGCCGCCATTTTCCCTGCCAAAAGCGGGTCTTCGGAATAATATTCGAAATTCCGTCCGCACAGCGGATTGCGGTGGATGTTCATGCCGGGCGCCAGCCAGAGGGTGACATAGAAACGGTTCATTTCTTCCGCCACTGCTTTGCCTACGGTCTGGAGCAGTTCCCGGTCCCAGGACTGCGCCAGCAGGGAGCCGATGGGGAATGCCGTGCAATATTGGTAATAAAGCTCTGCCTGGCCAAAATCCACGTTCCTTGCTAAGAAGCCATGCTCAATGCTCATTTCAAAAGGAACCGGCTGCGCTTCCCCGTCCACGACCGGATAGCTTTGGAGCAGCCGCAGTCCGGCCGGGCCGTCGGCAAGGACAATAGGAGCCAGGTTCTTGTCTTTCAGGGCGCAACTGCTTGTTTGGGCGGCAGAGCCCGGTACGGATATCCCGGCGGAACCAAGGGCGCTGTCTTTCTGGCCGTCATCGGCATTCTGGCTTTTGCCCGGATCCCCGGTCGCCAACTGGATAAGCTGGTCTGTGCTTAACGTTTCCACAAACTGCCATACCTCGGCGGGGATAGAGTCCTTTTCCTTGCCGTAGGCAATGGTCTTAGTCTGGAGAGCGGAGGAGTGGAACGTAAGGGAAGGTTTTTTCGCTGCATCGGCAAGCCAAGCGTCCCTCAGCGCAGAAACGGCGGCTTTTGGAGCGGACAGTTCCTGCAGCTCTTCCCGGAGCGGGCAGATATGCTCTGTTTTTACTAACAGGGCATGGTCGTCCAGGTTCAGGACGCCAGCCAGTGTGGAGGAGGCGATGCTGTTGCCTACAAACAGGCCGTAGGCGCCTTTTTCCAACACCCATCCCGGCGTTTTGACGCAGAAGGACGCCAGGGCGTAGAGCGGGATTTCGATGGTCAGTTCTTCCGATTCGCCCGGCGCCAGAAGTTTGGTTTTGGCAAAGCCTGCCAGACGGCGGTATTCTTTTTCCATAAGTTCCTGCGGGCAAGAGACATAGACCTGCACCACTTCCCTGCCGCTGTAGACATTGCCTGTGTTGGTCACGACGGCAGTGACGCAAAAGGCAGAGTCGTTTACTTTGCAGATATCTTTTACGGAAAGGGAGAAGTCGGTATAGGACAGCCCATAACCAAAGGGATAACGGACCGGAACCTGGAAAGTATCGAAATACCGATATCCCACATAAATGCCCTCTTCATATTTTTCCGTATTTACATTTCCGTTATTATGAGAAAAGGTTTTGGAGTTGGGGTAATCCTCGTAGTTGTATGCCCAAGTATCGGTCAGTTTCCCGCTTGGGGTCACTTCCCCGGTAAAAATGGAAGCCACGGCAGTTCCGGTTTCCATGCCGGGCTGGGAAATCAATACTACGCCGGAAATGTTCTCATAGGAATCCAGGAAGGAAAGGTCGATAATGCCTCCTGAATTGATAAGTACAATTACGTTTTTGTAAAGGCCGCAGATGGTTTTTAGGATTTCCTCTTCTTTTTCGTTCAGGTAATAATCGCTGCCTTGCGCGTAGCGGTCGGCCGCTTCCCCGGCAATACGGCTGATTACATAAACGGCCGTTTCCGCATCTGTTTTTTCCGGAAGGTCGCCGGCCGGCAAAGTATACTGGTTGGAAGCATAGGCATGGAATAATGCGATGGAATCGCCATTGGCGCGGTCAATGTCATCCCAGATTTTCTGCCGCCAGTCCAGACGGGACTGCTCATATTGTTTGCGGAAATTTTCAATCCAGTTTTCGGTGGTAATAACATAGCCTGCCTGTGCCAGGCCATCGTAAATGCTGACCACCTCACGCTCATTTACATCGCCGGAGCCTGTGCCGCCTTTGATGGGGTTGGAGGCGCCTGCGCCGTAGAGCGCCAGTTTGGAGCCCTTTGCAACGGGCAGTGCGCCATTTTCGTTTTTCAGAAGGACAAAACCTTCCTGCGCTGCTGTTTTTGCTGTTTTGCGATGCGCAAGCTCATAAGGCTGCACATCCTGTGAGGCAATGCCGGACAGGGTGGTTTCTTTTAATTTTCTGCTCATAAGTTTTTTCCTCTCTTTGTATTTTTTGTGTTTTTAAGGCAGTCTGTGCCTTTCTTATGAAAAAGCTTATGATAAAAGGAAAGAATAATCTATTAAAATTCCTTGGAAAATGGTAAAATACCGAGGTGGATTTACATTTCATTTTATTAGGAAGAAAGTTAGGAAGAAACAGGTGATTTGGATGAAGAGGAAAGTAACGGGGCAGATTTCTTATCTGGAATATATGAACCGGGAAAATAATTTCCGGCACAGGGATTATGAAGAGGAGATGCGTATGTACCGGTATGTCCAGGATGGGGATTTCCGGGCGGTGGAAGAGGCCAGACGGAATTTTTGCGCCGGGAAACAGGGACATTTGTCGGATGAACCGTTAATCAATATGAAATACCTGTTTGTGGCGTCCATGACTTTGGTCATCCGGTTTGCAATTACCGGGGGGATGAACAGCGAAACGGCGTATACTTCCAGCGATTATTATATCCAGCAGATGGACAAGTGCAGGACGATTGAGGAAGTGCGCAGGCTTCATGAAGAGGCCGTGGAGTATTTTACGGATTATATGGGGAAATTAAAAAAAGAAAAGATTTATTCTAAGACCGTAATGCAATGCATAGATTATATCAACCGGAACTTAAACCGTCCGGTCCGTGTCGCGGATATAGCCGGACAGGTGGGTAAAAACCCGGATTACCTGTCTTCCTTGTTTCGCAGGGAGACGGGAAAGACAGTGACCGATTATATGATGGAATGCAAGCTTAAGGCGGCGAAGCATATGCTGTTGGATACCGACTGCTCCTGTGCCATGGTCAGTGCGGCGTTTGCTTTCTCTTCCCAAAGTTATTTTACCAGGATGTTTCGCCAGTATACCGGGGACACGCCAAAGAAGTTCCGGGAGAAATATATACATAACAGACTGTAGCTGCGGCAATGTCATGCGTATAAGTTTCCCAAATGGCGCAACCATAGCCCCGTCCAGACACGCTTTCGCTCACGACAGACGAAACGGCGCTAAGCCGCCCCAATACGGCGCCTAAGAGCCGGCGTCTTTCCATGGTCTGGACTGGGGCCTATGCTTGGCGCCATTGTGAGAAGCGAAAGCAAATGACATTGGCAGCGGATAAGTTTTCGTAAGGGCAAAAATAGCTTGCAAAAAGCCGGGAGATATAGTATATATAAAGAAACCGCTGTGTAACAGAATAGCAGGGGCGCTGGACACAAGTCCGGCTGAGATGCAGAGGCGTAATGTCGCTTCCGGTCCCTTGAACCTGATCCGGGTAATGCCGGCGTAGGAAGAATATTCGGCAAATAGAATACTTGTCGTTTTTTCCGTACCGCGTTGCGCCTGTTTGCACCGCGGTATTTTATGCATACGGATACCCGTAAGGAAGAAGGTTGGCGCGAATCTTTGTTTGCGGGAGTCCGGCGCGGCGAGCAGGGGAGTGGGCCATTCCCCCTGCCCGGTTTCAACAAATATAAAAACGGAGGAAACGGCTATGACAAAAAAAACAATGAAAATCCGTGCTTTGACGGAGGGGGCCATTCTGATTGCTGCTGCGACGGTATTGGGGTATTTTCGGATATTCCGCTTCCCGTTTGGCGGCTCCATCGACTTGGCGTTAGCGCCAATCCTGGTTTACTGCCTGCGCTGGGGGCCAAAGTATGCCCTGATGTGCTGCCTGGTCAATGGGATACTGCAATATTTCCTGGGGGGAGGCATTGCCATCTCATGGCAGTCCATGCTGTTGGACTATGTGCTGGCCTATACGCTTGTATTTTTGTGCGGGTTTGGAGCGGGAAAGAAGTGGGGATGGCTATGGGGGACGGTATTAGGCTCTTTCGGACGCTGGGTTTCGCTGACGCTTTCCGGCGGACTGCTCTGGTATATGTATATGCCGGAAACGTTTTTCGGGATGCCGATGGTGAATCCGTGGGTATATTCCGCCCTGCTTAACGGGACGCTTGTCGTTGCCGTGATGGCGGTAGACTTGGCGGCGCTTGGCATTATGCAGGGAGTGCCGGCGTTGCGGAAGTTGGTTTTGGCAAAGCAGGGGACGTAGCGTGATGAAAGCAAAGGACAGGGCGGGCAGACGCCAGGATGCCCGCAGCCTGCGGAATTTGATGATTATGTTTTTAAAAAGTCGCTGAATTCTTTCAGTTCTTTTTTCTTATCTTTTGTCAGGGCATTGAAATCCACATTTTGGACGGCGCCTTCTAAGGCATATAAATGCACCAGGCAAACTTGGGGATAGATGCCCTTTAGTTTCAGAAATGCCTGCTTGGAACCCGTTTGCATCAATTTTTCTTTGGAATCAATGCCCACAGAGGAAAGTTTTCTTGCCATTTCTTTCCCGATATTCATCATGGAAGTCAGTTCTGTCATATTAGCCACGCTCTGGCGGCCAGGCCATGGGCGAATCCCTTTCCTGCGGTATCTGGGGATTCTTTTTGGGCCGGGGCCATGTTCCTTTCCTGTTTTTTCTTATATTTTTTTATATTTGCATTATTGCATTGCACTGTGTTTTGCCTTGGTTTATTTTAGCATGGCTATGGGTGGGCAGGCAAGGGATTGTTGTATGTCTGCAGACAAAAGGTAAAATGGCAGTAATCATAGAATAGAATACCTCAAAATGTTGTAAAAAGGAGGCATGGCGCTTGAATTTAGGGGAAATAAATGGTATGATAAAACAAGGTTAAATGGAAGGTGAAGTTAGGCAAAGCAGGCGTTTCATACGATGCGGCCAACAGTTAGGATACAGGCAGGGACAAAGAAAAGCGGTCGGGCAATCGGGCGCCTTGGGAGCGAAAGAAAGGAGCGTTTATGAAGTTCGGAATACAAATGTATGGCGCAGGCCGGGCTTTGAAAGAGAAAAAAGAAGCCTTTTGGGCCGAGGCAGCCGGGATGGGTTATCGGTGGATTGAGCCGTGCCTGGGACAAGAGCCGTCCGCAGGGGTGTGGACGGTGGAGGAGTTGGAAGAGTATATGCCTGTGATGCAGGCATACGGATTATCGGTGGTTTCCTGCCATATCCTGTCCGGGGCGTTGGACGGATGGGCGCCCCGGCTGAAAGCGCTGACAGGGAAATATGGAATCCGCCAATATGTCATATCCTGTCCGGAACCGATAGACGGGGCATACCAGGCAAAACAGTTGGAAGACTGTAGAGAGCTGGCGCGTCAGCTTTCCGGCTTTGGGGCGCAGCTTCTGGCCCATAATGGGATGGAAGTAAGCTGCCGGAAAATGGCAGGGAAAAGCGCTTATGAACAATTCTTGGAAAGCTGCGCAGAGGAAGTGGGCGCGCAGGCGGATGTGGGATGGCTCCTGTATGGAGGGGAAGACCCGGAAGCTTTTTTGTGGCGCAATAAAGGGCGCATCCGTTCCCTTCATTATAAAGATATGAAGCTGGAGGAAGGCGGATATGCAGAGGCGCCCGTCGGACAGGGCGCGCTGGATATGGCGGCTTGCTTCCAGTTTGCAAGGGCAATGGAAATACCCCAGTTCATCGACCAGGATAGCAGCCAAGACTTCCTGCGGGATTTAAGGGAAGCGGGGAAGAAGCTTTCCGGGCTGACGGGGCATCGGGAACGGACGAAAAGCAGGCTGTGCATTCTGGATGTTGAGACAGGGGAATTGGAGGAGCTGCATAAGTATGACAAAGTGGTGGAAGCGCCTAACTGGACAAAGGACGGCGGCAGCCTGGTTTTCAATTCGGAAGGGCTGATTTACCGTTTTGACATAGCCACCGGGCAGGAACGGGTGATAGACAGCGGGGCGTGCAACAACTGCAACAATGACCACGTACTGTCCCCGGACCAAAAGGAGATTGTGGTGAGCCATTCCGAGGAGGGCTGGCAGTCCAAAGCCTATATTTTACCGGCAGAGGGAGGCAGTCCGCGCTGTGTGACGGACAAAAGCCCAAGCTTTGTCCATGGATGGTCGCCGGACGGCAAAGAACTGGCTTACTGCGCATTCCGGGATTACGGGAAAGGGCAGGAAGTGGATATTTACACCATCTCTGTTTTGGGCGGCGGGGAGAAGCGGCTGACGGCAGGGGCTGGTTTTAATGACGGCCCGGAATATGCCCCGGACGGGAAATCTATTTGGTTTAACAGTACGCGTACCGGGAGGATGCAGGTTTTCCGGATGGGGGCTGACGGCTCCGGTCCGGTGCAGATGACGGACGATGACAGGAACAACTGGTTCCCTCATGTATCGCCGGATGGGGAAAAAGTGGTTTACATTTCTTACAGCGGCACAGGGCTTGAGAGCGAGGAGCATTTGCCCAATATGCAGGTGGAGCTTTGGAGGATGGACAGCGATGGAGGAAACAGGCGCAAAGTGTTGGAATTTTTCGGCGGGCAGGGTTCCCTGAATGTCAATTCCTGGGCGCCGGACAGCCGCAGGCTGGCAATGGTGGTTTACGAGCTGGAGCATAAGTAAGAGAAGCGGAAAGGAAAAAGCGGAAAAACAGACGTAAAGCAAAGAGAAAGGGGCAGGAAAACATATGGGACAGAAATGGAAAAAGGAAGAGAAGGACGGATATTTCCTGGTGGAAAACGGGGACGGGCCGACGCTTGGCGTTGCCACTGGCAGCAAAGTGGAAATCCTGACGGTGGATGGCTATGCGTTTAAGGATTTCCTGGGCTCCGGGGAATTGGCGCCTTATGAGGACTGGAGGCTTTCCTATGAAGAACGGGCAAAGGATTTGGCCGGGCGGATATCCATAGAGGATATTGCCGGGCTGATGCTGTACAGCGCCCACCAATTGATTCCGGCCAAGGGGCCAAGGGCGGCGGTGTTTGGCGGGACTTACGGCGGGAAGAGCTATGAGGAAAGCGGCGTGGAGCCTTGGGAGCTGACAGACCAGCAGAAAGAATTTACGGTAAAGGATAAAGTGCGCCATGTGCTGGTTATGGGGTTAGAGAGTACGGAGACGGCGGTGCGGTGGAACAATAAACTGCAGGCCCTGGCGGAAAATTCCGGTTTCGGCATTCCGGCAAACAACAGTTCAGACCCAAGGCATGGAGCAGGCTCAACGGCGGAGTATATGGGCGTAACCGGGGAGGATATTTCCAAATGGGCAAACGGCATCGGGCTGTCCGCCACGTTTGATCCTTCGTTAGTGAAGGAATTTGGGGAAATGGCTTCGGCGGAATACCGCGCCCTGGGGATTACCACCGCGCTTTCCCCACAAATCGACTTGGCGACGGAACCGCGGTGGATGCGGTTTGCGGATACTTTTGGAGAACATACGCAGATGACGATAGATATGGCAAAGGCGTACTGCGACGGTTTCCAGACGACGCAAGAAAGCGGCGACGGCTGGGGGAAGGACAGCGTGAATACAATGGTAAAGCATTTTCCGGGCGGCGGTATGTGTGAGGCCGGGAGGGACGCTCATTATGCTTACGGGAAATATGCGGTTTATCCGGGAGGGAATTTTAAAGAACATTTAAAACCCTTTACGCAAGGCGCATTTTCCCTGGATGGAAAGACCGGGAAAGCGGGCGCAGTGATGCCCTATTACACCATTTCCTATGGGATAGATAAGAAAAACGGGGAAAATGTGGGGAATTCGTTTAGCCAGAGCCTAATCCGGGATTTGCTGCGGGAGGAATTAGGATATGAGGGTGTGGTATGCACGGACTGGGGCATCACGCATGATATTGGGGAAGCGGAGGAAACGTTTGCCGGGAAATGCTGGGGCGTGGAAGGGCTGACGGAGGCGCAGCGGCATTTCAAGGCGTTAGAGGCCGGAGTGGACCAGTTTGGCGGCAACAATGCGGTAGCCCCTGTAATGGAAGCTTATGGGATGTACTGTGAAAAGTATGGAAAAGAAGCGGCGGACGCCAGATTCCGCCAGTCCGCTTACCGTCTGTTGCTGAATATTTTCCGCACCGGGCTGTTTGAAAACCCTTATCTGGATTTGGAGAAATCCTTGCAGACGGTGGGCTGCCAGGCGTTTAAGGAAAAGGGATATGAGTCCCAGTTAAAATCCGTGACCCTTTTAAAAAACAAAGGCCATGCGCTTCCGCTGCAGGAGGGGATTAAAGTTTACATACCGGACAGGCATATAAAGTCCTATCTGAATTTTATGAGTATGCCTACCGGAGATAAGGAGGTGACGCCTGCCGGGAAGAAAGCGGCGGCGGAATATTTCCAGGTGGTGGATACGCCAGAGGAGGCCGATGCAGCGCTGTGTTTTGTGGAATCGCCCATTTCGGTAGGATATGAGCCACAAGACCGCAAGGCGGGCGGAAACGGGTATGTGCCAATTACGCTGCAGTACCGTCCTTACCAGGCAGTGGCGGCAAGGGAACACAGCCTGGCAGGGGGAGATCCGCTGGAGGATTTTACAGACCGCAGTTACCGGGGCAAATGGAATACGGCGGCCAATGAGCGGGATTTGGATTTGGTGGAGGAAATGAAGGCGCGGATGGGCGGCAAGCCTGTCATTACAGTAGTCGCCCTGAAAAATCCCATGGTGATGGCGGAGCTGGAGCCGTGCAGCGATGCGCTTTTGGTGGAATATGGCGTATGCCCTCAGGCAGTGTTGGACATTATAACCGGAAAAGCGAAACCGCAGGGCCTGCTGCCGTTACAGATGCCGGCCAATATGGAAACGGTGGAAAACCAGAAGGAAGATGTGGCTTTTGATATGGAGTGCTATCAGGACGGGGAAGGGCATACTTATGATTTTGGCTTCGGGATGGATTTTGACGGCGTAATTGCAGACGAACGGACACGCAGATATACGGTAAAGAAGGGATGACAGGAAGGACGGTCCGATTAAGGATTGAGCCTGCAATGTTTTTATGGTTCTGGCATGGGCAGGCAGGAATGGAGGCATTGGATGGAGCATAATTTTCAAACATATATTACAGGATTGCAGCATATCGGGATTCCCACCAATGATATGGAAGCGACGGTGGCTTTTTATGAAACGCTCGGATTTGAGATTGCGTATGAGACGGTGATAGAAGCGGTGGGGGATAGGGTAGTGTTTTTCAGGCTTGGCGATACAATGGTTGAGGCATATGAAAATAAGCAGGCGGCGCTGCGAAACGGCGCGGTGGATCATCTTGCGCTGAATGTGACGGATATTGAGGCGGTATTTCGCCTGGCAAAGGAGAAAGGGCTTTGCATCCTGGACGAGGGAATCCAGTCCCTTCCGTTTTGGGAAAACGGGGTGAGGTTTTTTTCCGTTGCAGGGCCAAATAAAGAGAAAGTGGAGTTTAACCAATATTTATAAAAACAGAGTAAAATGCCTGGGAGGTAAGGGAAATGACGGAACAAGAGAAAATGAAAAAAGGTTATATTTGGGAGGACGATGAAGAGAACCTTGGGCTTCAGGCGCATACCAAGGGTCTGGTAAGGCAATTTAACACGCTGCCGCCGGAAGATATGGAAGGCCGCGCCGCGCTTTTAAAAGATATCTTTGGACACGCGGGGGACAATGTATGGATTGTGCCGCCGCTTACGGTCGCCGTTGGGAAATATGTGTCCATCGGGGAGGGCACTTATGCCAATATGAACCTGACGTTGATTGATGACTGGGAAATAACAATCGGGAAGCATGTCCTGATAGGCCCTAACGTAACGTTGTGTACAACAGGGCATCCGATTCATCCGAAGCATCGTGGGGACGGGATGTATTCTTTTCCGATTGCCATTGGGGACAATGTATGGTTAGGGGCAAATGTCATTGTCCTTCCGGGCGTTACCATTGGGGAAAATTCCGTCATCGGCGCAGGGTCGGTGGTGACAAAGGACATTCCGGCAAACGTAATTGCGTTTGGAAGCCCGTGCAAAGTGTACCGGGAAATCAATGAGCGGGATGAGGAATATTATTTTAAGGACAGACGGTTTGATGAACAGAAGGGCTGAAAAGAATATTTGCGCTGACGGGCAAAGTAAGGCAAACCCGGAAATTTGGAAAGATAGTAAAAAGAAAGGAAAGCGGAGAAGACGGATATGGAAGGAAAAATGAAAACGGCGGTAATGCTGGGCATTGGGAAAATGGGATTTGAGGAAAGGGATATCCCAAAGGTAAAAGATAACGAGGCGCTTGTGAAACTGGAGTATGTTGGAATCTGCGGCAGTGACCTGCATTATTATGAGACTGGGGCGATTGGCGATTACGTGGTAAAGCCGCCTTTTGTGCTTGGCCATGAGCCGGGCGGGACGGTTGTGGAAGTGGGGAAGAAGGTGAAACACCTGAAAGTCGGAGACAGGGTTGCGTTAGAACCGGGCAAGACCTGCGGCCATTGTGAGTTTTGTAAAACGGGAAATTACAACCTTTGCCCGGATGTGGTCTTTTTTGCCACACCGCCGGTGGACGGGGTGTTTCAGGAATATGTGGCGCACGAGGCCGACCTTTGCTTTAAGCTGCCGGAGCATGTAAGCACGATGGAAGGCGCTTTAATCGAGCCTTTGGCAGTGGGATTCCATGCGGCGATGCAGGGGGGCGCAAGAGCCGGACAGACGGCAGTGGTCATGGGAGCGGGCTGTATCGGCCTGGTGACGATGATGGCATTGAAGGCAATGGGCGTGTCAAAGGTGTATGTGGCGGATATTATGGAAAAACGTCTGCAAAAGGCATTGGAGCTTGGGGCGGACGGAGTGATTGATGCGGGCCGCACGGATGCGGTGGAAGAAGTAAAGAGGCTGACGGAAGGGAAAGGATGTGACCTTGCAGTGGAAACCGCAGGCACACAGGTGACGACCGTGCAGACGATACATATGACGAAAAAAGGCGCAACGATTGTGCTGGTGGGATACAGCAAGAGCGGGGAAATGACGCTTCCCATGAGCCTTGCGCTGGATAAGGAGCTGACGTTTAAGACGGTATTCCGTTACCGCCATATTTATCCGATGGCGATAGAGGCGGTTGCGGCAGGGAAAATAAACTTAAAAGGCATTGTGACGGATATCTTTGAGCTGGATGAGGCGCAAAAGGCGATGGATTACAGCGTGAACCATAAAGCGGATATTGTAAAGGCAGTGATACGCATTGCCAAATAGCGCATGGGCCATCAAACGCCGGAAACCGCATATTGTTTCCAAGGCGTCTGCCCAGGCATTTGCGCGTCCTCTAAAGGTGTTGGCAACACTTGGCAACAGTTTTTTGCAGGTGGGATGAGGTTGGATTGTTGCTATGCCATGTAAATGAAAACTGAATATGGAACAGATATACCGGGGTGGAAAAAGTAGGAAAGAACAGCAATTCTCTGGTGGTATATGATGGAATATCCCATGTGCTTGTAGTGGCGCATGGGGTATTCGTTAAAAATAAATATGAAAATATTAAATAGAGCATAAAAGCGATCAAAATAGTAGAAATAGTATGTGCAAAGATGAGATATTAATAAAATAGGATGCCAATGATAAAAGAAGGTTGTGAATAAATGAAAAAGTGGATATAATAATAGTGAAATGGATTCAGAGTTTTTTTATATTTGGAAGGAGGTAAATCGCATGGAAGTTGCAGTTAAGAAAATTTATGCGGAAACCTTAAAACAACAGCAGATAGAAGTAAGGCAGAGTGTGATGGATGGGATAAGGCAGGCAAGAGAAGGAAAGACGAAGGATTTTAACACAGTTTGTGACAGATTGGAGAAAAAGTATACGAATGCAAAAATATAAAATTGAAATATCTGATTTGGCAGAGCAGGATTTGGAGTTTGCTGCTGACTATATTGCATTTGATTTAAAAAATCCTTCTGCGGCAGTCAACACAGTGCAAGGTATCCGTAAACAGATAAACAAACTACAGAATTTTCCAGAGCGTAATGAGTTAGATGATGATCCAGTATTGGCGGATTTGGGTGTTCGTATGGATTATTATAAGAATTATAAAATTTATTATATGGTAGAGGACAATTCGGTAATAATTGTAAGAATTTTACATATGCTGGTGGATAGTAGAGCGTGGTTATATCGGACATTTGGAATGGAAGATTAAGATGCGGCGTTTATTGATAGAATTTGATAGATAGATTCAGGGCATGGCGGATAGCTATGTCTTTATTATTTCACAAATTCTAAAATGAATATCTGGTGATGTAAAGGCTCATTATTGTATTATTAGAAAGGTGCAGCAGAATATATTGATAATATGCAATGGTTATTAGTGGAAAATAGGTAAGGCTGATGTTATAATTATCCTAATAGTTGCATCAGGAAGGATGAATTTTATGGATACTTTTGTGCCAGATCAAAGCGGAATAAATAGTTTGGGAGGTTTTGCCTATCAAATAAAGGTATTTATATTTTATATGCTATCAATGAGTGAAAATATGCAGATTGAATTTGAAACGATTGATGATGTATCTGTGAGAAAATTGATTCCTGAAACAATTGATGATAATGAAGACAAGTTTAGAAATTTAGTTATTTCTATAAGTGGGATAAAAGCCATACAAGTAAAAAGAACACTGATTACTGTTGATACTGCGAAGCAAATTATATTAAATTGGATTTTGTTAGAAGGATCAGAAGCAATAGTAACGAATTACATTCTTTTTACAGATAATTCTTATGGAAATAAAGATAATATTAGCTTGGCAACACTCAAAATCGCCCCAAAATGAAGCCTTTAATATAGCGGAAGCCCCTGGGAATGCGGCTTCCGCATTCCCAGGGGCTTCCTTAGGGGAGGATAAGTATTTACCTTATCTTTTGCTTACAATCCTATTATGGCCCAGGGCGAAAAGTTTATGCATAGAAAAAGGAAAAAAAATTTACTTTTTGGGAAAAGTATTATATACTAGCTTTAAGGTCATGCATGGCGCCTGTTTTGGGAGGTTCCAAAGCTGTTTTCCGGCGGACTTGCCGATAAGGCAAAGGGGCTGTGCGCGGCAGTATAATGCGTGGACAAAGAAAATAAACAAAAGGTGGTAGTACAAATGGCATTATTACAGGAATGGCAGGCAAAGGCGTATTCGGAGACTGCGAATAAAAGTGAACTGCAGCGGCTCTGGTCAGAGTATTTCCAGAGGGAAAAGGTAATTTACGCGGAACTGTTAAAGAACCCGGACGAGGCAGTGGAGGGGACGGTTAAGGAGCTGGCGGAGAAATATAAGGTGGATATTATGACTATGACCGGTTTCCTGGACGGAATCAATGACAGTTTAAAGGAAGCGAACCCTATTGAAGAAATGGAAGAGGACACAAGGGTAAACCTTGGGTTTGAAAAGGAGCTTTTGTTTAAAAATATGGTTGCGGCAGGCGCGGACTGGCTTTACAATCTGGAAGAGTGGAAAGACATTTATGATGAAGAAACCCGCAAGCGGCTGTACAGGGAGCAAAAGAGTTCCACAACGATTGTAAAAGGGAACAGGATTTACCCCAACGACCCGTGTCCTTGCGGGAGCGGCAAGAAGTATAAGAAGTGCTGCGGACGGAACCGGTAAGACATTCCAGGCATGAGTAAGAGGGAGACAGATGCAAAGCAGGGTAGAGAAGGCGGTAGAGACTTTTGAGTCCGGTTATGGATGTGCGCAGTCTGTATTTGCCACATATGCGGATTTGTTTGGCATGGACGCGGAGACGGCGTTAAAACTGTCCAGTCCCATGGGCGGCGGAATCGGCAGGATGCGGGAGGTATGCGGCGCGGTGTCGGCGATGGCATTGCTGGCAGGGCTGAAAGAAGGAAATACCAATCCGTCGGATGAGGAAGGCAGGGAGCGGATTTATTTGCTGGTGCGTGAAATGAGCCGCCGTTTCCGGGAACGGAACGGGACGATTCTTTGCAGGGAACTGCTTGGGCTGGACGGCATGGAGCAGAGCGCGAAACCGGGAAAACGTACGAAAGAATATTATGCGGGCAGGCCCTGCAGCCGTCTGGTGGCCTGTGCGGCTGAAATAGTGGAAGAAATGTTGGCAATTGCCCCTTTACAGAATGGGGAAAATGTCATAGAATAGTTGCAGGAAGTAAAATACGGGGGTTGGCTGAAACTTGCTTTTCCAAAGACGCGCGTCATAGGCAGTGTGGATTTGGGAAGTTTCACACACTCCGGGGAATGCGTGGAAGAGACGAGTAAGATACCGGAAAGTTCCAGAGAGGGATGTCGTATAGGAGGCCATAGCTTAGGGCCTGCCGTGGTGGTGGAAGCATCCTGGCCGGAAGGTATTTGAAAACCAGCTCTGAGCGGCCTTAATAGGGCACGGAGGCTCCGTTATCAGCCAAATTAAGTGGCTTTGCGAAAAGCGCCCGGATGAACAGGATGCAGGAAGCAAAGCAATAAGGGTGGAACCGCGTAGCATTTACGTCCCTTACATCGCCGGCAGGCAATGTAAGGGATTTTTTTTGTTCTATAGGAAAAATGCGCCGCGCCCTTGTTAGAGTGTGCGTATCGGATAACGGATTTGGAAATTATAAGGAAGGAGAGAAAAATGAGAGAAGAGTGGAAAGAGAACTGGAGGGAATTCCAGGCGCTGTTAGAGGAGATAACAACAATGAAAAAGAGGGAATTTTTTCTGACGCTGGCAGTATGCGCGCTTTCCGGCCTGGTAGTTGGGATGCTGATTTCCCCCAACCGGAGCTTGATGATTGGGAGCCATAATGGAAATAACAGTGGAAACGGAAAAGAAAAAAAGCCGGAAACGGAGAGGGAAGAAAAATAGCATCGTTTAGGGAAAGGAGAGTGGCAATTGCATGAAAATTGTATTAAAAGACGGAAGCAGCAAGGAATATGCATCGCCGATGCGCGTCATTGACATTGCATCGGACATCAGTGAAGGGCTGGCCAGGGCGGCCTGTGCCGGAGAAGTGGACGGGGAAGTGGTGGATTTGCGCATGGTAGTGGACAGGGACTGCAGCCTGAATATCCTGACGGCAAAAGATAAGGAAGGGCTGCGCGTGGTAAGGCATACGGCTTCCCATGTGCTGGCGGAAGCAGTCAAGAGACTGTATCCCGACGCCAAACTGGCAATCGGGCCAAGCATTGATACAGGGTATTATTATGATTTTGAACACGCGCCCTTTTCCAGGGAAGATTTGGATAAGCTGGAAGCGGAGATGAAGAAGATTATCAAAGAAGGGAATCCTTTGGAGCGGTTTACGCTGCCGAGGGCGGAAGCCATCCGGTTTATGGAGGAAAAGGGAGAGCCTTATAAGGTGGAGCTAATCCGTGATTTGCCGGAGGATGCGGAAATTTCTTTTTACAGCCAGGGCGGTTTTACGGATTTGTGCGCAGGGCCGCATCTGATGAGTGCGAAAGGAATCAAGGCGTTTAAGCTGACCTCCTCTTCCGGCGCTTACTGGCGGGGAAATTCCGACAATGCCATGCTGCAAAGGATTTACGGCACAGCGTTCCAAAAGAAGGAAGAGCTGGAGGAATATTTGGAATATTTGGAAAATATCAAACTGCGCGACCATAATAAGCTGGGGCGTGAAATGGAGCTGTTCACCACTGTGGATGTGATTGGCCAGGGACTGCCGTTACTGATGCCTAAGGGAGCGAAGATAATCCAGACGATGCAGCGCTGGATTGAAGACCTGGAGGACAATGAGTGGGGGTATATCCGGACGAAAACGCCGTTGATGGCTAAAAGTGATTTGTACAAGATTTCCGGCCATTGGGAGCATTATACGGACGGGATGTTTGTGCTGGGGGAGGAAGAGGTGGATAAGGAAGTGTTTGCCCTGCGCCCTATGACCTGCCCGTTCCAGTATTATGTATATAAGGCGACGCAGCATTCCTACCGGGATTTGCCGCTGCGCTATGGGGAAACTTCCACTTTGTTCCGGAATGAGGATTCCGGGGAAATGCATGGCCTGACCAGGGTGCGTCAGTTTACGATTTCCGAAGGGCATCTGATTGTCCGGCCCGACCAGATGGTGGAGGAATTCAAAGGCTGTCTGGCTTTGGCAAAGCATTGTCTGACCACGTTAGGGCTGCAGGAGGAGGTAACGTATCATCTGTCCAAATGGGATCCGGACAACCGGGAGAAGTATATCGGTGAACCGGAAGTATGGGAAGAGACGCAAGGGCATATCCGCAATATTTTGACAGCCCTGGAGATACCATTTACGGAAGATGTGGGAGAAGCCGCGTTTTATGGGCCCAAGGTGGATATCAATGCGAAAAATGTATACGGCAAGGAAGACACCATGATTACCATTCAATGGGACGCTCTCCTGGCGGCGCAGTTTGATATGTATTATATTGACCAGAACGGCGAGAAGGTGCAGCCTTATATTATCCACAGGACATCCATGGGCTGCTATGAGAGGACGTTAGCTTGGCTGATTGAAAAATATGCGGGCAAATTCCCGACCTGGCTGTGTCCGGAACAGGTAAGGGTATTGCCGATTTCGGAGAAATACGAGGAGTATGCCGAAGCGGTAAGGAAGGAACTGAAAGCCAACGGGATACTGGCGGAGACGGATAACCGTTCGGAGAAAATCGGTTTTAAGATTCGGGAAGCAAGGCTGGCAAAGGTGCCTTATATGCTGGTGGTTGGCCAGAAAGAGGAAGAAGAGAAAACGGTGTCTGTAAGGAGCCGTTTTGCCGGGGACGAAGGCGTGAAGCCTTTGGCGGAGTTTGTGGAGCAGATTAGCAGGGAAATCCGGACGAAGGAAATACGCAAAGAGGAAGTGCAAAAGGAGAAGGCATAGAAAACATGCCGGCGTTTTCCAAGGTCTGGAACAGGATGGCAAAGGGAAAAGAGCGGACACATGATGGATAAAATAAGAAAAGCCATACAGCAAGGGGGATATGGGGATTGGGCCGGCGCATTGTTTCTGCTTGCGGCTGTGGGGATGCTTTTGTATGCGGCGCGTTTATGTTTTTGCGACGGGATTTGGTATGATGAATTGTATACTATGGGCCTGGCGGAAAATAGCTTTCGCAGGCTGACTGCCCTTACAGCCATGGATGTGCATCCGCCTTTCTATTATTATTATGTAAAAACAGTGCAGGGATTGTGCCGGATGGCGGCCCCTGGGCTGTCTGCAGTGGCGGTCGGGAAACTGTGTTCCGTGCTTCCCCTGGCCGGCCTGTTTGTTTATGGGATAACGAAGGTGCGCAGGCATTTTGGCCTGTTGTGCGCCGGGCTGTTTGCATTCTGCATCGTATCCATGCCGAGCCTGCCCCAGTATACGGTGGAAATACGGATGTATACGCTGACGATGTTTTTGGTGACGGCAGCGTTTTTGCATGGGTTTGAAATTGTCTGCGGAGTTTCCGGGGAGCGGAAAAGGGGCGCAATCCCTGTGGACTGGCTTTGCCTGGCGGTATATGGTATTTTGGCTGCCTATACGCACTATTTTGCCTGTGTGGCAGTGGCGGTGATTTATGTTTCCCTGTTTGTATTTTTTATCTGTGCAGGCAGGAAAGGGGATGGCTGCCCATGGAAAGAATGGCTGGCGGCAGTGATTGTTTCGGCATTGGCCTATCTGCCATGGATGGCTGTGGTGGCGCGCCAGGTGGCGCAGGTGAAGGAAAATTATTGGATTTTGCCCTTGACATGGAGGATTTTCGGTTCCTGCGTGAAATTCCTGATGAAGCCGCAGTTTGGAAGCGGCGGTTTCCAGGTGGCGGCGGCAGTGGTTTTGTTTGCGGTTTATGGAGGGCTGTTTTTTTATATTTTATGGAAATACAGGAAAGAACGGCAGATATGCTTTGCCTGTATGGCCGGGACAGGCGTTCTGGCAGGGGTTGTCTTGTTTGGGTGCGCGGCTTCCTTTTTGCTGCGCCCGGTCTTCATTACCCGCTATATGCTTCCGGCTTCCGGCTGTTTTTGGCTGTCGTTTGCCTTGTTTGTCAGTCTGTCAGTCAAAGGCAAAAAGGCGTTCCTGCCTTTGCTTGGGTTAGTGTTTTTGCTTGGCGTCGGTGATTTCCGGTGGTTTCGCAACGATGAAACATGGCGGCGGGTCAAGATGGAGGAAGTGGAAGAAGGGCTGGCCCTTATCGGCCCGGAGGATATTGTCCTGACCCAGTTTAACCATGTGCAGGGTGTGGTGGGGTATTATCTGGAAAATAAAGTTTATCTGTGGGACAGCCAGCCGGAAGAACTGCTTTGCCGCATTCTGGAGGACAAATATGGGACGATGGATAAGGAAGGGCTGGAACGGTGTCTGGAGGATGGCGCCAAGGTGTGGTTTATTGGCAACCGGAATTCGGATTTGCTTAAGGAGTGGGAGCAGGCCGGAATCCATATGCGGGAGCATCCGGAATTTATGTTAGAGATATACTGGGTTTCCCCCTATGAGCTTACGCTGGAGGAAAGCGGGGCTGCGGCTTACGACGGTTAGCCGTTATGTTTCGGGCTGCGGTCCTTTTGGTTATAAATCCCGGCAATCAAAAAATTTATCTTACGAAAAATTTATCTTAAGAAAAAATTACCTGCTTTTTACTGTATGCGGGCTGCATATTTTATGTTCCGCCAGCCATAATAAAGATGGATGTATGCTTTATGCATTCTTTTTTGAAAGAAAGGATACACGACTGGATAGGAGGGAAAATTATGGCACAATTAGGTTGTGGAGTGGAAAACTGCGCATACAATAAAAGCGAATGCTGTTGTAAAGGCGATATAGTAGTGGGTGGAAAACACGCGGACTGCGCGGATGGCACCTGCTGTGAAAGCTTTGCGGAAAAGAGGGGGGACTCTTATACAAGCGCTTTGGAGCATCCTTGCCAGACAATCAGCATTGACTGCGAAGCGGTAAAATGCGTTTACAATACGGATTATAAATGCCAGGCTGACCATGTGGACATCAAAGGCTGCGGGGCTTGTGACTGCCGGGAGACTTCCTGCGCGACGTTTAAGGAAAAATATTAGTGCGTGAAATGCCGGCCCGCCTGGGATTTTGGTGAAAGTGTGTTGTGATTAAGATTTTAAGAAAGCGTTTATTGGATAAAACCAATGAACGCTTTTTTGCCACAAAGATGTTACAAGCAGCGGCGCGGTTTGGGTGAAACATCCGCAGAGAAGGATAAGGATGAAATGACCCAATTGACACAGCAAAGAATCTCCCCTACAATGATAGGGAAAGCGAAAGGGCAAGCTTGTTTTTCGCAGCGGAAAAAGCGTTAAGAAATGACAGCGGGCCGGAACGTATCGGGCAAAAGGAGTCTTGCAATTGAAAGAAAAAAGAAAGTATACGGAAAAGGAATGCGTATGCATAGCAAAGAGGGAAAACAATAAGAAACGCAAATACCTGGTGGCGAACAGGCTGCAGGGAAAGCATATACCGTCCCCGCCGGGAGAGACGTTGAGGATGTTTGACGCTTTGGCTTGGAAGGTGGCCAGGGCCTATGGGGGAGAGGAGCTTTTGTTAGTAGGGTTTGCAGAGACGGCGACGGCTATCGGCGCCCGGCTGGCGGCGGGTCTGCGCTGCCGTTATATCCAGACTACAAGGGAAAATATAGAAGGCGTGGAATTCTTTTTCTTTCAGGAACGTCACAGCCATGCGGTGGAGCAGAAGCTGGCCAAGACGGATATGGACAGGGTCTATGGGAGCGTGCGGCGGATTGTGTTTGTGGAAGACGAAGTTACGACAGGGAATACCATATTAGGGCTGGTGTCCGTCCTGCAAAAAACATATGGGCGGGGGATGGCGTTTGCGGTGGCCTCGCTTGTGAACGGCATGGATAAAGAGGCGGAACAAGAATACGCAAAGCAGGGGATTGAGCTTCATTGCCTCATTAAGGTTGCCCACTGCGGTTATGCCAAAAAGGCGGAAAGCTATAAGGAGGATGGAGTGTACCATCCGTTTCCCAAAGACGAGGGCGGATGGTCCGGCATATACCAGGCCACAGGGCATATGGACGCCAGGCGGTTGGTGGACGGGGCGGCTTACCAGGCGGCCTGTGAGGCTTTGTATGGGCAAATCAGGCAGTGGGTTTGGTTTGAAGGGAAGGAACGGGCGCTTGTGCTTGGAACGGAGGAATTTATGTATCCGGCCATTTATGTGGCTGCCAGGCTGGAAGAAGAGGGCTGCCGGGTGAAATGCCATTCCACCACACGCAGTCCTATTGCGGTGAGCGCGCAGGAGGGCTATCCGCTGCGGGAAAGGTATGAACTGCATAGCCTGTATGAGGACGGAAGGCGGACATTTCTTTATGATTTGGGAAAATATGACAAAACGCTTTTACTGACAGATTCCCATAATAAATCGGAGCTTGGGCTGCGTGAAGTCTGCAGCCATTTACATAGCTGTGGGAATAGGGAAATATATGTTGTGAGGTGGCAGGGATGATGCGCAGTTCTTATAAGAAAGAGGATGTAATGCTGTTGTTGAAGGATATAACAGGGCTGGTGCAGCCGCAGCCTGCAAAGGAGAGGGAGCGGCTGATACAGGCCGGGAGGCATTACTGTGAAATGCTGCCTGTGGAGTATGTGCCGAGCAGGGAATATATGGAGATATACCGGGAAGCGCTGGCGCATTACAGTGGGGCGACGGCGCGGGCAGTGGGCGTATTGGCGGATAAAATAATGGAAAGCAAAGGGGAGGAAGTGACATTAGTGTCACTGGCCAGGGCAGGCATCCCGGCGGGCATTCTGTTAAAAAGATATCTTAAGTTTAAATATGGGGCGGAGGTGGCGCATTATGCGGTTTCGATTATCAGAGGGCGTGGCATTGACAAAAATGCCATGGAATATCTGTTGGAAAGATATCGCCCCGGGCAGCTTTTATTTGTGGATGGCTGGATAGGGAAAGGCGCCATCCAGAGAGAATTGCGAAAAGCGCTGCAAAATTACGACGGAGTCTCGGCGGATATTGCGGCGCTGGCCGACCCGGCCAATGTAACAGAGTTGTGCGGCACCCATGCGGATATCCTGATTCCAAGTTCCTGCCTGAACAGCACAGTGTCGGGCCTGGTAAGCAGAACATTTTTGCGTTCTGATATTATCGGGGAAAAGGATTTCCATGGGGCGGTGTACTATGGGGAACTGGAAGGGGCGGATTTGTCTTATGAGTTTATCCATGCTATCGAGAGGGAATTTGTGAAGAAGACGGCGCCCGACAGTTTTACGGTGGAAGGGGAAGGTTTGGAAGAGGCAGAGGAAATAGCGCGTCATTTCGGCATCCGTGACGTGAACCTGGTGAAACCGGGGATTGGGGAAACAACAAGAGTGTTGCTGCGGCGGGTTCCATGGAAGGCGCTGGTGCAAAAAGGGCATAGGAAGGATCCGGAGTTGGCGCATATCTTCCGGCTGGCGGAAGAAAAAGGGGTTTCGGTGGAGGAATATCCACTGCGGCATTACCGGGTGTGCGGGCTGGTTATGGAAATGTGAAATTGGCTTCGCGCTGTTGATAAAAACAAATGGGGATAATGGCATGGAAGGGATACAAAAATTTCGGCATAATGTAATGGATATCACTACAATGGCAGGCTTTGCAAACGTCAAAGGCGGGTTTCACGGCGGATGTAAGGACGTATATTTTGTCCGGGCGCTGGGGACAGGCCCTGGTTATTTGGATGAAGTCAGGAAAATGGAAGAAGCGCTGGCAAAACGCGCGGACAGTGGGCAAGGGTATTACCGCAGGCTTTGTGGACTGCCAAAGCTGCAGGGGCAGGAAGACATTTCCTTTTACACGGAAAGCTATGCCGGATGGGCGGCGGGAGGCAAACAGCGGGCGGCCACCCATGCCACGCAGGGGAATGCTGTCCTGGAAAAGATGCTTGGGAATGCCTGCGCGGCATTGGAGAGCATTGAGGCGCAGGGAAATGTCCATAGCACGGATTCCATGAGGAAAAACAGCCTGGTAAAGATGTTGTTTTGGTTTGACGCCGTGTTTTGCCATGGCATTGGGCAGGGAGGGCCGGCATGGGAGAAAGGGCTGGTATGGAAAATTGTTGCGGCAAATATCACAAAACGGCAGGAATATTTGTTTTTTTACCTGCTGACACGGATGGGGTGCGATGTGCTTTTGCTGCAGGCCAGGGAGGATATCGGGGAGCCGGAGGAAAAACTTGGGCTGTCGGCAAAGTTTGTATTGGGAGAGTATGCGGAAGTTGCCTTTCCGGCGTATGACAGGGAGCCTTTTGGCAGGAAAAGCATTCCGCAGGCGGCGCAGGGCCAGGGGATGGATGGGACGGAGGCTGGAAGGGGAAAGCAAGAGAGGGAGAGGGAGCAGGGAGGCGGCGTACGCGTGAAAATACCGGAACATGCGCCAAGGAAACGCCACGCCGGACAGGCCGGCGCGCCGGGGGCGGTTTGCGCTGTGGCGCCGGGAGGCAGGCCGGCGCTGCCTGCCATATCAGCGCAAGGAAGCCGGGAAAGTAACAGTTGCCGGACGTTTGGCCCTCTGCCCGGGGAGGCGGAGAAGAGCTTTGAAGAACTGGCCAGGCTGGCTTCCAGTGTGGTGATGATTGCCATTCATGACCATAAGGGGGACGTGTTAGGGACTGGTTCGGGGATTATGGTGGGCAGGCAGGGCTATATCCTAACGAACAACCATGTGGCAAGCGGCGGGAAATACTATTCGGTCAGGATTGAGGAGGAGGATAAGGCATATACGACAGATGAGATAATCAAATATAATTATGTGCTGGATTTGGCTGTGCTGCGGATTAACCGGAGCCTGTCCCCCATCCCGGTTTACCAGGGGCAAAGGAAACTGGTAAGGGGACAGAAGGTGGTGGCCATAGGCAGCCCCCTTGGGCTGTTCAATTCCGTATCGGACGGGATTATTTCAGGCTTTCGGAAAATAGACAATGTGGATATGATTCAGTTCACGGCCCCTACTTCCCACGGCAGCTCAGGCGGAGCCGTATTGAATATGCAAGGAGAGGTAATCGGGATTAGTACGGCAGGGTTTGACGCAGGGCAGAACATAAACCTGGCAGTGGGATACGAATGCATTAATCTGTTTATCAAAGGGTTTACATAAAAGTTTTTTTCCCTGACGGAAGAAGAATCCATGGACTATTATGAAAGGTTTGCGGCGGCGCAGCGCGAATGGGATAGGGAATGAGATATGCATTTGGTCTTGACACTTTTACACAGCCATGTTACTATGTCAGTGCCGCAATTTAGCGAAATGCAGTGAAAGCGTGGCACAGTAGGGATAAGTGGACGGATAAGTTGATTTTGAAAAAGCAGGGAGGATATGATGAAGAAGAGGTTTGTGGCAGTTATATGTGCGGCGGCATTGGCCGTTGGCCTGTTGGCTGGGTGCGGAAAGAAGCCCACAGGAGGCAGGGAGACGCTGACAGTAGGGTTTGACGCAGAGTTCCCGCCTTATGGCTATATGGATGGCGATGGGAATTACACAGGTTTTGACCTGGAGCTTGCCAAAGAAGTGTGTAAGCGTAACGGGTGGGAATTTGTGGCCCAGCCGATAGATTGGGATGGCAAGGATATGGAGTTAAGCTCCGGGGCCATTGACTGTATTTGGAACGGCTTTACCATGCAGGGCCGGGAAGAAGCATATACGTGGAGCGTGCCTTATGTGGACAACAGCCAGGTATTTGTAGTGCCTGCGGATTCGGGCATTTCCTCTCCGGCAGACTTGGCGGGGAAGATTGTGGGCGTGCAGAAAGATTCCTCCGCATTGGCGGCTTTGGAAACCGATGCGGCTATGTTAGCCATCACTTTTGAAGATCTGTACCAATATGCAGACTACAATATGGCTTTTATGGATTTGGAGCAGGGCGCCATCCATGCGGTAGCCATTGACATCGGCGTGGCAAATTACCAAATCAACTCCCGTGGGGGCGGGTATGTTATCTTAGAAGACCAACTGGCAAGCGAACAGTATGCCATCGGCTTTAAACTGGGCAATGAGGAATTGAAAGACCAGGTGGAGGCTACTTTGTTGGAAATGGCAGAGGACGGCTCTTTTATGAAAATAGCAGAGAAGTATTCGGATTTCGGCCTGACGGACAGTGTGTGTCTCGGGAAGTAAGAAGACAGGAAGGAATGACAAAATGGCAAAGACCGCTGCAGCGCAAAGACAGCGGTCTTGTTTTATCTATGGGAACGTTTTGGGGGAATGGAAGGAAAGGGATGGGGACGGCTATGAAAATGGAAACAATATTTTTTCAATTATTAAAAGGGATGGGGGCTACAGTGGAAATCTTTTTCCTAACGCTTCTGTTTTCCCTCCCGTTAGGATTGGCGCTGGCGTTTTGCAGGATGTCCCGCAGGAAGTGGCTGCAGGGGATTAGCAAACTGTACATATCCGTTATGCGTGGGACGCCGCTGATGTTACAATTAATTGTAGTCTATTTTTCTCCTTATTACATATTTGGCGTGAAAATATCGGCCGGATACCGCTTTGGGGCGGTGATTTTGGCGTTTGCCCTGAATTACGCGGCATATTTTGCGGAAATATACCGTGCCGGCATTGCGTCCATACCGGTGGGGCAGTATGAGGCGGCAAAGGTATTGGGATACAGCAGGGGACAGACATTTTTCAAAATTATCCTGCCCCAGGTGGTAAAGCGGATTTTGCCGCCTGTTACCAATGAGACGATTACGTTGGTGAAGGACACTTCGCTGGCTTTTGTGTTGGCGCAGGCGGAGATGTTTACCATTGCCAAGCAGATTGCGGCAAAGGAGACGAGCGTGACGCCGCTTATGGCGGCGGGGGTTTTTTACTATATTTTCAACCTGGCAGTGGCCGGGGGGATGGAATGCTTGGAGAAGCGGTTAGACTATTACCGCTAAGAGGGAAGCGGGCAGTTGCTTGGACGGTATGGAAAACGGAGGGATTCGTATGGAGCTGTTGGAAATTAAGCATATGAAAAAGGGGTTTGATGGGCTTAGTGTGTTGGAGGATATTTCTTTGTCGGTAAAAGAAGGGGAGGTGACGTCAATTATTGGGCCTTCTGGTTCGGGGAAGTCTACGTTGCTGCGCTGCGCCACCATGCTGGAGCGGATGGACGGCGGGGAATTGAAGTATTTGGGGGAGGCGGCGGCCTGGGAGGAAAACGGCAGGTGTGTGTATGCCGAAAAACAGAAGCTGCGAAGGATACGCAAGCATTTTGGCCTGGTTTTCCAGAATTTCAATTTGTTCCCTCATTATACGGTGTTAAAGAATATTACGGACGCCCCGGTCAGTGTGGACAAGACGCCGAAGAAGGAGGCGGAAGAGAGGGCGATGAAGCTGCTTAGGCAGTTGGGGTTAGAGGATAAGAAAGACGCTTACCCTTATCAGCTTTCCGGGGGACAGCAGCAGCGGGCGTCCATTGCCCGGGCGTTGGCTTTGCAGCCGAAGATTTTATTTTTTGACGAGCCTACCTCTGCGCTGGATCCGGAACTGACGGGGGATGTGCTAAAGGTAATCAGGGAACTGGCTAAGGAGCATATGACAATGATTATTGTCACCCATGAGATGCAGTTTGCGAAAGAACTGTCTGACCGTATTATTTTTATGGAGCGGGGAGTGATACGCAGCCAGGGGAAACCGGAGGAAATCTTTTCTTCCCCGGACGAAAGAGTGCGGGAATTTATCGGGAAGTTTACGGGTTGATAAAGGTTGCGTTTCGGGATGGTATGTGTTATGCTTTCCAGTAGAAAAAATGGCAGGACAGATATCCGGGCCGGAGGGCTTATTCCAGAGTGGGGATAGGGTTTGGAAGGCATTGGTTGGGAAGTTGGTTTGAGAGATGAAAGTAGGAAAAAAGAAAAACAGTGGTGTGGTAATCGGCTATGATTTGGGGGAAGATTATGCCCAAATCAGTTATTTTCTGCCCTCTGGGGAGGATGCGGAAACGTTAGCTGTGGTGGCGGGCAGCGAACAGTATAATATTCCAATGGCGTTGTGCAAACGTAAGGGTGTGAACCAGTGGCTGTTTGGCAAGGAAGCGGTCAGGGCGGCCAAAGAGCAGGAAGGGGAGCTGGTGGAGCATCTGCTTGAGCTGGCATGGAAAGGGGAAGAAATTGCAGTGGAAGGAGAGACGTTTGACCCGGTGGCGCTGCTGACCCTGTTTGTAAAGCGGAGCCTGTCGCTGCTTAGCATTATTGCGCCGCCGGAATGTCTGGACGGGGTGATGTTTACGGTGGAGCGTCTGGACGGGCGGATGGTGGAAGCGCTTTCGCAGATGGCGCCGAACCTGCAGCTTAGGACACAGCAGATTTATTTCCAAAGCCATGTGGAGAGCTTTTATTATTACACCCTCGCCCAGCCGGAGGCATTGTGGTTTTATGAAGTGCTTTTGTGCGAATATAACAACCGGACGCTGCGGGTGTACCGTTTTGAATGCAACCGCAAGACAACGCCCCAAGTGGTGTTTATAGAAACCGATAACCGGGAGGAAATGAAGCGGGAAGAAGGGGAGACGGGGGAACTGCCAAAGGACGGGCTGGATGAAAAGTTTACCCGCATTGTGAAGGAAAAGTGCAATGGCAGGGCGGTTTCGAGCGTATACCTGATTGGCGACGGATACCGGGACGGCTGGGCGCAGGAATCGCTGCGCTATCTGTGCAGAGGCCGGCGTGTGTTCCAGGGGAACAATCTTTTCAGCAAAGGGGCCTGTTACAGCATTTGTGAAAAGACCGGGGTGCGGGAGCCTAACGAGGACTATATATTTTTGGGGGAGGACAAGCTGCCGGTAAATATCGGAATGCGGCTGTTCCGCCAGGGAGCGGAGTCCTATTTTGCCATTATGGACGGCGGCATAAACTGGTATGAGGCAAAGCGGGAGTTTGAAGCGATTCTGGAAACGGGGGATACGGTGGGCGTCCTGTTTGCGCCTTTAAACGGCGGGGAACCGAAGGAAGTGCATATAGTTTTGGAAGGACTGCCGCAGCGGGAAGAGTGGACGACGCGGTTAAGGGTGAAAGCATCTATGCTTTCGCGTACGGAGTTTTGCATGAAGGTGGAGGATATGGGGTTTGGCGAACTGTTTCCGTCTTCCGGGGCGGAATGGGAGAAGATAATGGAAATAGCCTGAAAGAGGGGACGGAAGGAGAAGCAGCATGGGGAAACTATCACTATGCCTTGGGAAATATGCCAAAAAGCCTTTTTTTATGGAAAAGGCAGGCGTGAACCTTTATTCCGTGGAGGAAGTGTGTTATTGCCTGCTAAAAGAAGCTTACCTGATGGAGCAGGATCTGATGGACGGAAAGCTGGCCGACTGGCTGTTAAAGGAATGCGGGCTGGAGGAGCTGGCGGGACTGTTGGAGGAACGGTCAAGGGAAGGCTGCACGGTAGGGGAATATGCCGGGGTGGTTTTGGAGTATGTGGGATATGGGGAGCCGGAGGCGCGGGCCAAGGCCGTGGAAACCATGGAAGTGGGAATGGATTTGAGCCTGTTTGGGAAACGGAAGATGCACGCCGATTATCTGGTAGGGCAGAAACGGTATGCGGCGGCATTGAAAAGCTATGCCAGCCTGTTGGAGGAACTGCCGGAGGAAGAGAAAGAGCTGCGGGCGAAGATACTGCATAACCAGGGAGTGGTTTACGCCTATTTGTTCCGTTTCCAAAGGGCGGCGCAGTGTTTCCGGAAAGCGTTGGAATGTGGGGGCGGGGAGGAAGAGCATGTTTATTTTCTGGCGGCGAACCGCATGGGAATGGAAGAAGCGGAATATGTGGATTTTGCAGCCAGAGATCAGGGGCATTACGCCCTGGCGTTAGAAGTGGAGAAGCTCATGGAAGAGGCCGGGAAGGAGTTTGAGGGGACGCAGGAAAGCAGGATGCTTTTTACCCTTGGCGTATGCAGGGAAGAAAACCAGTCGGTTTCCTATTATGATGAAACCGAACGGATTGTCCATGTATTAAAAGAACATTACAGGGAAATCACAGCAGAATGACAGGGAAGAAGTATGGGATGGTTGAAAAAGGAAGGGCAGACGGAAAAGCCCGGTTTTTTTAAAAGGATATTTGGCAGGAAAAATAAGGAAAGCCTGGATTGGGAGGACTGGGGGGATGAACTGGCGGGAGACGGGGAATCCGGGGAAATACCGGAGGACTGGAGCGGTTTCCGCGCCGGAAACCAGCGTTCCCTTGGTGGCTTTGACGTCCATAATGCGGCGCAGCGAAAGGAATTTGTCCAAAACTGCCTGGATCAGATGGGGGAGGCGGCGAAGGAACTGGAATCTTTAAACTTCGAATACAATATGGTGACTTCTTATCTGAAAGATATGGAGGAAATCGAGGCGCTGCCGGAGGCGGAACGGGCGGAATTAAATGCCGCCGCGCAAAAGATCCAGGATTTGGAGGACAGGCAGGATGTGTATCTGAAGAAAAAGAACCGGATGTCCGATGAAAAGTACCACCAGATGGAGCGGATGGAGGATGAGGCGGAGCAAGGCTGTCAGAAACTGGAAGAAGGGGAAGCTTACCAAGAGCTTATCCGGCGGGATATGTCCCGGCTGGAAGGGGAGAAACATGCCTATTTATACCGGAAAAACGAACTCAAAGGGACAATCGCGGATACCAGAGGGATGGCCATTATCTGTTCCATGGCATTGGTGGTCTGTTTTGTTATTTTGTTTGCCCTGCAGTATGTGCTGGATATGGATACGCAGCTTGGCTTTTTGCTGACGGCAGGGATAGCCGCGCTGGCGATTACCATGTTATATTTGAAGCATACGGAGTCAGTGAAGGAACTGAAACGGGTGGAGAAGGGGATTAACCGCATTATTCTTTTGCAGAACCGGGTAAAGATTCGTTATGTGAACAATACGAACCTGCTGGACTACTTATATATGAAATACCAGGTGTCCAGCGGTAAGGAGCTGAAGAGTCTGTGGGGTAAATACCAGGTGGAAAAAGAAGAGCGCAGACGGTACCGGGAGGCGGAGTTAGAGCTGGACGATTACCACCAGGAATTGTTAAATATTTTAAAATGCTACCAGGTGAAAGACCCTGCCATCTGGCTGCATCAGACGGCGGCGCTTTTGGACGCTAAGGAAATGGTGGAGATACGCCACAATCTGATTATCCGCAGGCAGTCCCTGCGGCGGCGGATGGACTATAATAAGGACATGATTATCCGCAGGGCGGAGGAGGAAATCAAAGGGCTGGCGCAGGACTATCCGCAGTATGCGGAGGAGATTGCGCGGATGGTGCAAAGGTAGGGCGGATTCTATTTGGAAGAGGCTTTACACTTTGGGGAATTGTTGGTATAATGGTTGGAATGGTAAGGGGGGATTTCAGGGAAGGGAACTGATTGCGTAAGGGTAAAAGCCAGGAAAGGAAGGGTATGAGTAGGGATTTGGATAAGCCTGGCTTTGGTTTTGGCCCGCAGGGGCGGGCGTGAGGTAAGGATATGAAAGGTACGGGAAAGAAAATTAGATTTTCTTTTAATTCCCCGGTTGTCCTGGGGTTTACTATGATTTGTTTTACCGCATTGTTGTTGAACTGGCTGACGCGGGGGTGGGCGAACCATGCTGTTTTTAGTGTGTACCATTCTTCGTTGCTCAGCCCTTTTACGTATATACGGATGGTCTGTCATATTTTCGGACATGCGAACTGGTCTCATTTTATCGGGAATATTATGTTAATCCTGGTGGTGGGGCCATTGTTGGAGGAAAAGTATGGGTCTTCGAATCTGCTGTTTGTTATATTGGCCACGGCTTTGGTGACAGGGGTTGTGAATTTTGTCTTTTTCCCCCATGTACAGTTATTGGGAGCCAGCGGTGTGGTGTTTGCCTTTATCCTGCTTTCTCCTTTTACGAGCGTAAAGGAGGGAACGGTGCCGATTACATTGGCGCTGGTGGCGGCGGTTTATATCGGCGGGCAGATTTACGAAGGGTTGTTTTTGCAGGATAATGTGGCGAACTTAACGCATATCCTTGGCGGTTTGGTAGGCGCAGGGCTTGGATATGTGATGCATAAAAACAAAATGAACAGGTATTAGAGGCGGAAGGACTGGTTCCATGTTTGGACGTGCGAAGCTTCAACGGCTGGAGGATTATTTCCTTACGTTGGAGCAAAGGGATGGCAGAGGGATTTATTTTTACCGGATTAACGGATATAACGAAGAAGTGGACGCATTTATCAGAAGATATTATGAGGAGGCCAGGAGCGGGGGCGTTGTGGTGGAAGGCAGGATTCCCAACCCGGACGGAAAAAACCTGGCCTATTATAAGGAAATCATGGGCGATGATTTTCAGCTTAGCATGGGTTTTCTCACTGCCAGCCTGAAAAAGTGGTTGCCGCGGATGGACAGGGGCCAGAGGGACGCGTTGGCGGCAGGGCTGTATGATGTGCTGGATGGATTGCGCAAAAACGGTAAGAATGAGAATATGCTTAAAAACGCGTATATTAAATTTATGTGTTGGCTGTACTACCGTTTTGAGCGGGTTGTAAGGCAGCTTGGCGGCAGCAGGGCGCCAAAGGTATTGTATGAGGGTGAGATTGGGGCTTATGAGCTGCAGCTTTTACATGCGCTGGCAGGCGCCGGGTGCGATGTGGCGCTGCTGCAGTATAACGGGGACGGGAATTACCGGAAGTTAGACGCTGCATCGGTTCTGTCAGATAACTTAGAGCTGCCGGGGATGGGGCGATTCCCGGATGGGTATTGTCTGGAGCGGATACGGGAAGAGGCCAAAAAGAAGCAGGATGCGCAGCGGTTGTACGGGAAACTGCCCGAAATCAGCAATTGCACCAATGCATGGATAACGGGGAAGGGGCTGGAGGATTTCCGGGTGGCGCCCTCAGAACGGGGGAGCGACCCGAAGCTGTTTTATAATTGTTACTGCCGCATCCAGGGGGTGGAGGATAAGCTGACTTACCGAAAGGAGCTGTATGAGTTCCAGGCCGCTTTAAAAAACAGCGGGCGCAGGCTGTTGATAGTGGACGGGGAAATACCGCCGCCGGCCCCGGAGGAAATCGGAGCGGTAAGGCGGGGCAACTACACCAGGACAGAGGATATGCTTTTGGGTTTGTCGGGCAATATTCAGTATCCGGCGGATATGCAGTTGCACCGTCTGATGGTCAAAGGGTTTCTGGATGTGATGATGGAGGAGGCGGCGAAGGCAGACGCGGCGTTAAACCGGCTGACCAACCAGGCCGTGGTATTGCTGTGCTGGCTGAAACGGTATCAGGAGAAGCTGTTTGCCGGATGGAAGATGCCGCAGGTCAGCTGTTTTATCCATATGGGAGGCTGCAGGCACGGGAAGGAAGCTATGTTCTTACGCCTGCTGGCGCGGCTGCCGGTGGATGTGCTGACGCTGAAGCCGAACCGGCAGGATAGGTGCTGTCTGGAAGATGCGCTGTTGTATGAAAAGAATTATGAGGAGAGCCTGACAGTGCAGAAGTTTCCAAGGGAAGATATAGGGCTGCATATCGGCACGGTGGCTTACCAGGCGCAGCAGGAGCTGGATACGCTGTTGTACGAGGATTCGGGCATGTACCGGAACCAGCAGTATGGGAAAGCGGTAGCGGTTACGCTGCAGACCACCTATGAGGAAATCGCCATTCTTTGGAAGCAGGAGTTAAAGTACCGGCCCAATTTCAGTACGGTGGGGGATGTAGTCAGTATGCCTGTTCTTTTTGCCAAGGCATCCGGGGTAAAGGATGGGGATTTGTCCAGGTATTGGGCGGGAATCCGGGCATTGCAGACAGGGGACGCTTATTTTATCAAAAAGGCGCCTTTTGTGGATTCCATGGAGGAAAACCCGGTCAGGCCCTATGCGTCCGGCTTTCTGAAAAACGGGAAGCTATTGCGGGAGAAAATAAAGCAGCATACGGCATATCCTTACGGTATGCTGCGGGAGCAGGTGCAGGAGCATATTTTGGACCAGTTGCAGACGCTGTTGGACCGCAGGCTGATAAAGGGGATTTATGAAAACGGGACGGAGTATACAGCCATTGCCACGGCGCTGAATATGAAAAAAGAGTTGGTAAGGCTGATTCAGAAGTTTGATTTTACCAGGCAAAATCCCAAGGCAGTCTATATTAATGCAGGGGAAAAGGTAATTTCGCTGGAGGATTCCATTTTAATGGCGCTTCTGCATTTGATGGGGTTTGATGTAGTCTTCTTTGTGCCAACCGGGTACCGGAGCGTGGAAGGGCATTTTCAGGGAGGGCTTTTGGAAGAACACCAGTTGGGTGAATATATGTATGATTTGCGTGTGCCGGATTTCGCAGCGGCCGGCTCCGGCGCAGGGAAGAGAGGATGGATGGAGAGGATTTTCAGGAAGGCTTGACGCTTTTTTCAAAGTGGCCTGTGAAGGTGGTTTTTAGGCGTAACCTTTGGGTTTAGAGGAATGGATGGTAAGGAGATGAGGGAACAGTATGGGACTTGATTTTAGTAAGGCAAAAACACAGCAAATCGTAACGGCAGCGGACGCCAAGGATGAGCTGATAGTGGTGGAGCAGTATGATATTGTGGCGGACAGAGCGCAGATGAACCAGACGTTGGTAAATTCTGCGGAGGTGGACGCGTTAGTAAGCACGATTGAAATTGACAATCTGGAGACAATCGTCTCTTTTGGGGCAAAAGCCGCAGAAGAAATATCCAAAGCTTCGGATGTGATTTTAAACAGTATGAATATGTCGCAGTTGGATGATTCCAGCCAGATGCTGCACACTTTGGCCAAGGTGATGGAGAAGTTTGATATTGACGAAATTAAGGAGAACCCTACGTTATTTGGGAAACTTTTTGGCAATCTGCGCAGACAGTTAGATAAAATATTGGAAAAGTACCATACTATGGGGGAAGAGGTGGATAAAATCTATATCCAGTTAAAGCAGTATGAGGCGGAGATTAAGCAGTCGAACCGGAAGTTGGATGAGATGTTTGACGCGAATGTGGAATATTATCATCAGCTTGTGAAATACATTTTGGCAGGGGAGCAGGGCTGTCATGAGCTGGAGACATATATTGCGCAAAGGCAGGCGGATATGGAGGCCACAAGGGACAATTCCATCCAGTTTGAAATCCAGAGCCTGCAGCAGGCATTGATGATGCTGGAGCAGAGAACGCAGGATTTGCGGACGGCGGAGAGCATTGCCATGCAGTCCATTCCCATGATTAAAACGATGGAATTCAGCAATATGAACCTGGTGCGGAAGATAAATTCTGCATTTATTATTACCCTGCCTGTATTTAAGCAGGCGCTGGCGCAGGCGATTATGTTAAAGCGGCAGCGGGTTCAGGCAGAGGCTATGTCGGCATTGGATGAAAAGACAAATGAGATGTTGCTTAAAAATGCGAAAAATACGGTAGAGCAGTCCAAGATGACGGCAAGGCTGGCATCGGGCAGTTCGATTAAGATTGAAACTTTGGAAACAACCTGGAGGACGATAGTAACAGGTATTGACGAGACAAAGCAGATTCAGGAAAACGCCAGGAAACAGCGTGTGGAGGATCAGGCAAAGCTTGAGAATATCAAAGCGGAGTTCAACAGGATGTATCATATGCCGAACCAAAAATATTAAGATGCAGAGGAGGTAATAGACTATGCCGATTAATTTATCAAAGGGACAGAAAGTGGATTTAACGAAAGGGAATCCGGGGTTAAAAAATATTATGGTAGGTTTGGGCTGGGATGTGAACGCATACGATTCCGGCGCGGATTTTGACCTGGATGCGGCTGCGTTTATGCTGGGGGACAATGGGAAATGCCCGACAGAGAAGGAATTTATCTTTTACGGAAACTTAGAACACGGCAGCGGTGCGGTAAAACATATGGGAGACAATCTGACCGGGGAAGGGGAAGGAGACGATGAGCAGATAGAGATTGACCTGACTAAAATACCGGGGAACGTATCCAAGATTGCATTTACAGTGACCATCTATGATTCGGATGTGCGGCGGCAGAATTTTGGCCAGGTGGCGAATTCTTTTATCCGGATTGTGGATGAAGCGTCGGGGCGGGAGTTAATCCGCTATGACCTGGGGGAAGATTTTTCCATTGAAACGGCAGTGGTGGTGGGGGAATTGTACCGGCATAACGGCGAGTGGAAATTCAATGCCATAGGCAGCGGCTTCCAGGGCGGTCTGGCTGCGCTGTGCGGGCATTATGGGATTGAGGTTGCGTAACAGGAAAAAAAGGAAAAAGCGGCAAGGAACATGGCCTTGGAAGTTTCGGGAGTCGCCATGCAAATCCAGTGGCTATGGAAAGGGGAAAGAGAGAAAGGATGGTTGAGGGATATGCCGATTAGTTTAAAAAAGGGGCAGAAGGTAAGCATTACAAAGGATAATCCGGGGTTATCCAAAGTGGTGGTCGGACTGGGGTGGGACGTAAACCAGTTTGACACAGGAGGGGATTTTGATTTGGATGCGGCAGCGTTTATGTTAACGGATACCGGGAGGGTGTCGAAGCCGGAAGATTTTGTATTTTTTGGAAATCTGACCCATCCGTCCGGGAGCGTGCAGCATATGGGCGATAACCTGACAGGCGCCGGGGACGGGGATGATGAGCAGATTACCGTGGACTTATCCATGGTGCCCGCCAATATTACAAAAATAGCGTTTACGGTGACGATTTACGATGCGGATGTGCGGCGGCAGAATTTCGGCCAGGTGAACAATGCATTTATCCGGATTTACAATGAAGTGACAGGGGAAGAGCTTTTGCGTTACGATTTAGGCGAAGACTTTTCCATTGAAACGGCGGCCGTGTTTGGGGAGCTGTACAAAAACGGCAGCGAGTGGAAATTCAACGCCATAGGCAGCGGCTATCAGGGCGGCCTGGCTGCGCTGTGCGCCAACTATGGCGTAGATGTTGAGTAGCAGGGCCATTTATCACAGGATACGGAACTGGAAATCAGAATCCTGTGAAAAAAGGGCGGGAAGGAATTCAAGACGTGTGAACGGATTGAAATCCTTCCATAAGGGAGGCCTTATATCGCAGGATTCGGAACTGGAATAGGAGATGAGGAAATGTCAATTAGTTTACAGAAGGGTCAGAAGGTTAGTTTAACCAAGGAGAGCGCGGGGCTTTCCACCGTGATGATTGGGCTGGGCTGGGATGAGGTAAAGCAGAAGGGCGGTTTCTTTTCAAAGAAGCCCGCGCCCATTGACTGCGATGCGTCGGCCATCCTGCTGCAGGGCGGATATTTAAGGGACAAGGCGGATGTGGTGTATTTTGGCAATCTGCAGCATATGTCCGGCACGGTGCAGCATTTGGGGGACAACCTGACGGGCGCAGGGGAAGGGGATGATGAGCAGATTATCGTGGATTTGGCTAGGATTCCGGCACAGTATGACAGAATTGTGCTGGTAGTCAATATTTACCAGGCCATGCAGAGAAAGCAGCATTTCGGTTTGATTGAAAATGCGTTTATCCGTCTGGTGGATGGGAAGACAAACAGGGAAATGTGCAAGTATAACCTGACGGAAAGCTATCCGGGGATGACGGCAATGATTTTCGGAGAGGTGTACCGGCATAACGGGGAATGGAAATTCAGCGCCATTGGGCAGGGGACGAACGACCCGGGGCTGGGTGAACTGGTCAACCGATATATAGCACGCTAGGAGGCAATTTTAAATGAAATATAACGGACTTACAGATAAGGAAGTGGAAGCTTCCCGCCAAAAATACGGCTCCAATGAGATTCCGGATTCGGAGCCTACTACGTTTTGGGAAGAATTTAAAGAGACATTCAGTGACCCGATGATTCGGATTCTGCTTGCAATCGCGGCATTGATGATAGCTATGTTTTTCTTTGGGTATGCGGAAATTTATGAGCCTTTGGGGACAATTGCGGCCGTCCTGATTGTAGCGGTGGTTTCGGCAAAGACCGGGGTATCCAGCGATACGAAATACAGGGAATTAAAGGACAGCACGAAAAAAGACGAGTGTAAGGCGCACCGCAATGGGGAGGTTACGGTCATTGCGGTGGATGAAGTGGTGGTAGGGGATAAAATACTGCTGCAGTCTGGAGATAAGATTCCCGCGGACGGTATATTGGCGTCCGGTTCGCTGCGGGTGGATAATTCCGCCCTGAATGGGGAAGCGGAAGAGTGTAAAAAGACAGAGGCGGACGAAAGCTTCCAACTGCCGGAGGATATTACCGGGGAAACTTTCGTGGACGCGCATTCTTTGTTCCGCGGCGCGGTAGTGTTTGACGGGGAAGGGATACTGGATGTAAGGAAAGTCGGTCTGAAAACCATGATGGGCAAAATGGCGGAAGAAATGCAGGAAGACGAACCGGACTCGCCGCTTAAAGTAAAACTGGCCAAACTGGCAAAGCAGATTTCCACATTTGGCTACATTGGGGCGATTGTGATTTCCATTTTGTATTTTGCGTATTTTATTGTTTCCGCAGGCGGTTTTTCGGCTTATTTTGCCACAGGCGCAACGGAAATCATTAAAGATGTGGTGGAGGCAGTGTCGTTAGCCATCGTGATTATCGTATGTGCGGTGCCGGAAGGTCTGCCGTTAATGATTTCGCTTGTGCTGATGCAAAATACGAGCAAAATGCTGGATCATAATGTGCTTGTGCGTAAAGCGGAAGGAATTGAGACGGCAGGTTCTTTGAATATTTTGTTTAGCGACAAGACCGGAACCATTACAAAAGGAATGCTGGAGGTGGTGGATTTCTTTACGGCGGACGGCCAGTCCATTCCTTTAACGGAGCTGGAGAAGCATGGCAGCGTAAAAGGATTGGTGGATTTGGCGATTGGGAAGAATACACAGTCCATGTATGACGCAACGCATAGGGTCATCGGCGGGAATGCCACAGACCAGGCTTTGATGAAATTTATCGGAGAGGCTACGTTCCATGCGCTGGGCGCAACGCGGGATTATGTGGTGACAGCCAGCCAGGGATTTAATTCCACTAATAAATTCAGCCAGGCCAGGATTGACAGTTTAGGAAAGACTTTTTATAAAGGCGCGCCGGAACGGCTGTTAGCTTCGGCTGGGAAGTATCTGGATGGGGACGGAAAGGTGAAGCCTATGGACAAGGCTGTGCTGGACCGGAAGATAGACGGGCTTGCGTCTAAGGCTATGCGTGTGCTGGCGTTTGGTTATTCCGAACAAGCCATGGTGGAAAATAAAATTAATGACGATATTGTGATTATTGGCTTGGTGGGCATCCGGGATGATGTAAGGCCGGAGGCGAAAGAAGCAATCCAGGAAGTGCAAAGCGCAGGGATTCAGGTGGTAATGATTACCGGGGATCGTCTGGAGACAGCCGTTGCCATTGCCAAAGATGCAGGACTGCTAAGGGAAAGTACGGACAAAGCGCTGTCTTCGGCACAGTTGAATGAAATGACGGACGAGGAAGTGAAGAAAATCATTCCTCAGATCCGTGTGATTGCCAGGGCTTTGCCTACGGATAAATCACGTATGGTCAGACTGTGTCAGGAGATGAACCTGGTGGTTGGCATGACGGGTGACGGCGTAAACGATTCCCCGGCGTTAAAGCGGGCGGATGTGGGGTTTGCTATGGGCAGCGGCACGGAAGCGGCCAAAGAGGCTGGTAAAATTGTAATTTTGGATGACAATTTCAAATCCATCAAGGATGCCATCTGGTATGGAAGGACGATTTACCATAACATTTTGAAATTCTGTAAGTTTCAGTTAGTGATTAATGTGGCGGCAGTGGTGGTCAGCGCCATTGCGCCGTTCTTTGGAGTGGAGGAGCCTTTGAAGGTGACGCACTTGCTTTTTGTGAACTTGGTAATGGACAGCCTGGGCGCCATTATGTTAGGCAATGAGCCTGCCTTGAGAAAGTATATGACAGAGAAACCAAGGCGCAGGGACGAAAACATTGTCAGCAGACAGATGATGGCGCAAATTGTGACAATGGGCGCCTGGCTGACCTTGATTAGCTTTGTGTATTTGAAACATCCGTTTTTTATCGGACTGTTTGAAAATGAAGCGCAGCATTTGACCGGATATTTTGTTCTTTTTATTGTCAGCGCCCTGTTCAACGGGTTCAATGTGAGGGATGATTCCTTTGGGATTTTCAAAAGGCTGAATGAAAATACCGGATTCCTGAAAGTGTTCTTTATCGTTGTGTTAGTGCAGGCTTTTATTGTCAACGCCGCTTTGATTCCGGTAGAGGTATTTACTTGGATTGGGAATATGTTCAGTTGCGTGCCTTTTGGCATAGTCGGCTGGGTAACGGTGATTTTGCTGGGAGCGACCATGATTCCGGTGGATTTGATTCGCAAAGCCGTGGTGAACGCAAAAGGTTAAGGCGCCTGCGGATAATGGGGAAGGAAAGGGCAAAGCAAGCAGCTTGCGTCCTGTGTGGGGAACCATACAGGGCGTTTTTGCATATAAGGCCAGGAGAAGGAAAACTGACGCGCCCTTTCGTTGGCAGTGGAAAGATATGCCATAGTATATAAGAAAAGAGGAAAGGGTTTTGTTATGACGATATGTTGCCTGGATCTTGACAATACATTGATTTATTCTTATAAACATGACTGGAAGGAGCCTAAAAGGTGTGTGGAATATTACCATGGAAGGGAAGGAGCCTTTTTGTCGGAGCGTTCCTGGAGGCTGCTGCGGGAGCTTTCGCACAGGGCTTTAATCGTGCCTGTGACGACACGCAGCGTAGAGCAATACCGGAGAGTGGATTTGGAAATCGGGGAGCTGCCCTATGCCCTGGCCTGCAATGGCGGGGTGTTGCTTACGGGCGAAACGGTGGAGGAAAGGTGGCGTCTGGAATCGCATAGGCTGGCGCAAAAGAGCGGACAGGAGCTGGCACGGGCCAGGCTATTGATGGAGAAAGACAAGCGGCGGAGTTTCGAGGTGAGGGAGGTGGAGGGGCTGTTCCTTTTTACGAAAAGCGGGCAGGCGCAAGCGTCGGCGGCATGGCTGCGAAGAAAACTGGACAGCGATTTCGTGGAGGTGTTCCATAGCGGGAGGAAGGTATACGCGATGCCAAAAGAGCTGACGAAAGGAAGCGCGGTTTCAAGACTGAAGGAAAGGCTGAAAGCGGATAGGGTGGTTGCGGCCGGGGACAGTGGGTTAGATGTTTCGATGCTCCAATGTGCGGATATAGGGATTGCTCCGGCAGGGCTAAAGATAGGGGAAACGGCAGGGAAGCTGGTAAAAGTGGAGGAAACGGGGAAGCTGTTTTCGGAAGCTGCGCTGGAATGTATGCTTTCCTGTATCCGGTAAAATTTTCTCCTGTTTTCTCCTGATGTCTCCTTTTTGTTTTTAGCATATGGACGGCTGGAAAGTTTTGGTGAAATGACTTTTAGATGCATTTACTGTTGCGTGCGGACGCTATCATTTGCAGCGCAGCCTTTGCCATCCCGCTTTTGGGAAACTGTTCCAGCGTTTTTTCATAATATAACTTTGCATTGTCGCCGTCGCCCATTTGAGAATAGCAGAATGCAATATTTACCAGGGCCATTTCCGCGTAGGATATTTTGCTGGAAGACAGGAGGATGAGAAAGCGGTATTTGTCAGTCCATGGATGGCGCATAAAAAATGCGTAACTTTTTTCAAATTCCTGAATGGCGGGGGCATAGGCGCCTGTTTTAAAAAGCTTTATCCCCCTCCGGTGGTTATGGGCAATGAATTTTCTGGAAAGGATGGGGTAGAGAAGATAGAAAAGTATAACGAAGTCCGGGGCAGGGGAAGAGGAGCCAAACAAGACGCTGGTGAGAAGGATAAGAAACAGTAGGAGGGCTATTTGGGGAAGCAGGGATATCCATGCAATTTGATGCACAATCGGTTTGCCAGAACTCATTTTTATCGTTTCCTTTCTTATTCTAATTCCAACGGATTCCAAATGCTGACGGATTCTAATTCTAACGGACTTTTATTTTAACGGATTCCAATTCTAACGGACTCTAATGCTGACGGATTCTAATTCTAACGGACTCTAATTCAACGGATTCCAATTCTAACGGACTCTAATTCTAACGGATTCCTATATTCACGGATTCTAATTCCAAGGAATTCCAAATGCTAAATGCTTTCAATTCCAATTTTAGAATGCATCTTCAATGAAATATTGCATTGAGAAAAATCCCTGGCAGAAAAATATCCGGCGCCGCGCCGGAAAGCTTAACTTAATGCTCTGGCGGCACCGTCCCTTCGTTTTTAGTCCATGCTGACGCGGATGCCGCCCCGGCGTTCGGAGGGCTGCATAATAACGGATACCGGCTGGTTCCCGCTCCATTCGAAGGCATAGGATTCGCCGGATGCTTGGCCGATAAGATTTTTCCAGGACAGGTCGGTTTTAATCTGCGGGTCGCAGTAGCCGGATTGGCTCATCCAGCAGATTACGGCGTCCGGGTCTACGGATATGGTGTCCCGGCTTTGGATATTGCTTAAGACAATGGGGTTGCCGTTGGCCAGGATGGCGACATAGGCGTTGCCTCCGGTTGCGGTAAGGGTGGAAGTGGCCAGTCCCTTTTGGGAAATAACGCCGCATCCGATGAAACGGACGCTGTAATCGCAGTCCTGGGTAAAGGCCAGTATGTTTTCCGATTCCACGGATATGGTTTCGCCCATGGCCAGTTTATAAATGAGTACATGCTGGCCGTAATCCGCATAGTAGGTTACGGAATCGCCGCCAAAGGTGACTTTCATCAAAGGCAGGTTTTCTCCTGTGACGCGCCTAAGCAGGGAGCCCAGGGCAGCCTGTCCGAAATTGTTTTGGGGGCCAAGCAGGAGTTTTTCAAATTTGTAGTTTTTGCCGCCGGGGCTGTTTCCTGCTATAAAGGAACCGGCTTTTGTAAAAAGGACATCGTTTCCGCGGCATGTGACTTTTAAGGTGAGTTCATTGACTGTTTCAAATGTTAGCATATTTTCTTCTCCTATTCCGTCCGGGGGATAAGTAAATCAGCATCCGCTGCCGTTTTTCCGCGGGGTTTTGCGTATGCTAATTGTATCGTTGTGGGTTCTGGCCGATAGCCATCCTCTTTATTAAGCGTTTGCCTGGCGCCGGCATGAAAAAACGGCGCCAGAGAAAACGGAAGGGATATGGGGATGGAGCCATCGTCTCTTATCAGGGCTGGAAGGGGTTATGTAACCTCTACGCCATAAAGGCCGCATAGCCCGGCCAGGTCTTTTGCCACGCCGTTTCCGATGGCATTGAATTTCCATATGCCGTTGTGAAGGTAAACCTCCCCAATCATCATGGAAATAACGTTGGAGTAATATTCGTCCATCCGGAAGCTGACAAGTTCCGCCTCTGTCCCAGCGTCCAGAATGCGCAGATAGGCGTCCTTTATCATGCCGAAGTGGAGCTTTTTTGCAAACGCATCGTTAATGGTGAGGACAAATACGATTTTACGGATGGAAGGGTGCAGTTTTGGAAAGTGAATGGCAATTTTTTCCCGGTCAGTTTTCTCATCCGAGTGGAAAGTGACGCTTTTGTCCGGGCTGACGGTTTGACCGTAAAAGACAAACCAAGCGTCGTCTGGAACTTTGCCGTTTTCATTTAGCAGAAAAGCGGAAACGTCCAAATCGCACTGCGGATTGCCGGCATTCCAGCCAAAGCAGGCATGGATGGCATGGGATGGCTGTCCGGTAAAAAGCGCCATTTTCTGCCCTTTGCGTACCGGATGGAGCAGGGGCGGGATTGTTTTTGGGGAAAGCGGCGCAGTGGCAGGTTGGGTGTCTGACATATGCGCATCAGGGAACGAACGCCCGGCATGGGACGCAGAAGACGGATTCCGTGGGCAACGTGCGCCTGGGGCGGCAGCGCCGGCCCTTTCCGGATAGGAAGATGTGTTTGCCGCTGGCGCGCCAGCGGCGCCAGACCGGATGGTTTGCGTATGCGCAACGTTCCCATTTTGGGAAGAGCGGTTCAAAGACTCAATATTCTGTGCATTTTTTGCCCCTTGTATATGGGAATCGTTGATGGATGGAAGGGTATTGCAGTCAATAGTCCCTTTTGTATGCATTGGTATTGGAAACATCTGTCCTCCTGTATTAAGCCTGTTTGTCAAAGACAACCTGGATGGTGTTTAAGCTTTTCTTAAAATCGTCCATTCGTTCGTCATCTGCAGACTGGGAGTATGTAATGGTATAAACTTTATCTGCCGCAATAATATAGACAAGCTGATCCATTTGCATATCGCCCACCTGGCAGGACATTTCGATTTGGTAAGAAGGGCAGCCATTTCTCTCGGTTTTTGTCATCCGGTAAGAGGTGATGGAAGCTTCTTCTCCGTAAGTTTCTTTGAATTTCGCTTCGGCGGTTTGCTTATATTCTTCGGAATCCATGGCGGTTTCCAGGGACGCTGTGTCGATATTTTCCGATACGGAATAGTAAATATTGGAAGAATCCAGCGGATAGTATTCGGACAAATACATGCCGGGGGTTTCCTGGCTGGCCACATATCCGGTGGGGAGCATCAGGGTACACCCGGCGTCATTGTAAGACATTCTTTTGTATACCGGCTGGATTTCTTTGTCAATCGACGCCTGCAAAATGGCATGGTCTGCCAGTTCCGATATTTCTTCCGCGGCAAAAACGGTATTTACGGCAAATACGCCGCCTGTCGCCAGCAGTATTGCAGTTCCGGCCGCTGCCAGTATCAAGGCGGGAATCTTTTTCCTGTTCATGATTTGAAACCTCCTAAAATGTTGCGGTTATGAATCTCTCCGCTTCTTATTATAGGGAAACGGATACGGATATGCAAGTACAAATTTTTGTACAGGCTGCCTGTCAGGCGAAGGGGGAGTTTCGGAAAAGAAAAGGCAAAATATAAAAAATGTATAAAAATAATAAAAAATAAATAAAAAAATATAAAATAACATTGACAGGAATAGTTTGATTTTGTAAAATAGCAGCGTGCTAAAGCGAACGATAAGTTTGCTGTAAGAAAACACTGTCGTTCTTTCTTACTATCAATTTCTAATCAAATTTGAGTGTCAATTTTCCCTTGCGCCGGCACGAAGCAGGACTGGCATTTCCGTAAGGATATACAAGCGGGAGGCGCAAGCCTGGTTTGGGGGCGATAGGAAATTCAGATCCAATCATTCAGTGCAGAAAGTCGAAATTAAGAATCAAAAAGATTTATTTGTGAGCGTATGCGTCTGGCGGCGCTGTTTCTATGTTTGGAAACGGGTTGGAAAACGGGGAACCGGAAAATTTAATTTACAAAGTAAGGAGTAATTGATATGCCAAAATATATTGCGAAACGATTGGGCCTTGCGGTTATTACAATATGGGCGGTTGCGACCATTACGTTTTTTTTGATGAATATGGTGCCGGGCGGGCCGTTCCTTTCCGAGAAGGCGATTAGCCCTCAGGCGACTGCGGCGCTGGAGGCAAAGTACGGCTTGGATAAACCGCTGCTGCAGCAGTATCTGACGTATATGTGGGACAGCCTGCACGGCGATTTTGGGGACAGCTTAAAACAGAGGGGCCGTACCGTTATGTCCATTATTTTGATGAAATTTCCGGTTTCTGCCAGAGTCGGGGGGATTTCCGTGCTGACTTCCCTGCTTATCGGCATACCCTTAGGCTGCATGGCGGCATTTAAGCGAGGGAAGTTTTTGGACAGCCTAATCAGCGTGGTCGCCACTTGCGGGATTGCGGTGCCAAGCTTTGTAATTTGCACGCTGCTTTTGTATTTCCTTGGGGTAAACCTAAAATTGCTGCCGACCATGGGGCTGGCTTCCTGGAAGAACTACATAATGCCAGTGATGGCCCTCTCCTTTTATCCTACGGCATATATTATGCGGCTGATGCGTTCTTCGATGCTGGATGTGCTTGGGCAGGATTATATGCGTACGGCAAAGGCGAAAGGCGTTTCCGGATTTAGGATGCTGTTCAAACATGCGCTGCGCAATGCGGTGCTGCCGGTGATTACCTATGTGGGGCCAATGCTGGCGTATACGGTGACGGGGAGTTTTGTGGTGGAGAAGATTTTCACAATTCCCGGGTTGGGCGGAGAGTTTATCAGCGCCATTAACGGACGTGACTATACACTGATTATGGGGACGACGATTTTCCTTGCGACGCTTATTATCGTTATGAATGTGGCAGTGGATATTGTTTATAAAATTGTGGACCCCAGGATTAAGTTAAAATAAGGAGTGCAACAGGCATGAAACAGAATCCGATTAGTTTTCAGTTAAAGCTTAGTCCGGAAGATTTCCTTCCGGCGACAGAGGAAGAGAAACAAAGCCAGGTGGTTATGCGGGAGAGCGTCAGTTTCTGGAAAGACGGTATGCGCCGCCTGCTGAAAAATAAGGTGGCGATGGTCAGCATTGTGGTGATTCTGCTGGTAATGATTTTTTCCTTTATTGTCCCTTTTTTCTATCCTTATTCTTACAAAGAGCAGATGAAAGGGGCCAATAACCTGGCGCCTATGGAGTATTCCGAGGAGGAGCAGGCAAGAATAGAAGCCGGGGAAAAGGTATTTCCCCATATTTTCGGGACGGACAAAATGGGGCGCGACTATGCCATCCGTGTAATGATGGGCAGCCGGATTTCCCTTTTGGTCGGACTAATCGCCACAGGCATTATTTTGATTATCGGTTCCGCCTATGGCTCCATTGCCGCGTTTTTTGGCGGATGGGTGGATTTGGTGATGATGCGGATTGTGGATATTATTTATACGGTGCCGGATATTCTTTTGATTGTATTGCTTTCCTTTGCCTTAAAGGCGCCGCTGCAGAACCTGAAACAAGTGGCTGGGTTTGGCTGGGTCGGCATTGTAGGGGAGAATCTGATTAGTATTTTTATTGTATTTGCCCTTCTGTACTGGGTCGGCATGGCCAGGATGGTCAGAAGCCAGGTGCTGATGTTAAAGGAAAGCGAGTATGTGACGGCAGCCAGGGCTCTTGGCGTGGGGAATGGCAGGATTATTAAAAAGCATTTGCTGACAAACTGCATTGGCACGCTGATTGTCACCACTACGCTGCAGATTCCGTCTTCCATCTTTACGGAAAGCTTTTTAAGTTTTCTTGGCATGGGCGTGGCAGTGCCGCTGCCGTCTTTGGGAAGTCTGGCCAGCGATGCAATCAATGGGATGAATACGTATCCTTACCTGCTGTTTATCCCGGCCCTCCTGATTAGCCTGATTATTTTAAGCTTTAACCTGCTTGGCGACGGGCTGCGGGACGCCTTTGACCCGAAATTGAAAAATTAGGAGGCCGCAGGATGCGGTGCGGAAATGAGGGAATTATGTCAGAGTATCTTGTGGATATAAAAAATGAAAGACTTTCTTTCTTCACCCCGGCGGGGGAGGTAAAGGCGCTGAATGACGTTTCTATCCATTTGCGGGAAGGGGAAGTTTTGGGGATTGTGGGGGAGAGCGGTTCCGGCAAGTCGGTGACGGCTTACAGCCTGATGGGCCTGACGGCATATCCGGGCAAACTGATTGGCGGGAGTTTGATGTTTAACAATCACCAGATAGATCAGATGTCCGACCGGGAAATGCGGGCAATCCGGGGAAATGAAATATCCATTATTTTCCAGGATCCAATGACGAGCTTAAATCCGGTTTATACCATAGGGAATCAGATTATGGAGGCAATCCTGCTCCATACGGATAAGAAAAAGGCGCAGGTGAAACAACGGGCAAAGGAATTGCTGGAGTTAGTTGGGATTAACGAGCCGGAAAAAAGGTTAAAGCAGTACCCGCATGAGCTGTCCGGCGGGATGCGCCAGAGGGTTATGATTGCCATGGCGTTAGCCTGTGAGCCCAAGCTGTTGATTGCGGATGAGCCGACCACGGCGTTGGATGTGACGATTCAGGCGCAGATTCTGGAGCTGATGATGGAATTGAAAGATAAGCTGGGGATGGCGATTATTATGATTACCCACGACCTTGGGGTGGTGGCCAGCATGTGCGAGAGGATAGCGGTTATGTATGCCGGGAAAATAGTGGAATACGGCACGGCGGACGATATCTTTTACCATTCCAAACATCAGTATACGAAAGGGCTGATTCGCTCAATTCCAAGGATGGATACGAAAGAGCATGAGAGACTTAAGCCTATTGAAGGGGCTCCGGTGGATATGTTAAATCCGCCCAAGGGCTGTCCCTTTGCGCCCCGGTGTGAGGAATGTATGAAAATATGTTTAAGGGAGATGCCTCCAATTACGAACTTCGGGAGGGTGCATTACACCCAGTGCTGGCTGTGCCAGAAGGAAGAGATGGAGAAAGGAGCCGCAAATGAGTGAGCATTTAGTCCAGATAGAACATTTACAGCAATATTTTCCCGACGGCGGCTACGGGAAAAGGAAGAAATATATACAGGCTGTGGATGATGTTTCATTTTATATTGAAAGAGGGGAAACCCTGGGCTTAGTCGGGGAGTCCGGCTGCGGGAAGACCACGACGGGCCGTACGCTGCTGCGGCTGTATGAGCCGACGGGCGGACGTTTTGTTTACGACGGCGATGTCATTTTTGACGTGGAGAAGAAAATATATGCGGATATGCTTCCTTACCGGAAGCGGATGCAGATTGTATTCCAGGATCCTTACGCCAGCCTCGATCCGCGCATGACGGTAGGGGATATTGTGGGGGAAGCCATTGACGTCCATAAAATGGCAGCGGACAAAAAGGAAAGATATGATATTATTATAGAGATGCTGCGTCGGGTAGGGCTTAACTCTGAACATGCCAACCGTTATCCTCATGAGTTTTCGGGCGGGCAGCGCCAGAGGGTAGGCATTGCCAGAGCGCTTGCGGTCCGGCCGGAATTCATCGTTTGTGACGAGCCTATTTCCGCGTTAGACGTTTCCATCCAGGCGCAGGTCATCAATATGTTTGAGGATTTGCAGGCGCAGATGGGGCTGACCTATTTGTTTATTGCCCATGACCTTTCGGCAGTGAAGCATATTTCCAACCGGATTGGGGTTATGTACCTGGGCAGGATGGTGGAGCTGGCGGAAAGCTATGAATTAGTGACCAGGCCCCTGCACCCTTATACAAAGAGCCTGATTAGCGCAATTCCCATAGCCGACCCGAAGACAGCCAGGGAAAGCAAGCGGATTATGCTGGAAGGGGATGTGCCAAGCCCGTTAAACCCGCCGTCCGGGTGCCGTTTCCGAACCAGATGCCCTTATGCGGATGAAAGGTGCGCGGCGGAAGCGCCGCAGTGGACGGAAGTGGAGCGGGGGCATTTTACAGCCTGCCACCATATTGACCAGGTGGGTTGATGGACGCGGATGGAAAAATGCTGCGTTTCACTGTTCTTTTAGATAAACATATATAGGTGGAGAATTCCGTCTGTATGTTTATAATAGATTTTTTACACATATTTTTCATTTTTTAAAGAGGAGGATTTATTATGAAGAAGAGAGCATTAGCACTCTTGCTTGCGGCAACCATGGCAGTTGGCGTAACAGCCTGCGGCGGCGGTAATTCCGGCAACAATGCCGGGACGGACAATGCGGCTGCGGACAGCGCGGCAGACAATGCCGCAGAGGATTCTGCAGACAATGCGGCTGCGGACAATACCGACGATGGCGCAGGCCAGGCGGAAGCGCCGGCAGGGGCTGCCGGGGAGAAGATTCTGTCTGTGCAGATTGGGCCGGATCCGGAAACCATCGACCCTGCGTTAAACAGTGCGGTGGACGGCGGCAATATGCTGCTGCATTCCTTTGAATGTCTTTTGATTGTAAACGAGGATGGGCAACTGGCTCCGGGCCAGGCAGAGAGCTGGGAGACTTCGGAAGACGGCTTGACCTGGACGTTCCATTTGCGGGATGGCTTAAAATGGTCTGACGGTTCGGATTTGAACGCAAACGATTTTGTCTATAGCTGGAAAAGGGTGTGTGACCCGATGGTAGCGGCGCCTTATGCGGAAACCGTGCTTGGCATGGTGGCAGGGTATAAAGAGGCGGTTGAAGGCAATCTGGACGCCCTTCAGGTAGTGGCGACGGATGATAAGACACTGACCGTTACGTTGAATGCGCCTTGCCCTTATTTCGGCAGCTTGGCAGCCTTCGCAACATTAAGCCCGGTACAGCAGGGGACGGTGGAAGCCAACGGGGATGCGTGGGCGACTGCGGCAGAAACTTATATTACCAACGGGCCGTTCTACATTTCGGACTGGGTGCCGGGTTCCTATATCCTGATGAGCAAAAACCCGAACTACTGGAATGCTTCCGCCATTAAACTGGACGGGATTAAATTCAATCTGATTGAAGACGCGAATGCATCTTACAGCGCATACCAGACGGGCGAGGTATTGATGATTAAGGATGTGCCTACAGAGGAAATCCCTTCCCTGGAAGGAAATCCGGAGTTTTATGTGGAGCCGATTATCGGCACTTACTATTTAAGCCTGAATAATAATAAAGAGGCGTTCAAAGATCCTAAGGTGCGTAAGGCGTTAAGCCTTGCCATTGACCGTGAATATGTGGCAGGGACTTTGATGCAGGGAACATACAGCGCGGCAAGCAATTTCATGGGGCCTGGCTGGATAGACACAGACGGCAGCCAGTTTATCGACAATGCAAACGGCGGCAATCCATACATTGACACAACGGCGCATGACGCGAATGTGGAAGAAGCAAAGAGGCTTATGGAAGAAGCAGGCTATCCTGGCGGGGAAGGTTTCCCGACCGTTACGTACTCTACCAATGACGCAGGATACCATAAGGTAGTGGCAGAGTATCTGCAGCAGGCATGGGCAGAGCTTGGCGTGGAAGTGAACGTGGATATTGTGGAATGGGCAAGCTTTACGCCAATGCGCCGCAACGGTGACTACGATGCATCCCGTAACGGCTGGGTAGGCGATTACAGCGACCCTTCCAATATGTTGGATTTGCTTTATTCCTCTAACGGCAACAACGACGGTAAATTTAAGAATGCAGAATACGATGCGGCAATGGAAGTGTCCAGGACTACTTTGGATGCGGCAGAGCGTTCTGAGGCGCTGCACAAGGCAGAGGATATCCTGATGGAAGAAGCGGGATGCATCCCGGTTGCTTACTACAATGACTTCTGGCTGCAGAGCGGGAAAATCACAGGTTCCTGGCATTCCCCTTACGGGTACTGGTACTTTATGTATGCAGATATCACGGAATAAGGAGCAGACATGAATCTGCCGTAATATAGCGGCGAAAGATGGGGCAGCGATTGTCCGGAAAATCAAAAGCTTAAGGCGTCTTCCCTGTGGGAGGCGCCTTAAGCTTTTGAAAAGTTTCAGTGAATGGCATTGGAAAATTAGGGATTGACATAGGAGCGGCAGTGTGGTAATCTATAAAAGCATGAAAATGCGCGGCAGATAATTAGTAAACAAGCAGAGTATCCACTCTCACCCTGCGGCAATGGCTGGCAGGCGTTCATAGTCCGGTGTTTTTGTAAAAGGGAATGTCGGGATTACGTTCAAAATCCCATAGCGTTTACGCGAAATGGGGTTCGTTTTAAGGACGCTTTTGAAAAGTGGATAGTGTATGCTGTCCGCTTTTTTGGTGAAGCAAAAAACAGCTGATACGCAGGAGAAAAGTCCACGGATGGACGGGGATTATCATATGTTTGTATTTTGAGGAGGGTAAAGCCATTAGCGAATTAATGATTAACGAGCAGATTAGAGACAAGGAAGTACGTGTAATAGGTGAGAATGGGGAACAGTTAGGGGTTATGCCGACCAGGGAAGCGATGCGGCTGGCGGATGAGGCCGGGGTGGATCTGGTGAAAATAGCTCCTACGGCAAAACCGCCTGTCTGCAAGATTGTTGATTATGGGAAGTTTAGGTATGAGCAGGCGAGGAAGGAAAAGGAAGCCAGAAAGAAGCAGAAAACGATTGAAATTAAGGAGATACGCCTGTCCCCCAATATTGATTCCAATGATTTAAATACAAAGACAAACGCGGCGAGGAAATTTATTGGAAAAGGGGATAAAGTGAAGATTACGCTCCGCTTCCGTGGCCGTGAGATGGCGCATATGGCGAACAGCAAACATATTTTGGATGATTTTGCAGAAGCGCTTTCCGATATTGCGGTGGTGGAAAAAGCGCCCAAGGTAGAGGGAAGGAGCATGACAATGTTTTTAACTGAAAAGCGATAATTCGTGCAGTTAAAATAGAGAAAATGAGTAAGCGATAGGAGGAAATCAGATATGCCTAAAATGAAGACAAACAGGTCTGCTGCAAAGCGTTTTAAAGTAACAGGGACAGGCAAGTTAAGAAGAAGCAAAGCTTATAAGCGCCATATCTTAGCAAAGAAAACAGCGAAGAGGAAGAGAAACCTCAGGAAACCGGCCATAACAGATGCTACGAATGTTAAGAATATGAAGAAGATTTTACCATATCTGTAAAACCGGGGATTGGATGTTGAATAAGTTGTTAGGAGGAAATGGAAAATGGCAAGAATTAAAGGCGGAATGAATGCAAGAAAGAAACATAACAGAGTATTGAGGCTTGCAAAGGGCTACAGGGGCGCAAGGTCTAAGCAGTACAGGATTGCTAAACAGGCTGTCATGAGGGCGTTGGCTTCTTCTTATGTGGGCCGTAAGGAAAGGAAACGTCAGTTCAGAAGGCTTTGGATTGCGCGGATTAATGCGGCGGCAAGGATGCACGGGCTGTCTTACAGCAAGTTTATGTATGGCCTGAAACTGGCGGAGGTTGAGGTAAACCGCAAGATGCTGGCAGAAATGGCAGTGAACGATGCGGAAGGGTTTGCGACTCTGGCAGAGCTGGCAAAGAGCAAAATTGCATAAAGAGCAGTGTTTTTTGGGAGGCATGGAAGCCTCCCTTTTTCTTATACGCATCCTAAGTACGATAATTTAACGGAAATTTTACTATTATTCCAGTCGTTTTGGTGTATACTATGTTGTATTATGGTAATTTGTGGGAGGATGGAAAAATGGCAATTACGCAAAATCTGGAACCGAAGAGGGTATTTCATTACTTTGAGGAGATTTGTGGGATTCCCCATGGGTCGGGAAATGTGGAGGGGCTTAGCAACTATCTGGTAAACTTTGCAAAGGAAAAGGGGCTGTTTTATATCCAGGATAAGTGCGGAAATGTGATTATGGTCAAGGAGGCCACCGCCGGGTATGAGGATGTGGCGCCGGTGATTCTGCAGGGACATATGGATATGGTAGCGGTAAAGAAACCGGAGGCAGCCATTGATATGGAAAAGGACGGCCTGGAATTAGCCCTGGAAGGGGATTGGCTTTATGCCAAAGACACCAGCCTGGGCGGGGATGACGGAATAGCGGTGGCTTATGCGCTGGCGTTGTTGGAGTCGGAAGAGATGAGTCATCCCAGGCTGGAAATTATCCTGACCGTGGATGAGGAAGTGGGCATGGATGGGGCAAGGGAATTGGATGCGTCCATGCTGCAGGGGAAGCGTATGCTGAACCTGGATTCGGAGGAAGAAGGCATCCTGCTGGCAGGCTGTGCCGGAGGGGCGCGGGTGGATTGGGAATTGCCGTTAAAACGTGTCAGTCAGAACGGTATGGCATATGAACTTATCGTAAAGGGACTGCTTGGCGGGCATTCCGGAGCGGAAATCGACAAGGGCAGAGGGAATGCAAACAGTCTTATGGCGCGTCTTTTGTATGAGCTGAAAAAAAAGGTGGGGCTTGGGCTGGCGGAATTGTCCGGCGGACTGGCAGACAATGCCATTCCCAGAGAAGCGTCTGCGGTGGTGACGCTGACGGATGCGGAGGGGGAAGAGGCGCGCTTTTTGGAAACCGTGAAGGAAGTGGAAGCGCAGTGGCGCCTGGAACTGCAGACGAAAGATCCCGGGGTATGCATTGAAGTAAAACCGCTCCGGCACGGCGCAAGGGACATAGTGGCAAAAGAGGAATGGGAAAGGCTGTCCGACCTGCTTTTTGCGGCTCCGGACGGGGTGCAGGCAATGAGCGCGGATATTGCAGGTTTGGTGGAAACCTCTTTGAATATGGGGATTGTCCGGCTGGAACGGGACAGGGCAGTGATACAGTTTTCCGTACGCAGTTCCGTGGAGAGCGCAAAAAGGGCATTGATTCTCAAATTGGAGAGCCTGGCGCATATGTCCGGGGCCGGGCAGACTGTCCGGGGAGACTATCCGGGCTGGGCTTACCAAAAGGATTCCCCGTTCCGGGATATGGCGGTGAGGGTATACCGGGAACTGTATGGGAAGGAACCGGAGATACAGGCCATCCATGCCGGGCTGGAGTGCGGGCTGCTGATGGCGAAAATACCTGGCCTGGAATGTGTTTCCATCGGCCCGGATATGAAAGACATCCATACGACGGAAGAACGTCTAAGCGTTTCTTCGGTTGGAAGAGTGTGGAATTACGTGCTGGAAGTTTTGAAGCAAAAAGGGTAGATAAGAGGATGCAAAATACGAAAGGCGAAGGTTATGAATTTGGACAAAGGGAATATAAAGAAAATCAGGGGTCTTATTCTTTTTACGGCAGCGGTATGCCTGGCGGTATGGAAAGTTGAGGTATTATTGGCAGGGCTTTTCTTTCTGCTTGGGATTGTGCGTCCGTTTTTGTATGGCGCCGCCATTGCGTTTGTAATGAATATTCCTATGAAGATGATAGAGAAGCGGCTGTTCTCCAAGGTAAGAAGCCAAAAGGCGGAGAAAATCAAACGTCCGGCCAGCATTGTCCTGTCTTTTACGGCGGTGGTTCTGCTTTTGGCGCTGGTTATGGTTACTGTGGTTCCGCAGGTGACGAAGACTATGATGGAGCTGGGCAATAAAATACCGCGTTTTCTGGCAGAAGCGCAGGTTTGGCTGGAGGAGCTGTTTGTGTCCCAGCCCCAGCTTTTGGCGGCGTTGGAGGAGTTAGACCCAACGAAAATGAATTGGGACTCAATGGTTAGCGCTGTGGTGGACTTTATGAAAAACGGGCTGGGCAGTGTGGTCACTTCCACCGTTACCGTGGCATCCACCATTGTGGGCGGCGTAGTCAATATTTTTGTTGCGCTTGTTTTTTCCTTTTATATATTGGCGCAAAAGGAGAAGCTGGGGGAGCAGTGGAAGAGGATACTTCATGCCTACTGCAGCCCCAAGGTTTATGAGCGGGCATTGGAAGTAGGCTCTCTGGCCGGAAAGAATTTCAGCAATTTTATTACCGGGCAGTGTATGGAGGCCGTTATTTTAGGGGCTATGTTTGTGGTGTCCATGACGGTTTTCCGCTTTCCTTATGCGGTAATGGTAGGGGTGTTGATTGCCTTTACGGCGCTGATACCTATTGTGGGCGCTTTTGTGGGGTGTTTTGTAGGCGCATTCCTGATTATGGTGGACGATCCGGTCAAAGCGTTCTGGTTCCTGGCGCTTTTCATTGTGCTGCAGCAGGTGGAGGGGAATTTGATTTATCCACATGTGGTAGGGAATTCCGTGGGGCTTCCTTCCATTTGGGTGCTGGCGGCAGTGACGGTGGGCGGGAGCCTGATGGGAGTAGTGGGGATGCTTATTTTTATCCCTATCGTTTCGACGGTTTATGCTTTGCTTCGTGAAGATGTCAATGGAAGGAACCGGAAACGGCGGTCTTTGAAAGGTTGACTTACGGTTAAAAAAGTCAGGCGGAAGTTAAGAACCCTTCCATTGGCAGGCTGGCCGATGATACAAGAAAGGCAGTGTTTTGCTTGTGCGCAGACAAAGGAGATGAAGCTATGCCAATGAATAGGGTTATCCGGGAAAAAGGAAAGAATTGGGGCTTACGCAGGAGCAGGAGGCAGGATGCCTGCAGGTATCCGCGCCTGCAGTGAGCAAATGGGAAAAGGTTTGACAAGCCCGGATATCTCGCTTTTGCCGCCATAAGCCCGTTTACTTAAGATTGATTTAAATACCTTGTTTTGAAAAAGAGATATCCCAAAATAAGCCTTGTTGCCATATCCATTTTGTGCTACACTATAATTGATAATATTCGTGATAGTGTGAATTATTCTGTATGCAATTCCGGCGAATCGCCGTTTCTCTCAAAAACTGGAAATTTTAAGCGGGAGATGTTTTCGGGCTTATAAAAATGTGGAAGAATAAGTGGGAAAGGGATTGACAATGGCGAACAAATGTTTTAATATAATAAAAGAACGGATGTTCCCAAAGTTTGGCAATCGGATGCATGGAAATGCATGGAAATAAAAATCTGCTAAAAAATTGCAGAAGCAGGAAACGGCCCATAGAAACCGGAATAATGAAAAGTGACAAGGAGAACAAGGATGGAAAAAGAAGAAAAATTAAAAGCATTGGAAGCCGCATTGGGGCATATAGAGAAGCAGTATGGCAAAGGGGCGGTAATGAAACTGGGGGATTCCAGCGCACAGATGAATGTGGAGACAATCCCCACCGGTTCTTTAAGCCTGGATATTGCGCTGGGGTTAGGGGGCATCCCGAAAGGAAGGATTGTAGAGATATACGGGCCGGAGTCCAGCGGTAAGACAACGGTAACGCTGCATATGATTGCGGAGGTGCAGAAACGGGGAGGGATTGCGGGCTTTATAGATGCGGAACATGCCCTGGACCCTGTTTATGCCAAGAACATAGGGGTGGATGTGGATAATCTGTACATATCACAGCCGGATAACGGGGAACAGGCTTTGGAGATTACGGAAACCATGGTGCGTTCCGGCGCGGTGGACATAGTCGTGGTGGACTCGGTGGCGGCGCTTGTGCCCAAAGCGGAGATAGACGGAGATATGGGGGACAGCCATGTGGGGCTGCAGGCCAGGCTTATGTCCCAGGCGCTGCGTAAGCTGACGGCAGTAATCAGCAAATCGAACTGTACGGTTGTATTCATTAACCAGTTGCGTGAGAAGGTAGGCGTTATGTTTGGCAGCCCGGAAACGACCACTGGCGGCCGGGCATTGAAGTTCTATTCCTCCGTGCGTTTGGACGTAAGAAGAGTGGAAGCGTTAAAGCAAAGCGGGGAAGTGATTGGGAACCGGACCCGGGTAAAGGTAGTGAAGAATAAAATTGCCCCTCCGTTCAAAGAGGCGGAATTTGACATTATGTTTGGGCAGGGGATTTCCGCAGAGGGGGATATTCTGGATTTGGCAGCGGAGAATAATATCGTCAATAAAAGCGGCGCCTGGTATGCCTATAATGGAACCAAGATTGGCCAGGGCCGTGAGAATGCAAAACAGTATTTGAAGGATAACCCGGAAATCTGTAAGGAAGTGGAGCGGAAAGTAAGGGAGCAGTTCAACCTGGATAAAGATGTGAAACAGGAGCCTGGGGCAGAGGCGGACGCTGTGCCCAAAACGAAGGCAGGAAAGGCGGAGAAAGGCACGGACAAAAAGTCCAAAAAGACGGAGGCGGCGGAAGCCGCACAGACATTAGCCGGACAACCGTCAACGGAGGAGGCGTTTAAACCGCAGGAAACGCCGGAAGCGGTAAAGCCGGAGGAGGCAGCCGAATAATCATGCAGGGGATGCAGACATGCAGATAACGAAGATAGAGGAATTGGATAAAAAGCGGGTGCGCATTTATATAGACGGGGAGTTCGCCTTTGCTCTGTACAAAGGCGAACTGCGCCTGCATAAGATGGAAGAGGGGCAGGAAATGGGCACGGCGGATTATGCGCAGATTCTGGAGGAAATCCTGCCAAAGCGTGCGAAACTGCGCTGCCTGAACCTGCTAAAGGCGCGGGCCTATACGGAGCGCCAGTTACGGGACAAGCTCCGGCAGGGGGAATATCCGCAGGACGTAATAGAAGAGGCGGTTGCTTATGTAAAATCCTATGGGTATGTGGACGACAGGAAATATGCGGAGGACTTTATTGCCTGCCATATGTCAGACAGAAGCAGCAAACGCATGGAGCGGGATTTGATGGGAAAAGGGGTGGCAAAGGAGATTATACGGGAAGTGATGGGGAATATGTCCGTGGAAGGGGAACTGCCGGATGAAATCTCCATTGCAAGGAAATGGCTGAAGAAAAAAAATTATAACCCGGAAACCGCTACAAATAAGGAAAAACAGAAGATATCCGCGTTTTTATACAGGAAAGGTTTTCAAATGGACACAATTCGAAGCGTACTTTTACTTGACATTAACGCGATTTGAGTTTAAAATTTAAGTGTTGTAAAATCGCTTGTTAGAATGTTTTTACCGGAATCATTTTTGATTCTTACATTCTATATAGATATTGGTACAATGAAAACTAAATAAGGAGGTGCTCCTGTACATGTATGTTGCAATAGCAGTAATCGCAACTTTGATTATCTCGGTGCCTGTAACTGCGGCTGCGGCGATTTCCTACCGCAAGAAAGTAGTGGAATCCCAGATTGGCAATGCGGAGGATAAGGCAAGGGAAATTATTGATGAAGCGCTGAAGACTGCTGAGACTAAGAAAAGGGAATCCCTGCTTGAGGTCAAGGAAGAGTCCATCCGTACAAAAAATGAGTTGGACAAGGAGATCAAAGAGCGCAGGGCCGAAGCGCAGCGTTATGAGCGCAGGGTACAGCAGAAGGAAGAGAACATCGATAAGAAGGCGGAAGCCATCGAGAAAAAGGAAGCGAGTCTGGCTGCAAGGGAAGAATCCCTGGCTAAATTACGCGAAGAAGTTACGAAACTCAATGAACAGAGACTACAGGAACTGGAACGAATCTCAGGGTTGACCTCCGAACAGGCAAAAGACTATTTGTTAAAAATCGTGGAAGACGAAGTGAAGCATGAAACTGCCGTGATGATTAAAGAGATGGAGGGCAGGGCAAAGGAAGAAGCAGATAAGAAAGCGAAGGAATATGTGATTACCGCAATACAGAAATGCGCGGCTGACCATGTGTCTGAAACAACGATATCTGTAGTGCAGCTTCCCAATGACGAGATGAAAGGCAGGATTATCGGTAGGGAAGGCAGGAATATCCGTACGCTGGAAACAATGACGGGTGTAGACCTTATTATTGATGATACGCCGGAAGCCGTTATTTTGTCAGGCTTTGACCCCATCCGCAGGGAAGTGGCGAGGATTGCGCTGGAGAAGCTGATTGTGGACGGGCGTATCCATCCGGCCAGAATCGAAGAGATGGTGGAAAAGGCGCAGAAGGAAGTCGAAGTAATGATAAAAGAAGAAGGGGAAGCCGCCACGTTGGAAGTTGGCGTACATGGCATCCATCCGGAACTTATAAAATTGCTTGGGAAGATGAAATTCAGAACCAGCTATGGGCAGAACGCGCTGAAGCATTCCATTGAGGTTGCGCAGCTTTCCGGGCTTTTGGCCGCAGAAATGGGGTTAGATGTGAGGATGGCAAAGCGCGCCGGGCTGTTGCATGACATCGGCAAGGCAGTGGACCATGAAATGGAAGGCTCCCATATCCAGTTGGGTGTGGAGCTTTGCAAGAAGTACAAGGAATCCGCCATGGTGATCAATGCGGTAGAGGCGCACCACGGGGATGTGGAAGCCCGTTCCCTTATTGCATGTCTGGTACAGGCTGCGGACACGATTTCGGCAGCAAGGCCGGGGGCGCGGCGGGAAACATTGGAAACATATACAAGCAGGCTGAAACAGTTAGAAGATATAACAAATAATTTTAAGGGTGTAGATAAGTCTTTTGCAATACAGGCAGGTAGAGAGATTCGTGTAATGGTAGTTCCGGAACAAATCACTGATGCAGACATGGTGCTGTTAGCCAGAGACATTTCAAAGCAGATTGAAGCGGAATTGGAATATCCGGGCCAGATTAAAGTCAATGTCATCAGGGAGTCACGGGTAATAGACTATGCGAAATAGCAGGACGGCTGCCTTAGCAGGTGAGAACCGGGCGGCAGGCAGCAGGATGGCTGTTCCATAATCTGGATATAAGAAGCAGTAAGCAAAGCCAATGGTATGGCGGCGCTTACTGTTTTTTGCTTATAGGAAATTGGGGTTTAAAGGCGCGGTTTCTTTGGAAAGGAGCGGCGCTGGAAAAAAATTTAAAATAATCCTTGTACTATTGAAAAGCTTGTAGTATGATATACGAGGTGTATGATTGTATACGATTATCCAAGAATATCATTTTAAGGAATGAAGTATACTATAGTATGGTTAGTATGGTAAATTAAGAGGATGGTGCAAAGATGAAATCGTACAAAGAGTTAAGCAGGGAAGAATTACAGCAGTTGCAGAAACAGTTGGCTAGAGCTTATGAAGACGCCAAGGGAAAAGGATTGCAGTTGGATATGTCCAGAGGTAAGCCGTCTGGCGCCCAACTGGATATGGAAATGGACTTTATGGATGTTTTAAATTCTTCTTCCGACTATAAAACGGCGGCAGGGCTTGATACCAGAAATTACGGCGCCATGGATGGGATTCAGGAGGCAAAGGAATTGATGGCGCAGATGATGGGAGTTGCATCATCGGATCAGGTGGTAGTGTGCGGCAATGCAAGCCTTACGATTATGTATGATATGGTTTCATGGTGTATGACCCATGGCGTATTAGGGAACACCCCTTGGTGCAAATTGGATAAAGTGAAGTTTTTGTGTCCCGTGCCGGGCTATGACAGGCATTTTGCGATTACGGAACATTTTGGGATAGAGATGATTACGGTGCCGATGACAGAGGCGGGGCCGGATATGGATATAGTGGAAAAGCTGGTATCGGAAGATGCGAGCATTAAGGGCGTCTGGTGTGTGCCGAAATATTCCAATCCTCAGGGATATACGTATTCTGACGAAACGGTGCGCAGGTTTGCGGCGTTAAAGCCGGCGGCAAAGGATTTCAGGATTTTCTGGGATAATGCGTACGCTATCCATCATTTGTATGAGGATAAACAGGATGAGATATTGGATATCTTAAGCGAGTGTGAGAAGGCGGGAAACCCGGACATGGTTTACGAGATTTCTTCCACGTCCAAAGTAACTTTTGCCGGAGGCGGGATTTCCGCATTTGCCGCATCCAAGGCGAACCTGGAACAGTTGAAGAAATTCCTGACCATCCAGACAATAGGCTTTGATAAAATCAACCAACTGCGCCATGTAAGGTATTTTAAAAATCTGGACGGACTGAAGGCGCATATGTGGAAACATGCAGCCATTATGCGGCCTAAATTTGAGGCCGTGCTAAAAGTGCTGGATGAGGAATTAAGTGGGCTTGGCATTGCAGAGTGGACGAATCCGAGAGGAGGATATTTCATCTCTTTTGAATCCATGGAGGGATGCGCGAAGAAGATTGTGGCAAAATGTAAGGAAGCAGGGGTAGTCCTGACCGGGGCTGGCGCTACTTTTCCTTACAAGCAAGACCCAAAGGACAGCAACATCCGCCTGGCGCCCACCTACCCGGCTCCGGAAGAATTGGCTGCAGCGACGGATTTGTTTGTATTGTGCGTAAAGTTGGTTAGTGTGGAAGCGCTTCTGGAAGAAAAGGTAAAAAATTTTACGAAGGAAGTAAAATGCGCGGTTTAAAGGAGATTTCACGCAGGAATAAAAGAGGGGTTGGGTATGGCGGAAGAGTTTAAAAGGTTAAAACGGGAACTTGTGTACAAAGGGGCGATTGTGGACTTTTATAAGGATACGGTGCAGGTTCCCAATGGGAATGTGGTTGCATGGGATTTTATCGGGCATAAGGGCGCTGCGGCAGTGGTTCCGGTCAGGGCAGACGGGAAACTGCTGATGGTGCGCCAATACCGCAACGCGCTGGACCGTTATACGTTGGAAATTCCGGCAGGCGGTTTAAATGGAGCTTCGGAACCAACCATGGACGCCGCTGCGCGGGAACTGGAGGAGGAAACCGGATACCATTCGGAACATCTGGAATTGTTGATTACCATTCGGACGACCGTTGCATTTTGCAATGAGAAAATAGATATTTATGTGGCAAGGGATTTGGTAAAGGGGGAACAACATTTGGATGAAGATGAGTTTATCCATGTGGAGGCGTATACGGTAGAGGAACTGTGTGATATGATTTATGCCGGGAAGATAGAGGATTCCAAAACAGTTGCGGCGGTGATGTCTTATAAAGCAAAGTTTTGCGAGGGAAGGGCTTAAGCAGAGATTGAGGCGGAAGCAGGGATGGAAGCGTAAGCATAAAGAAATGGAATTCTTATAAGGGAATATTGGATGTTTGGTTTGGATACATTGCAATTTTACAGAAGGTGCAGAGCATATATTCAGTCTGGAATGGGATATGCTTTGCACCGTTCATTTATATTGCCTATGGCATTGTTCTTTCCTTACTTCTAAAGTGGAAGTTCTGAAACTTGCGCGACTGCTAAGTGGCATTCACTTATGCTTTCCCAAAGAACTCCTGGAGTTGTTTTTGCGCCATACTGCGGCAGAAGACGATTCTAAGGCGACTTTTCCTGTAATGAGTGTCCGGAGGCATTTTGATAAATAGATTTGTGAAAGAGATAGGGAATTATTTCATCACGTTTCGCAGAAGCGAGAGGAGTGTATACCAGATGAAAGCGATGATAAAGTTCAGGAAATGGATAATAATCTGCGTGGAATTAATTCTGTTTTCAGCCTATGCAGTTTATTCTATCATGTCATATTCGGCAAGGGGGGGGGCAAATTACCTTTACGCCGGATGATATAGAGTTACAGGATGTGAACTATAATTATGAAAAAGGAGGGTATTTAGATGTTTCCGCTATAGACAAAAAGGCTGTCGTTACGCCGAAAATTCAACTGAAGAAAGGAATTTATTATGTGGAAGCGTCTTATGCGGAGCATGGCGTTGCGAAAGCGGGGTTAATCTATGATGAGTTAAGAAATGGAAAGGACTTGGTGAATGACGCTGAGTTTATTGTGAACCCTGAGGACAATAGGCTTTCCTTTCGGGCAAAAATACATAATGATTCTGCAATACGATTTAAGATTAGATTAACAGGAGATGCGCAAGAAAATGATTATGTGCAATTACTGCAGGTTCGCATTGTCTCTTCTAAGCTGACGTATATATACCCGCTTTTTTGTCTGTTGTTTTGTTTTTTGGCTTTGGACCTAATATTATGGGGATATTTTAAGTATTATAGATTATGGAATCCGGAAGAGAAAGCGGTGTTTTTATTACTTTCTTTTATGGCTTTTTTTATCGGTTTGCCGTTATACAGGAATGGTTTGTCGGAACCTGCAAATATGGATTTAAAATTTCATTTGCAGCGAATAGAAGGTGTGTATAAGGGTCTGCTGTCAGGGCAATTCCCGGTGAGAATTCAGCCGGAATGGCTAAATGGGTATGGATATGCTTCCTCTGTTTTTTATGGGGATATTTTCCTGTATTTTCCGGCTGTATTACGGATAGTGGGTTTTACATTACAGGATGCTTATAAATGCTATTTAGGGATGCTCCATATTATAGCTGTCTTTCTTTCTTTTTATTCTTTTAAGAAGATTACGAAAAACAATGTTGCCGCTATGACAGGCAGTGTTTTGTATGTTGGGAGTACCACGAATTTGTCATTGTTGTATACGACAACAATGGTAGGCGGCTATAGCGCCATGATTTTTTTTCCGCTTATTATAACCGGCTTTTATCTGGTTTTTACGCAAGAGGCGTCAAGCAGGGAGTATAAGCGGATTTGGATTATATTAACGGTTGGCTTTACCGGCTTGTTGATGACGCATATGATAAGCTGTTTGATTGTTGGGGTTTATTCCGTTTTATGCTGCCTGTTTATGATAAAGAAAGTGTTGCGAAAGGATACGTTGTTTGTGCTTATGAAAGCTGTTTGCGCGACTGTATTTCTTAATTTATGGTTTTTGGTTCCTTTCCTGAACTATATGTTATCGGAGAAGCTGCGGATTAACAGTGAGTTGGGAAGAGACTGGGGAGATAGTGATATCCATGCGCTTTTAGGAAGTTTTGTAGGAAAAGGGGACGGAAGAAGTTTATATAACCTTTTCCTTCATACGGATTATCATGTTGATTATGCTATTTTATTTATTTTACTTCTTTATATCGTGACTATGCCGATGCAGAAAAAGAATTTTCTGACAAAATACAGCAGGGTATTTTTGGTTTTTACGATTTTGGCATTTTGGGTTTGCACGGATTTGTTTCCAATAGCCCGGATTGCTGAGAGCAATGCAATCCTTTTGAAATTTTTTCTTACGATACAATATCAATATCGTTTTATTAATATAGCAATTGCGATTGCCGTATGTCTATGCGCAATGTTTTTTGCCATGGAAGCATTGGAACCCAAAAGCGTTACTTTCATTGTGGGCCTGGTGTGTTGTTTTACTTTGTACCAGGACTGCAGATACTTTGAAACCGTTAAGATAGACTCTATTTATTTGGACTCTATTGATATGGGAATCATGCCAGGCTGCTTTGAAATGGGAAAGGCGGAGTATCTGCCGACTGCAACGGATATGGAAAATTTAGTAAAGGAAGTGGAATATGATGAGGCGTTGCAGGTTAACGATATAAAAAGAGAGTATCTGGCATTTACGGTATCGGTGACTAATCCAACAGGAGAGGAACGGGAAATTTTGCTGCCAGTTCTTTATTACACTGGATATCGGGCATTTGACACGCAAAGTAAAAATGAATTAAAAACAGTTATGGGCAATAATGGGCGTGTAGCCGTTATGGCGCCTGCAGGTTACAAAGGCACTTTTCATATGGCATTTTATGAACCATGGCATTGGCGGATAGGAGAAATCGTTTCTGCGCTGACGTTATGTTTTCTTATAGTGTTGGCTGGAAAATATATTGGATTTGTGCCCAAAACAACCCCCCAATAGCCACGCTGCAGGCCGATTTAAACCACTTTACATGCATATCCTGATTAATGCATCCACGCCATTGCAAGCCAAATTTGCCCTTAAAACGCGCAAATAATCCACTAAATGCACCACTGAAATAAACCAATGCCAGGACATAAAGAAAAGGCTGTGAGATATCGAATCTCACGGCCTTAAGGCAGCTTCCCTGCGATGGGACTGTATAGCAAACGGAGAACTTCATATCCGCCAGTCTGAACATCGCGTAGACCCTAACGATGGCGCAAGCACATATGAAATTGGCGCAACCAAGAACGGCAAGGAACGCAGGATTCCCATCAGCGACAGCCTGCAGGCAGTCTTTGACAGCGGCTATATCATAGCTGACAGAAATGGCCGCGTAATCGCTCCGACCATCTCAAAGGCAATGTACCGCCGAGGGGTAGAAGCAAATATAAATGCCAAGAGCATTCATGCCCTGCGAAGGACGTGTCCTCGAAGCTGAACAGCCGACTGCCCAGCGCAACGGTGGCTCTGATCATGGGACATACGGAAGAAGTGAACCAGACTCACTATAATTACGACATTATGGAACTGACAATCAAGAAGAGTGCAATGGAGAAGATCTGCGCGATACCCACCTAAAAAGGGTTGTATCCAAAAAAGCAGAGACATAAAAAAACGGAAAGCCAGTAAAATTAAGGCTTTCCGCACTCTTAAAAATAATAGCGAGAGGGGGACTTGAACCCTCGACACTACGGGTATGAACCGTATGCTCTAGCCAGCTGAGCTATCTCGCCATGTAATACCTTATCTTTATAAGGTATGGGACCTATAGGGCTCGAACCTATGACCCTCTGCTTGTAAGGCAGATGCTCTCCCAGCTGAGCTAAGATCCCGTTTATGTTACTTTCGTAACCGACTTGTTTACTATACCATGATTTAGAATAAGTGTCAATACTTTTTTTCAAATTTTGTCAAATTAGGGTATGGAAACGGGGATAGAATATAGAAACAGAAATTTCATGGAAGTCTGTGCAAATTTGTGGTATGCTATATAGAAAGTTAAAGCAAAAGTTAAATAGCAAAGAAGAACAAATGTTTTCAGTACGGATAGATGATTAGTTATTGGCTGATTTTGATTCATTTAAGGAAAGCTCCTATCTTGCAAAGAAAGGAAAGCGTGGGGAAAAGAAAGGCTTAGACGGAAAGGGAGAAAAATGGAGACGGGAAGAGAAACCGGAAATGCAATATCTATAGAAGAGGTGCGTAAAGTATTTGAAAAGGACAGGTTTGCAACGGGGAATGGAATAGCGATTGATGAGGTGGGGGATGGTTATGCAAAGTGCAGCCTGACAATAGAAGAGAAACACCGTAATTCAATGGGGGCCGTGATGGGAGGGGTTTCTTTTACTATGGCGGATTTTGCGTTTGCAGTGGCTGCGAACTGGCAGAAGCTTGGAGTGGTTTCCCTAAACTGCAATATCGCTTATTTAGGGCTGGCAAAGGGAGAGCGGCTGATTGCGGAGGCGGTCCGCGTAAGAGAGGGGCATTCCACCTGTTATTACCGCGTAGATGTGCAGGACGAGTTAGGGAATCCTGTGGCGGCAGTGACGATAACAGGGTTTCGGATAACTTAGCGGGTAGGATGCAGACGGCAAAGCGCTGCAGCGGATGGACAGGATGCAGACCGGAGCGTTTCCGATAAAGAGGAGGACATTGCTGCGTCAGTAAGGGAAAAGGGGAAAGAGACAGGCATATGGAAGGGGATAAGGATTGCCAAAGGGACGGTTTAGAGCGTGACGTTAGGAAGGAGAAAGGGACATGGAGATACGGCGGGCAGAGGAAAGGGACATGGGGCGGATTAATGAGCTTTTGGAGCAGGTATGTATGGTGCATCATAACGGTCGCCCTGATTTGTTCCAGGGGAACCATAACAGGAAATATACGGATGCACAGTTAAGGGAGATTATTCATGATGAGGGCCGTCCTGTTTTCGTGGCTGCGGATGATTGCGGCTATGTTCTTGGTTATGCGTTTTGCATATTTCAGCAGCATTTGAATGACAACATACTGACGGACATTAAAACATTATATATAGATGATTTGTGCGTGGATGAGACGCTTCGCGGACAGCGGATTGGACAGCGGTTATATGAGACGGCGCTGGCCTTTGCCAGGGAAAGGGGCTGTTACAATGTAACGCTGAATGTCTGGAGCTGCAATGAGCCTGCCATGCGGTTTTATGAGAAATGCGGACTGAAACCGCAGAAGATTGGGATGGAAGTTATTTTATAACCAGATTCTTTTGGGCAAATGACCGGATGGAACACTAGCCGCCAGGACTTTGAAAGTTTGATTGCAGTCAGTGACTGCGGTGTGTTATAATGTAAAGTGGGGAGAATAATGCTGCGAGGAGATAGTAGTATGGATGCAATCAGGAAATTAAAGTTGGAAGATATTGTAGCTGGCATTCCTGGAGGTTTTTTTGTTTACCGTGCAGACGAAACAAAAGAGCTGATATATGCAAACAGCGTTGTCTGGCAGTTGTACGGCTGCAGGACGTATGAAGAGTTTCAGGCGTTCGTTGGCAATTCGTTCCGGGGTATGGTGCATCCGGAGGATTTGGAGTTTGTGGAACGGAGCGTCCAGGAACAGATTGCGATAGAGCGGAAACAATTTGACTATGTGGAGTACAGGATTATCCCTAAAAGCGGCAGCCCGCGCTGGGTGGCGGATTATGGACAGTTGGTGCAAAATGAGATTTATGGCGAAATTTTTTTCGTTTTTTTAAGTGATGTTACGGATAAGATGGCAAATAACCTGGAGAGACAGGAGCAGTATCTGAAACAGGTCAAAGACCAGGAGCTGTTACAGGCGTTTATCCAAAGCACAATTTATGCTTACCGTGAAGTATACATAATCAACTTGGAGAAAAATTTTGGGCGGATGATCTACCCGGATGACCGGGAAGGGAAGGAAATGGGGAATTATACAAAGATTGTGGAACGTCATTTTGAAGAGGGGATATTGGCGAAGGAAAGTGAAGAAACTTTAAGGAATATGCTGCAGCCCGAGGCCATACGGGAATCGCTTATGTGCAAAAACAGTGTGGAGTACCATTACCGCAAACGGAAAGGGGACGGTATGATGGAATGGTGCGCCACTACGGTAACGGTATGTGAGCGGAGGGAAGGGATTCCGGTAATGGTGGTGATGTGCATAAGGAGTGTGGACAATATTGTCAAAAGAGAAGAGCAGCAGAAGGCTATTTTGGAGAATGCTTTGCTCAATGCCAACCAGGCCAATGAGGCAAAGAATATCTTTTTGACCAATATGTCGCACGATATGCGTACGCCGATGAATGGGATTATGGGCTTTTGCGACTTGGCTATGCGGCATGTGGAGGAACCGGAGCGGGTGTGGGACTGTCTGGCGAAAATTAAGGAGTCGTCCCATATTCTGTTGGGGATTATAGACAACATGCTGGACATGAGCCGCATTGAGACGGGACAGTTGAACCTGGAGCGCAGTGATAACAATCTGGTGCAGCTTATGGACGATGTTTATGGGCTGTTAAAAGGCAAAATGGAAAAGAAGCGGTTATCTTACCGGTTGGATATGGAAGGCGTGATGCATGAATGGGTTTTCTGTGACTTGCTGCGGATGCATCAGATATTGGTCAATGTGGTGGGGAATGCGGTAAACTTTACAGGGCCAGGCGGCAGCATAGAGGTGAAGATTAGGGAAATTCCGTCTTTGAGCGCAGGGATAGCCAATTATGAATTCCGGGTAAAGGACACAGGCATTGGCATGACGCAGGAGTTTAAGAAAAAGATATTCCAGCCCTTTGAGCGGGAGCATACATCCACCGTTTCCAAACAGCAGGGTACAGGGCTTGGGTTAGCCGTGACCAAGAATATTGTGGATTTGATGAATGGAAGCATAGAGGTGGAAAGTGAATTGGGCGCGGGCAGCGAATTTGTGATTACACTGCCGTTCCAGATTAGAAAGCAGTCGTTTAAGATGGATGAATTGCTGCAGATGGCAACGGAAACAGTGAAGACGGAAAACCTGGCCGGGAAAAAGGTGCTTTTGGTGGAGGACAATGAACTGAACCGGGAAATCGCAAAGACTTTGCTGGAAGAAGAAGGGCTGATGATTGAGGAAGCGGAAGACGGGGATGTGGCCGTGGAAATGGTAAAAAATTCCAATGGAAAGTATGATTTTGTCCTGATGGATATTCAGATGCCCCATATGAACGGGTACCAGGCAACGCAGGCTATCCGCGGGCTGGAGGATGAAAAGCTGTCCCACATTCCGATTATCGCTATGTCGGCAAATGCGCTGGAGGAAGATAAGCGGGAATCGCTGCGCTCCGGCATGGACATGCATTTGGCGAAGCCCATTGAAATGGATAAAGTGCTGGCGGCTTTGGAATGGATGATGTTAAAGAATTAAGCGGTGCAGACAGAAAGATGCACTGCAGACAGAAAATGATGCATTGCAGACAGAATGATGTGGTGCAGACAGAAAAAGATGCACTGCGGACAGAATGATGCATTGCAGACAGAAAGATGCGGTGCAGACAGAAAAAGATGCACTGTAGATAGGATGATGCGCTGGTGAAGAAACGATAGAGGAAGCGAAAGTTTATGGACGAGGCAGGCAAGGTATTGAAACAATATTTCGGATACGATGCGTTCCGGGAAGGGCAGAAAGAACTGGTGGAGAGTCTGCTGGCAGGGCAGGACACATTCGGGATTATGCCCACAGGAGCAGGGAAATCTATATGTTTCCAGGTGCCTGCGCTGATGATGCGGGGGATTACGCTGGTGGTTTCCCCATTGATTTCGCTGATGAAAGACCAGGTGGAGGGGCTGAATCAGGCGGGAGTCCATGCAGCTTATTTGAACAGCTCCCTAACGCCGGGACAGTACCGGAAAGCATTGGGGTATGCAAAAGAGGGAAGGTACAAGATTATTTATGTGGCGCCGGAACGGTTGGTGACGGAAGGCTTTTTGGATTTTGCCCTGCAGGCGGATATTTCCATGCTGGCTGTGGACGAAGCCCATTGTGTTTCGCAATGGGGACAGGATTTCCGGCCCAGCTATCTGAAAATTGTGGAATTTATACAAAAACTTCCATCCAGGCCAGTGTTGGGGGCGTTTACGGCCACGGCGACAAAGGAAGTGCGGGACGATATAATGGATATCCTTCTTTTGCAGAATCCGAAAGTGGTTACGACGGGGTTTGACCGGCCGAACCTTTACTATGCGGTACAGTCGCCAAGAGATAAGTATGCGTCCATGAAGAATTTTCTGGAGCTGCATGCGGGACAGAGCGGCATTATATACTGCCTGACCAGGAAATACGTGGAGGAAGTGTATGAAAGGCTGAGGGGAGACGGCTTTTCGGCAACAAAATACCATGCAGGGCTTTCCGATGAGGAAAGAAAGGAAAACCAGGAGGAATTTATTTACAGCCGGGCGGAGATTATGGTGGCGACCAATGCTTTTGGCATGGGGATTGACAAGTCTGACGTGCGTTTTGTGGTGCATTATAATATGCCCAAAAATATGGAGAGCTATTACCAGGAAGCCGGGCGCGCTGGACGGGACGGAGAGGCGGCGGAATGCATTTTGCTGTATGCGGGGCAGGATGTGGTGACGAATCAGTTTTTCATAGACAATAATAAGGACAACCAGGAGCTGGATGAAGTGAGCAGGCGGTTAGTGGCGGAACGGGACAGGGAAAGGCTGCGGAAAATGACGTTTTACTGTTTTACCAATGAGTGCCTGCGGGATTACACGTTACGGTATTTTGGGGAGTATGGCAGCAATTACTGCGGGAACTGCTGCAACTGCCTTTCCCAGTTTGAAAATGTGGATGTGTCGGAGATTGCCATGGGACTGATTGGCTGTGTGGAAAGCTGTCGTCAAAGGTTTGGCGTAAATATGATTGTGGATACGGTGCATGGGGCGAATACGGCGAAAATACGCAATTACCGTATGGATGGGAACCCATATTACGCAAAGCTTGCACAGGTTCCGGCATTCCGGCTGCGTCAGGTGATGAACCATTTACAGTTGTATGGTTATTTGAATGTAACCAGCGATGAGTATGCGGTGGTGAAACTGACGGAGAAATCCGCCCTTGTGTTAAAGGGGGAAGAGCGCATCATTATGAAGCTGGCAAAGGAGCAGGAGCATCCGGCGAAAATAAAGGGCGGCAGGGAGGAAAAAGGGAAAGGCGCAAGAAGAGGCGCTGCGGCTGGATTTTCCAGGGAGGAATTTACACAGCGGGAAGAAAGGCTGTTTGAGAAGCTGCGGGCGCTGCGCACGGAGATTGCGCGGGAAGAGAAAGTGCCGCCTTATATTGTGTTTTCCGATAAAACGTTAGTGCATATGTGCGTGGTGAAACCGACGACGAAAGAGGATATGCTGACGGTGTCGGGGGTGGGGGAATTTAAATATGAGAAATACGGGGAACGTTTTTTGCAGTGCGTGCAGGAGGGCTGAAGAGGGAAGCGGAAGAAGCAGGCGCGTTTTGGCGCGGCTTAAAACGCTGTAGGAGGGCAATGCCAGAATGCATCATGGCAAACGGTTGGAAAAACAAGGGGATTTTGGGCGTTTGGAGATAGATGGATAAGGCAGCTTTGTGGCGCCGGGAAAGCGGATACGCATAGAATGTTGGAAAAACGAAAGAATAGGAAAAAGGGGGAAATGAGAGAGGTACGTTATGGAAATCAATTGGAAAAAGCTGGGGATGGAAGACCGGGAAATCATTGGGCAATATTATGGAATGGAACCGGTGCGTAACTGTGAATTTACGTTCGCCAACAATTATTTATGGGCACCTTTTTATGACATACGTTATGCGGTGGTGGAGGATATGCTTGTATTTTTGTCCGAGGAGGCCGAAATGTCTGTGAGTTGCCCTTTGGGGAAGGGGGACAGGAAGAGGACGGTGGATGCGTTGCTGCAGTATTTTGCGCAAAAAGGGAAGCCCTTTCAAATGCATCTGGTGTCGCCAAAGCAGTTTGAGAAGCTGGAGGAGCTTTACCCAGGGAGATTCCAGGTGAGTTATGACAGGGATGCGGCGGATTATGTATATGAGACGCAGCGGCTGATTACTCTGGCCGGGAAGAAACTGCATGGGAAGAGGAACCATATCAACCGTTTCAAGGAGAATTATCCGGATTGGCGTTATGAAAGGATTACGGATGAGAATACAGCGGAATGCATTGCCATGGCTGAAGAATGGAAGCGGCAGAACCACTGTGCGGAGAGAGGGGAAAAGCACAATGAATTTTGCGTGACGGTGAACGCCCTGGAGAAAAGGGAAGCGCTGGGGCTGCGGGGCGGGCTGGTTCGCGCGGACGGCAAGGTGGTGGCTTTTTCCCTGGGGGAGCCTTGTGGGGAGGATATGTTTGTCGTGCATATAGAAAAAGCTTATGCACAGGTGCAGGGCGCCTATCCGATGATTAACCAGCAGTTTGCGGAGCATGAGGCGGCAGGGTTCCGGTATGTAAACAGGGAGGAGGATACAGGAGCGGAAGGGCTGCGCAGAGCGAAGCTGTCCTATGATCCGGCGTTTTTGATGGAGAAGGGGTTGGTTACGGAGAAATAGCGGGAAAGGGAGGATGGCCGGACAGAGTTTGGGGCTGGCAAAAGAGAGAAGGAATGTGAAGCGGGAGGAGAAGGATATGAATGGGAAAGATGGCAGAGGAAAAGAAGAGGAGCTGGAACAGGTAAGGAAGATGCTGGCATTTATCCGGCATAGCCCTACCTGCTACCAGGCTGTGGAGAACGTAGGGAAAGAGTTGGAAATGGCAGGCTATGGGGTATTGCAGGAAGAGGAGCCATGGGAGCTTGCCATGGGCGGGAAGTATTATGTGACAAGGAATGGCTCTTCCCTCATTGCCTTCCAGCTTCCGGCAGGCAGGGCGCGGGGGTTCCATATGGTGGCTTCCCATAGTGATTCTCCCTGTTTTAAGGTGAAGGAAAACCCGGAGATGGCAGTGGAGGATATTTATATTAAGCTGAATGTGGAGAAATATGGAGGCTCCATTTTGTCCACATGGCTAGACCGTCCCCTGTCGGTAGCCGGGCGGGTGGCTCTGGCAGGCGGCGCGGGGGTGCGGAATGTGTCCATCGACAGGGATTTGCTCTTGATTCCGAACGTAGCCATCCATATGAACCGGGATATGAACAAAGGGGTGGAATATAAGGTGCAGACGGATATGCTGCCTTTATATACGGAGAAGGATGGAGGGAAGCCTTTTATGGAGCTGGTGGCGGGAGAGCTGGGAGTTTGGGCGGAAGACATTATGGGCAGCGACCTGTTCCTTTATAACCGGGAGGAAGGGCGGATATTTGGAGCCCAAGAGGAATACATTTGCTCCCCCAGGCTGGATGATTTGGCCTGTGTGTATGCGTCGCTGCAGGCGATGCTGCATGGGAAACCGGAGGAATATGCCAATTTACTGGTTGTTTTTGACAATGAGGAAGTGGGCAGCACAACGAGGCAGGGGGCGGCCTCTACGTTCCTGCAGGATACGCTTTTGCGGATTGCGGAAGCTTTTGGGATTGCAGGGGGGGAATATTGCAGGCTGTTAGCGGAAAGTTTTATGATTTCGGCGGACAATGCCCATGCGGTGCATCCCAATCATCCGGAAAAAGGGGATCCGACCAACCGTCCCTATTTAAACAGGGGCCTGGCGGTGAAATACCATGGAGGGCAGAAATATACCACAGACGCTGTGTCGGCGGCTGTGATGAAGGAGATTTGCAGGAAGGCAGGCGTGCCTTGTCAGGCATATGCCAACCATTCGGACATTGGCGGAGGCTCCACCCTGGGGAATATATCCGCAGCGCAGGTGCCGGTGAGTACGGTGGATATAGGGCTGCCCCAGTTGGCCATGCATTCCGCGTATGAAACGGCAGGCAGAAAAGATGTATGCGGTATGATACGTGCCTTGAAGCATTTTTATGAGGAATGATAAATGGCAGTTCCTTTTCCGTTTTTGGAAGGGGAAGGGCTTGGGAACACGTTTCCGGAAGGGGAATTTCAGAATATATTAGGAAAAGAAAGGACTGATTTGTATGGAGCATTATTACCAGCCGGAGATTGAATGCGCGTCACGGGAGCAGATTCGTGCATGGCAGGATGAGAGACTGGCGAACACAGTAAAGAGGGTTTACGAAAATGTGGCCTTTTACAGGAAAAAGATGGAGGAAGCAGGGGTAAAGCCGGAGGATATCCGTTCGGTGGAGGATTTACATAAGCTGCCGTTTCTGACCAAAGATGATTTACGGGACGCTTATCCTTATGGTCTGTTGGCGGCGCCTTTGGCAGACTGTGTCAGGATACAGTCTACCAGCGGCACGACAGGACGGCGGGTAGTGGCATTTTATACACAGCACGATATAGATTTGTGGGAGGATTGCTGCGCCAGGGCCATTGCCGCCGCCGGAGGGACGAAAGAGGATGTGGTGCATGTCTGCTATGGTTATGGGTTATTTACCGGGGGGCCTGGATTAAATGGCGGTTCGCACAAAATTGGCTCTTTGACGCTGCCCATGTCTTCGGGCAACACAGACCGGCAGATCCAGTTTATGTGCGACCTTGGCTCTACCATTCTTTGTTGTACGCCTTCTTACGCTGCTTACTTGGCAGAGTCTATCCTGGAGAGAGGGCTGCAGGATCAGATTAAGCTGAAAGCAGGTATCTTTGGCGCGGAAGCCTGGACAGAAGAGATGCGCCATGATATAGAAGAAAAGTTGGGGATTCAGGCTTTTGACATTTACGGTCTGACGGAAATATCCGGCCCTGGCGTTTCGTTTGAGTGCAGTGCGCAGACAGGGATGCATATAAATGAAGACCATTTCATTGCAGAGGTGATTAACCCGAAAACAGGAGAGACGCTGCCGGACGGGGAAAAGGGGGAGCTGGTATTTACAAGCATTACTAAGGAAGCTTTTCCGCTTCTGCGTTACCGTACGAGGGACATTTGCATTTTAAGCCATGAGAAGTGTCCTTGCGGCCGTACGCATGTAAAGATGACGAAACCGTTAGGGCGCAGCGATGATATGCTGATTGTAAAGGGCGTTAATGTATTCCCGTCCCAGATAGAGACTGTCCTGCTCAACCAGGGCTATCCGGCCAATTACCAGATTATTGTGGATCGCCATAACAACAGCGACACCATTGAAGTGCAGGTAGAGATGACGCAGGAGATGTTCTCGGATAACGCAGGCATCGTGGCAGAGCGGGAGAAGAAGCTGGTGGATGCATTGAAAGCTATGCTGGGCATTTATGTGAAAGTGAAGCTGGTGAACCCGAAAGCGATTACCCGCAGCGAAGGGAAAGCGGTCCGCGTAATAGACCGGAGGAATTTATACCAGGGATAGAGATGAAATAGGCAAAACAGCATCCGCCAGATGTAAGGTTCTATGATTCCAGTGGAAGGGGGCCGGAAGAGGCGGCTGTGGGTAGAGGAGATATCCGCCCGGTGAGGAGTCAGGAAGGACATATGCAGTGCAGATTATATGAATATGGTTCTACGGTTTGAGTGGATAGGGAGCCGGATGAGACGTCACATGGGGCGGATGCGGAAAAAGACGACTGGAAGAGAAGAAAATAGAAGAGGAGGAAAGGTATGACAGTAAAACAAATTTCTGTATTTGTGGAAAATAAAGCCGGGAAGCTGGCGGAACTGACGGAATACCTGCACCAGCATGATATTGATATGCGGGCGCTGTCGATTGCGGAAACGCAAGATTTTGGCATAGTGCGGATTATTGTGGACGATGCGTATAAAACATCGTGCATCTTAAAAGAAGCCGGTTATGTAGTTTCCATTACGCCAGTGTTGGCAGTGGAAATGCCCGATGAGCCGGGAAGTTTGTACCGGATTGTAAAAACGCTGGGGGACGGCGGCATTAATCTGGAATATATGTATGCTTTCCTGACTAGAAAAGAAGCAACGGCTTATATGGTGCTTCGGGTGGAGGATAACGAAAAGGCGGCGGAGGTTTTGAGTAAAAATGGCATCCATACAATTACACAGGATGCAATTGTGAATTTATAACCAATGATCATGCAGCAGGGAGCGGAGGGCAATGCTTTTCCGTTCCCTGCTTTTTTACGGAGAACCGTTAGCCCGAAAAGGAATTCTATTTGGCGCAAAGAGCCGCGAAAGATTTTGCTGTCCGGTGGGACGCCTATGTAATAAAAGGGGGCGATGGGAGGCGCGTTGCATAAGATAGAAGAAAGGGGAGGAAGCGCAAAAAGAAGCGTAAGCAGGAAGAAAAGGGGTAGGAAATGATGAATTCGCAGAAAATAGAGAATATTTTGAACCTGGCGCTGGATATGTCGCAAGAGGAAAGAAGGAAGACCTTAGGGATGGACGCAGGTTATGAGGAAGAGGGCAATTTATGGGAGGTGATTGTTAAATACAATGGGGATTTGGCAAAGCTGAACAGTCCGGTGATATCGGTGGAAGAATTGATTGCCGGTTATGCCATTGTCACTTTGCCGCAGAACCTGATTTCATCACTTGCGGAATTGGAAGAAATAGAATACGTGGAAATGCCAAAGCGGCTTTATTTTTCCATCAACCAGGGGAAGGAGGCGTCCTGCATTCCGCAGGTGGTTACCCGATATCCGTATTTGAGCGGAAAAGGGACGATAGTGGCAATCATTGATTCCGGGATTGATTATGCAAGGATGGATTTCCGTAACCGGGACGGCAGCAGCAGGATTCTTTTTCTGTGGGATCAGACTCTTACTCCGACAGAGGGCAGCGGGCAGGCGCCGCCGGAGGGGTTTCGGACGGGGGTGGAATTCCACCAGGCACAGCTAAACGAGGCGCTGGAAGCGGATGAAGCGCAGCGGTTCCGCCTCATACCTTCTATAGACGCCACCGGGCATGGGACGGCTGTAGCGTCCATTGCGGCGGGGAACGGGCTGGATTCCGGAGGGAATTACACAGGGGTTGCGCCGGAAAGCGATTTGATTGTGGTAAAATTGGGGAATCCGAAAAAGGAGGCGTTTCCGCGAACCACGGAAATGATGCGCGCCCTGACTTATGTGACAAAAAAGGCAGTGGAGCTAGGTCGGCCTGTAGCGGTCAATATCAGTTTCGGCAATACGTATGGCTCCCATGACGGCAGTTCCTTGCTGGAGCGGTTTATGGATAATGTAATGGAAATAGGGCGCAGCGTGATATGTGTGGGGAGCGGCAATGAAGGCGCGGCCGGAGGCCATGCAGCAGGCACATTGGACGGTGTGAAAAGGATAGAGCTGGCAGTGGCGGGTTATGAGCGGTCAGTGAATGTGCAGCTATGGAAGGAATATGCAGATATATACCGTATAACGTTAATTGCCCCGGACGGAAGGCAGCAGCTTGTGGAAACTGAGCGGCCAGGAACGCTGCGGCTGAGTATGGGGCAGACAGAGATACTTATTTATGTAGGGGAACCATCCCCTTATTCTGTAAATCAGGAAATTTTCTTTGACTTTATCCCAAAGCAGACTTATATAGATTCGGGCATATGGACGTTCCTGTTAGAGCCTGTGAAAGTGGTGGGAGGGCATTATTATTTTTACCTGCCAAGCAGTGTGGTGTTGAATGCAGGAACCCGCTTTTTCACTCCCACGCCGGAGGTTACTTTTACCGTGCCGTCTACGGCTGGGAAAGTAGTGACAGTAGGCGCTTACAATAGCATATATGATTCCTATGCGGATTTTTCCGGCAGAGGGTACCAACTGGAAAACCGGATGGAAGGAGCGTTGGCAGGAGGGAATGTAAAGCCTGATTTGGTGGCGCCTGGCGTGGACATTGCAGTCAGCAACGGACAGGGAGGGACGCAGGCGGTGACGGGGACTTCTTTTGCCGCTCCTTTTGTGACGGGGGCGGCGGCGCTTTTGATGGAATGGGGGGAGGAGGTTATAATAAGGTTACGTTAGCAAGAAGCCCGTAAAATCAAGGGGTTCCGCTGATTCAGTCCTAATAGAAAATGATGATTTTTTCCAGAGTTTTGGTTAGGACGGCCTGTTTACAATCATATTTTTGACAAAAATCATACCGTGTGGCAATTATGTAACACAAGGAGGGTTGTTCGTGGGAATGAGCCGCACGGACATAATGAAACCCGAATTTAGGTAGGACTAAATCAGCTTTCCAGTATGCAAGCTCTTTTGGTCCTGCCTTTTTTCGCCCGGAATGAGACAGGAGAAAGAATTGCATAAAAGAAGCTGATTTAGCAACCGCCCTGTTTACCCAACCCAAACTACCCAAGCACATCTTATCACAAACTACCGTTCTGGTATACCGTTATTAAGTCCCAACTGGTTGTTGGGTACTGAAACCCTACACTTATATATTAGGAGGAGGAAGTGCAGGATGAAGTCTAAAAACGTGGAGACATTGATTCGGGAGAGAGCAGAACTGCGTGATCTGCTGGAAGACATCATGGATCGGATTCAGGAATTCCGTGAAGAGATGGTAACCGAATTGGATGATTTGGAAGACATGATCGCAGAAAACGGTGGAATAGGATTCCATTGATTCGACAAAAAGTCCACGTTTAACTTGTACTTTTTCTTGACATAGTACCATTATGTACAGCCGGTGGAGAAGAAACCCAGAGGGGAGCTGATATAGCCGCCCAAAGATAAAGACTTTAACCGAACCATCGCCTATCTGACCCGCACCCGTGGTATAGACAGCGAGATCGTGTATGCCATGATTAACCAGAACAAAATCTATCAGGCAGTCACACAGAAAAATGGATATACCTTTCGGAACTGCGCTTTTGTAGGCTATGACGGGGAGGGGAAGCCCCGGTACTGTGCGCTCCGGGCACCCAGCAGTGAACGGAAGTTCCGGCAGGACGTGGAGAACTCCGACAAAACCTACGGCTTCTGCATGGAGGGGCGCTCTGACCGGGTGTATGAGTTTGAAGCTCCTATTGACGCCATGAGCCATGCTACCCTGTGCAAGCTGTACGGC
>CAJTQO010000008.1 GCA_910578405.1 uncultured Lachnospiraceae bacterium | reverse complement strand
GCGCTGGCACGAACCATGCAGCCCACAAATCTAATTTCTGTCTGGATGGAACACTGGACGGGATGGACAAAGTGAGGCTGTTTTTTAGAAATTTGCGCAAGGCAGGATTTTTATAATAGATACATATAAAATACATTTAAAAATATAGATACAAATAAAGTATTGACAAAAGACGTTTGATGCAATAATATAATATATATAAAAAGAATGCCAATAAGGATTTAGGATGTGGAACCCTCTGGCTCTACTCCCGTCTGGCAATGGATTTTCTAAGTGAGAAAGTAGGAGAAGGAAAAGAAGGAGGAAACGGCTATGGAAAAGAATAATAAGGAAAAACTGGAGCAGATGGCCAGGAGCAGGCAGCAGGGAAAGTCAGTGGAAGAGGTCATCCGTGATGTTTTAGGCGGCGATATAGGGGGGCATACGGAAGAAATCCGCGAAACGGTCAGGGGGATTACGTCGGAAGCAGACCGCCTGGAAGAGAAGTATGCCGGGATTCATGTATGCATGGCGGTGTTGCAGGAGATTGACGAGCAGTGCGGGGAAGACTGTGCGGCGCAGTTTCGCAGGATTTCGGATTTAAAATATATTGCCGGGCTGCGGAATCTGAAAGTTTCGGCAGAAGAAGTCGCCGGGCAGGGCATGGACACAGAGTTTGTAAAGGAAATGCTGGCAAAAACCCATGCAACGGAACAGCAGATGGCGGCAGGCGCCACAAGGCAGCAGGTGGAGGCGCTGCGCAATGAGCTGACGTTTACGTTCCCGACGGAGAAGGAAGGGATTGCGCAGATGATGGCGCAGGCGGCTGCGGACGAATCCTGGACTCCGGTTTTGGAAAAGGCGAAAGAGGCAATGGACTGTCTTTCTGACAAAGACAGGGAAGACATGATGGTTATGGCGGCGGCCTTGTTTTTGAGCGAACATCCTGAAATTTCCGCAAAGGCAGCGGCTGCAACGGCAGTGGTGCAGGTTGCGCAGAGCGAAGGAAAAAGGAATATGGATTTTATCTGGATGGCGATTCCCACTGCGCTGGCGGTGATGGTGGCAGGGCTTTTGCTGATGTTTATTGCGGCGGTTACAGGCTTTTCCCTTCCCTTCCATCTTGGCGCCATGACTGTGGTGGTTTCCGGCACGATACTAAGCGTAATGGCATTGTTAGCAGTGGGAGAAGCCGCATACGAGGCGGTGAAGGCGGCAATCCCGTATATGAAAAAGGCATGGGAAAAGTGCGGGCCATATAGAAAGAAAGCGGCGGACAAAGTAAAAGCGGCGGTGGCATGTGTGGTTGGCGTTATCGCGGATAAGGTATTCCGTCCGGTCATTTACTGGGTGAGCAACCATGCGGCCCCGGTTATAGATGAAAAGATATTCCATCCGTTAAAAGACAGGCTGGAGCGTATGCTTGAGTGGCTGAAGGAGAAAAAGGAGCAGGTAGTGCAATTTATCAAAAACGCGGCGGCCCCTAAGTCCGAGGAAGAAAGCGAAGCGGAGGAAAAAGCGCAGGAGGAGGATTTTGCCTGCACGCAGGAAGAAGACGAGGATGAGTGGATTGTGGAAAACGCAGAGTGGGAGTAACGTTTTGGCGTGAAAAGACAAGAAAGCGCTATGGATAAGATAAGTTTTTGGTAGAAAAGAACAAAAAATACGCCTATAATACTATCAGGAAGACGGATAGGAGGCGTAAGGGAAATGACGATTCAATCAGTATATGATGAATCCTTTCGGGCATATGGGCGGGTTTTTCCTGATTTTGCTGCGTCACGGCTGGTGGAAGCCATGCACAGACAGACGCGCTGACGGATGGGGCAGTGTTACCCATCGGTGGAAGAACTGGAAAAACTCCCGGTTGCCCCAAAGGTGAAAAACAGCTTCTTCGGGGAGCTGGAGATGCAAATCGGGTATTGCAACGGAACCAACCGGAAATGGAGCGCGGTAGAGCATTGCCGCTGTTCGGAGTTTGGCGTTGCGGCATCCGATTTAATTTTGTTCTTAGGAAGATGCGCCCTGCAGTGTAGACGGCAAGCCAAAGGCTCCAATGAGGCGTTGGAGGAAGAAAAGGGGACGCGGCCCGAGGAAAGACTGCCGGCGGCGCAGAACAAGCGGCTGATTGCCCATGCGCAAGCGGATGGAATTCCTTCCAGGAAGTGGGCATTTTCAGCGCAGATGCGGAACTGGAATAAAATAAAAATAAAACAGGAGGATTTTAGAGATGTTTGAGAATTTACCGAAGGTAAAGGTTGGCATTGTGGCGGTAAGCCGTGATTGTTTTCCGGAGAGCCTGTCTGTGGACAGGCGCAAGGCGTTAGTGAAGGCGTATGAAGATAAATATGGCAAAGGTGATATTTATGAATGCCCGGTCTGCATTGTGGAGAGTGAGATACATATGGTGCAGGCTTTGGAGGATGTAAAGAAGGCAGGGTGTAATGCAATTGTTGTATATCTTGGGAATTTTGGGCCGGAAATTTCTGAGACGTTGTTGGCAAAGCATTTTGAAGGGCCGGCGATGTTTGTGGCGGCTGCAGAGGAAAGCAGCGATAATCTGGTAGGCGGCAGGGGGGACGCTTATTGCGGCATGTTGAATGCAAGCTACAATCTGAAGCTGCGCAACATCAAGGCTTATATCCCGGAGTACCCGGTGGGGACGGCGGAGGAATGCGCGGATATGGTTCATGAATTCCTTCCGGTGGCAAGAGGGATTGTCGGTTTGGCCGATTTGAAGATTATTTCGTTCGGGCCAAGGCCGTTAAATTTCCTTGCATGTAATGCGCCGATTAAGCAGCTTTATAATATGGGCGTGGAAATTGAGGAAAATTCCGAGCTGGATTTGTTTGAGGCGTTTCATAAGCATGACGGCGATTCCCGCATCCCGGAGATTGTAAAGGATATGGAAGCTGAGTTGGGGGATGGGAATAAAAAGCCGGAAATCCTGCCGAAACTGGCGCAGTATGAACTGACTTTGCTGGATTGGGTGGAGGAACACAAAGGCTATCGGAAATATGTGGCTATTGCAGGGAAATGCTGGCCTGCTTTCCAGACGCAGTTTGGCTTTGTGCCTTGTTATGTCAACAGCCGTCTGACGGGCAGAGGGATTCCCGTGTCCTGTGAAGTGGATATTTACGGCGCGCTCAGTGAGTTTATCGGCGCCTGCGTAAGTCAGGATGCGGTAACGCTTTTGGATATCAACAATTCGGTGCCTGCGGATATGTATGAGGAGAGCATCAAAGGCAAGTATGCATATACGCATAAAGATACGTTTATGGGCTTCCATTGCGGAAATACCTGTTCCAGGAAGCTGGCGGCATGTTCTATGAAATATCAGATGATTATGGCCAGGAATTTGCCGGAGGAGGTGACGCAGGGAACCTTGGAAGGGGATATTGTGCCAGGCGAGATTACGCTCTACCGTTTACAGTCCACCGCAGACTGCAAACTGCGCGGCTACATTGCCCAGGGAGAGGTGCTTCCGGTGGCGACGAAATCCTTTGGAGGCATTGGGGTGTTTGCTATTCCGGAAATGGGACGTTTTTACCGCCATGTATTGATTGAGGGGAATTATCCGCACCATGGCGCAGTTGCATTTGGGCATTTTGGGAAAGCACTGTATGAAATTTTTAAATATATCGGCGTGCCGGTGGAGGAAATCGGATACAATCAGCCCAAGGGCGCAAGGTATCCTACGGAAAATCCGTTTGCGTAGATTGTGCATAAGGCATGGCAGGGCGGGAGACATTGCCCCGCCTTGCGCATCCTTTGTTTAGAGAAGAAGAAAAAGGGCGATTCCACTTGGAGGAAGAATGCGCAAAAAGGGCCATAGGAGAAAGGCGGGATTAAGGAAAGGGAAAAGATATGTTGTATATAGGCATAGATTTAGGCACTTCTGCGGTAAAGTTATTGCTAATGGCGGCGGATGGCAGGATAGAGCGTGTGGTTTCCAAAGAATATCCGCTTTATTTTCCCCATCCGGGCTGGTCGGAGCAGAAGCCGCAGGACTGGTGGGACGCCGTGGTGGAAGGGCTGCGGGAGCTGGCGGCGGATTGTGACAAAACGCAAGTGGCGGGCGTCAGCTTTGGCGGGCAGATGCATGGCCTGGTGATTTTGGATGAAAAGGAGGAGGTCATCCGCCCTGCCATTCTCTGGAACGACGGCAGGACGACAAAGGAGACGGATTATCTGAATGAAACGATAGGAAAAGAAAAGCTGTCAAAATATACGGCGAACATTGCTTTTGCCGGGTTTACGGCGCCCAAAATTCTGTGGGTGAAGGAAAAGGAACCGGAAAATTTTGCCCGCATCCGCAAAATTATGCTGCCGAAGGATTATATCGCTTATAAACTGTGCGGCACATTCTGTACGGATGTGTCGGATGCATCGGGGATGCTGCTGTTTGACGTAGAGCATAAATGCTGGTCCAAGGAAATGATGGAAATTTGTGGCGTAACGCAGGAACAGTTGGCAAAAATATACGAAAGCGCACAGACAGTGGGGACTTTGAAACCGGAAGTGGCGGCGCAGACCGGGCTGCCGGAAACGGTGAAGGTTATTGCGGGAGCCGGGGACAATGCGGCGGCGGCCGTAGGCACCGGGACGGTAGGGGACGGGAGGTGCAATATTTCCCTTGGGACTTCGGGAACCATTTTCATTTCCAGCGATAAATTCGGGGTGGACAAAAACAATGCGCTTCATGCCTTTGCCCATGCAGACGGCCACTACCATTTGATGGGATGTATGCTGAGCGCGGCTTCCTGCAATAAATGGTGGATGGAGGACATTATTGGGACGACGGATTATGGGAAGGAACAGGAGGCGATTGGGAAGCTGGGAGAAAATAATATCTATTTCCTTCCTTATTTAATGGGGGAGCGTTCTCCTCTAAACGATCCCTATGCCAGGGGCGTTTTTATCGGTCTGTCCATGGACAGCACACGGGCGGATATGACCCAGGCGGCGTTGGAAGGGGTGGCTTTTGCCATCCGTGATTCTTTTGAAGTGGCGCGTTCCCTGGGGATACGGATTGAACGTTCCAAAATTTGCGGCGGCGGCGCCAAAAGCCCGCTTTGGCGTAAAATTATAGCCAATGTGCTGAATATAAAGATTGACCGCATCGAAAGCGAGGAAGGGCCGGGGTACGGCGGCGCCATGCTGGCGGCTGTGGGCTGCGGGGAGTTTGCGTCCGTGGAGGAAGCGGCAAAGAAGCTGGTGAAGATTATTGACACGGTGGAGCCGGAGCCGGAGCTGGCGGCTAAGTACGAAGAAAAGTACCGGAAATTCGCTAAGATATATCCTGCGGTCAAGGGGCTGTTCCGGGAGTTGTAAAGGGGCTGCGGATGGCATGGGCTGTGACGTTACGGCCGTGCGCCCGTGGATGGAATTGAGGAAGGCCGGTTATAAGAGGGACATTGCCAGTTACGGCCGTGCGCCTCTGGATGGAATAGGGCAGGGAAAGGTGAGTAGGGAAGGAGGAAGTGGAAGATGAAAATGGATTTGACAATGTTTCGGTGGACGAGGGAGCCAAAAAGCTGCAAAATAGAGGATGGCCGGATAGAAGTGGTTACGAACCCTCATACGGATTTGTGGCAGAGGACGTATTACCATTTCCAAAATGACAATGCGCCGGTGTTTCAAATGGAGACGGAGGAAAAGTATTTCAGTTTTGTCGTCAAAACGGAATTTTTGGAAAGCGGCCATCGGTTTGACCAATGCGGGGTCGTTATGTACCTGGATAGTGAAAACTGGCTGAAAGGCTCTATTGAGTACGAAAATGAGAGGTTCCAGCATTTGGGAAGCGTGGTGACAAACAACGGTTATTCCGACTGGGCCACAACGGAGATTGACGCTTCGGTGAAATCCATGTGGTACCGGTTTAGCCGCAGAGAGGATGATTATTGTTTGGAATGTTCTGCGGACGGAGCCGTATTCCGGCAGATGCGCATTTGCCATATGCATAAAGGGGCGGGGAAAATACGGTTTGGCATTTATGCCTGCTCGCCGGAGGAATCTTCTTTTAAGGCGGTATTCTCCGGGCTGGAACTGACGGACTGCCAATGGAGGGCGCATGACGGGCAGCAGCCCGATGAATAGAAATAGAAATTGGCCGGATAAGCTTCCCTGACGTTATCCTTGTTATAGAAGCGTGCAGCCCACAAATCTAATTTCTGTCTGGATGGAACACTGGCTTGCCCGGAATGCGAAAAGAGCGGTAAAAATGACGGTAAATTAGGTTGAAAAACAGGAAAAAAGAGCAGAAAACATGGATAAAAAGAAGGCTTTGCAAAATTGCCAATATTTTTATCCATGTTTTTTCATTTTGTTATTGATTTTCTGGAGCAATTAGGGTAAACTATGTGTAGAACGCACAAGTAATATTGCCCATCTGCTTTTATTATATGTATTTTTGCAGAAAGAGGACAGATTGCTTTGTGCATATTGTATGGTTTGGAGAACAGCATATACATATTTCCTGGAAGTTCGGAACAGGTGTTTTGGTTAAGATTATTGTGACGCCTGTTTTTACAGTTTGAATTGGTTTTACGGTATTTAAGCAGATATAGAGTTTCTTTTCCGTTTATACGCATAGCTGGTACGGGTCATCCTGCTGTCACATAAACGGAGGGAAAATTTATATAAAGGGGCAGGGGAACCCATGGAGACCGTAAGGTTTCAAAGGGTGCCGACGCCTATACTCAATCATAGAAGGAGGAAAGGAAATGCGTAAAAAATTAGTTGCAACCGTAATGGCAGCGGCTCTTACTGCTGTTACACTCGCTGGCTGCGGCGGCGGTTCTGGTTCTCCGGACTCTTCTTCCGGGACAGGGTCTTCCGGGACAGAATCTTCCGGCTCAGCTACGGACAGTGCAGGAAGCACGGACAATTCAGGGGGAGGAGGTACAGCGGCTGCTGAGGGCATTACGACAGAAGTTGGCACCCCGCGTGCAGAAACCCTTATCGTAGAGTGCCAGAATTCCACAGATACACCTGGCCAGTTCAACTCCTATATGCAGGGTACTGCAATGGGCTTTGGCATCCATCAGATGATGAGCGCCCACCTTTGGGAAATGAGTACGGCAAAAGGCGAACAGTATGGTGAAATCGCAGAGGGTTTGCCGGAATCCAATGCTGACTTTACAGAGTGGACGGTAAAAATCCGCCAGGGCATTAAGTGGTCTGACGGTGAGGATTTGACGGCGGATGACGTTGCCTTTACTTTTAACATGATTAAAGACAATTCTGCCATCAATGCCAGCGCAGCAACCAACCTGTATATAGACGCAGTGGAAAAGGTGGATGACTACACCGTACTGTTTAAGATGAAAGAGCCGTTCCCGCGTTTTGTACAGCGTTACGGCATCACGGTATGGGGCACAGACTACCGTATCGTTCCGGAACATATTTATTCCCAGCAGGCAGACGTTACTACATTTAAGGATGAGCAGCCTGTAGTTGCTGGCCCTTATGTAGTGAAAGATTATGACAGCCTTGGCATGTGGGTTCTTTATGAACTGCGTGAGGATTGGCAGAACAGCACGCTGGGCGTGGTAGGCTCTGCTGAATTCGGTTATACGGCTGACCAGGTTCCGCCTAAGTACGTATGGTTCCGCACTTTCTCGGATTCCACAACAAAGCAGATGGCGATGATTAACAACGAAATCGACCTGCTGTGTGAAGTGACGCTGGAAGAATTCGAGACAATGAACAGTGCAAACGATAAGATTAAATGCTGGTATGATGAATTCCCGTATGCAAATCCTGATGACCCGGGTGCAAAGGGCATTGTATTCTCGCATGGGCAGGGGGCTCCGTATGACAATCCGGATTTCCGCTGGGGTATCTGCCTTGCTTTGGACATCGACCAGATTTCCATGAATACGTTCTCCGGAGCAGGACGTGCGGCTCCGATTCCGTTGTTGAACAACACGCAGTTCTTGCAGGAAACTTATACAATTCCGATGCAGGAATGGCTGGAGAACTTTGAGCTTGATTTAGGCGATGGCACGACATTTAAACCGTATGACACGGGCTATGCAAAACGTATGGCGGCGTCTCTGGGCATCGAAGGCACAGACGAAGAGCTGATTACGATGTTTGGCGCAGGCTGGTGGAAACATGATGAAGAAGCTGCTACAAAGCTGCTTGAAAAAGCCGGCTTTGAAAAAGTGGACGGCGTTTGGAATTATAATGGGGCTCCTTTCACCTTTGAATTAAGCTACCTGGCAGACGCTGAGTTCCAGGAAGCGCGTGGCGTACAGGCTGTTTACAACCAGTTGACGCAGTTTGGCTTCAAATGTACAATCGCATCCAAGTCCTCTGCAACATGGGATGTGGACGGCGGACAGGGTAACTTCCAAATCGCTGGTTACTGGCCGTCAGGCGGTATCCTGAAAGATTTCTATTCCGCAATCAGCGGTTTTGACGCTGAGTTGATTAAACCTCTTGGCGAAACCGGTTCCGGACAGGGCATGCGTTGGAACAATGCGCGCGTTACCGAGATTCTTCATGAATTGGCAAACGTTGACCCTGAAGATGAGAGATCTTATCAGCTTCATACGGAATTCCTGCAGGAGTGCGTAAAGGATATGTGTGAAATCAACTTCCTCTCCGGTACGAAATTCGTTCCGACGAACTCTACTTATTGGGAAGGCTACCCGAATGCAGAGAATCCATACGATGGCCCGTGGTGGTGGTGGAGCTGCTTCAAATATATGCTTCCGAACATCCATCCGACACAGGGTTAATCAGTGATAGGATATCTTAAGACGACAGGAACATGATGCGTGCTGACAGAAAATCCGTGAAATGAATAGTGGGGGTTTCTGTTGTGTAATCAAAAGGGCAGAGCCGTAAGTGCAGATGGCTTACGGCTCCCCCTTTCTTTATGATAGTAAAGGAGTGCTGTTATGAAATTTAAAACATTCTTTCTGCAGCGTGTACTTGCCTGGGCACTGACAATCTGGATCGGCGTTACTTTTATCTTTTTTATCCCGCGTATGTTCCCATCAGACCCTGTTGAGAGCATGATTGCACAGATGCAGACGCGTTCAGGCAATATGGATCCGGCCGAGATGGAGGCGCTTCGTCAGCAGCTCCGTGTACAGTTTGGCTTGGAAGGTTCTTTGCTGCAGCAATATGGTTCTTTTTTATGGAATGGATTGTTACAATTTGATTTCGGGCCGTCCCTGATGAGCTATCCCGAACCGGTTGGCGATATTATCGGACGGTATCTTCCGTATACTTTGATTTTGTCGCTGACGTCTACTTTTTTCGCATGGGTAATTGGTAACTTTATCGGCTTATTGGCGGGCTTCCGTAAGAATAAGCGGTCATCGAAGATTTTGGAAGGTATAGCGATTTGCATCTACCCGCTCCCTTATTTCCTGGTAGCATTGGTATTGCAGATTGTTTTTGCGTTTGTATTGAAATGGTTCCCGCTTCAGGCGGTCATTAAGACAGGCGTAGGTTTTGGCCCATGGGCGGCTTCCCTTCTTAAGGCATCCGTGCTTCCGGCAATCTCGCTGTTAATGCTCGGCACTGGCTGGTGGATTATTTCCATGAAATCCCTGGCAGGCACTACGGCAGAAGAAGATTATGTCCGTTTTGCGCGTTTCCGCGGACTTTCCGAAGCGACGATTGGCAAAAGCTACGTATTGCGTAACTCTATTTTAACGCAGATTACCGCATTGGCTATGAGCTTGGGCGGCGTATTCGGCGGTTCCATTATGACAGAGATTATTTTCGGGTATCCGGGCGTTGGTTCCTTAATCCAGAGCGCTATCCTGCAGTCGGATTACAACATGATTCTTGGATGTATTACGATTTCCATTGTTGCAATCTCCACAGCGACGCTGATCGTTGACCTGGTTTATCCGTTTATTGATCCGCGGATCCGGTACGGCTGATAGGAAGGAGGGTAAACATGAAGAAATTTTGGAAAACAGCCAATGTGCGTTTGAAAATGGGGCTGATTATAACTTGCATTTTTATGTTTGTCGGGTTCATTGTATATTTTATCCCGCACCAGGACCCGTTCACATTCAATACATACCCGAATAACCTGGGGGCGTCCGCAGAACACTGGCTTGGCACCACCAGCATGGGGCAGGATGTGGTATGGCTGCTGATTGAAGCAATCCATAACTCTCTGTTAATCGGTTTGATTGTTGCTACCATCGGTACGGTTGTTGGTGTGCTTGTCGGGCTGCTGGCCGGGTTTGCAGGCGGCGCATTGGACAGGACGCTTATGGTTATCACAGATACATTCGTGGTTATCCCGTCTTTGCCGATTTTGATTATGATGACGTCTTTGATGAAAGGCGGCGCTACCGTTATTGTTATGGCGCTTGTGCTGGCAATGTTCGCTTGGGCATGGCCGAGCCGCCAGATTCGTTCTATGGCTTTGACCATTAAGGAACGTGACTTTATCCATACAGCCCGTTTTTCGGGGGAGAGTACCCTGCAGATTGTTGTGACGGAAATTCTCCCGTTTGCGCTTTCTTGGTCGCTTTCCAACTTTATGAACGCTACGCTTTCTGCGATAGGTTCAGAATCCAGCCTTGCAGTGCTTGGCTTGTCTCCTGGCAATCTGGTGTCCCTGGGCAATATGATTCAGTGGGCAAGGAATTACAATGCCGTTCTTGCAAAGCGTTGGTTATGGATTGGCGCGCCGATTGTTGCAACTGTTATCCTGTTCATTGGCCTGTTCTTATTGATTACGGGTTACAATGATTATCAAGCTATGAAGAGAGGCAGGTGATAGAATATGCTGAAAGTCGAAAACTTGTCAACTTCTTATAAAACCATTGACGGTGATGTGCATGTACTCAATGACATTAATTTTACGATTCATGACAATGAGATCTTTGGCATCGCAGGTGAGTCCGGCTGCGGTAAAACAACCCTGCTGAATACCCTTTACGATATCGTAGAGTTTCCTCTTGTGATTGACAAAGGGCGTGTGGTTTTGGAAGGCGAGAAGAACGGACAGAAGTTTTCTTATGAATCCGGCCAAATCCGTAAATCCTGGTGGAACAATATTTCTTATGTGCCTCAGGCGGCGCAGAGCGTTTTAAATCCTATCGTGCGCTTAAAGACACAGTTTATTGATTCCATCCCGAAGGAAGACAGGAAAAATGAGACGCCGGAACAGACACTGAAAAGAGTGGCTGATTACTTAAAAGAACTGAACCTTTCGCCTGACGTACTGGAGTCTTATCCCTTCCAGCTTTCAGGCGGTATGAGACAGCGTGCGATCATTGCGCTGGCAACCTTCATGGCTCCTGGCGTTGTGCTTGCAGACGAACCTACTACGGCTCTTGACGTGGTAGTGCAGAAAGGTATTTTGATGATGCTGATGCGTCTGCAGCAGCAGTTGAAGAATACATTGATTATTGTCAGCCATGATATGGGCGTGCATTATCAGATTACAGACCGTATGGCGATTATGTATTCGGGGAGTGTTGCAGAACTTGGAAAAACAGAGGACATTTTTAATAATCCGATTCATCCATATACAAAGATGCTTGTAGATGCATTGCCGCGTGTAGGGGAGGATATCCAGAGGGTAGGCATTGCGGGCCGTCCGCCTGCATTGAAGAACCCGCCTCCGGGCTGCCGTTTTGCGCCCCGTTGTCCACATGCTACGGAACGCTGCCGCAGTGAAGTGCCGAAATTCCGTGAAATAACTTCCGGGCGGTTCGCTGCCTGTCACTTACTGAAGGAGGAGGTGAAGGGGAATGGCTAAGAAATTATTGGAAATCAATGGCGTCAGTAAAATTTTCCGGGTAGGCGGTATGTTACGTGGTAAAAAACTGGTTGCCGTGGACGATGTGTCTTTGTCAATTGACAGCGACCGGCCTGTGATTCTGTCTGTAGTTGGGGAGTCCGGCTGTGGAAAATCTACTTTATGTAAGATGGTCCTGCGCCTTCACAACCCGGATATGGGTGAAATCATTCTGGACGGTAAGTCCTATGCAGATAAGAAGAGCTATGACCCGCAGCAGTTTAAGCATGATGTGCAGCCGATTTTCCAGAACCCGTATGAATCTTTTTCTTCACGAAAAACGGTAGACACTTATTTGTACAATACGGCACTGCGTCTTGGCATTGCAAAAGACCGGAAGGAAGCTGACAAAGTAGTGGAAGAGGCGCTTAAGAGCGTAGGTATGTCCCTGCAGGTAGTGAAAGGGAAATATCCGACCCAGTTCTCCGGCGGTGAGCTGCAGCGTGTTTCCATTGCCCGTGCGTTAATTACACGGCCGAAGCTGATTATTGCGGATGAGCCGGTGGCGGCTATTGACGCTTCCATGAAGATGAATATCGTGAACCTGTTCAAGGAACTGCGTGATAAATATAAAATCTCCTTTATTTATATTACGCACGACCTTTCTACGGCATATTATGTATCCGACTATATTGCAACGCTTTACCGTGGATGTCTCATTGAATACGGGCCGGCGAAAGAGATTATGGATAACCCGGCGCATCCGTATACGGAATTGCTGATGGGCTCGGTGCCGCGTGTAGGCGATAAATGGAAGGATGCAACCGCTATGCCGGATATGGAAGGCAAAGAATATGCAATCCAGTATTGTAAGTTCGCGCCGCGCTGTCCGTATGCAACGGATCAGTGCAGACAGGAACGTCCTGCCCCGGTACAGATGGGTGGGGAGCGTATGGTGCTTTGCTGCCATCCGTTGACGGAAAAAGCGAAATAAGAAAATGAAGCAAAATGAAATAAAAAGGAAATAAGACAGCAGGAATCAGTCAATAAGACAGACAAGATACAGAATGGGACTTTTGGTTCGCCAAGAGTCCCATCCTGTTACTTAAAAGCTTTGGAAGAAAGCGCCTGAAATGGCATTTGCAGAAAGAAGCAAGAGTAACGAAAAAGGGCACGGAAGAAAAGAAATACGAAAGAAAAGGGAAAGGAAGCAAGAGGAAAACGAAAGAAGAGTAAAATAAAAAGGGAATGGGAAAATAAAAAGAAGAATGGAGGATTCAGATGAAAACACATTTAAAAATGGAAGCGCATCCGGTTGCCTGTGAGAGCAATGTGATTCAGGGGAAGCAATACCGTATTACTGTGCTGACCTCCCGCCTGCTGCGGCTGGAGTATAGTGAGGACGGCATTTTTAACGATGCGGCTACCCAGACGGTATTAAACAGGGATTTCCCTAAGACGGAATATCAATTGAAGGAGACAGAGGATGAGCTGCAGTTAATGACAGAGCATTTGCAGTTAAACTATGATAAGGGCGCGTTTTCCAGCCATGGTCTGGCCTGTAAATGCCTGGGGGTAAAAATACCTTATTTTTCCACCACCTGGCATTTTGGCGATGTAGAAGGCGCAGGCACGCCGGCCGTAAACCTGAAAGGGACAGCCCGCACTCTGGATAATGTAAATGGCGCTTGTAAACTGGAATCGGGCATCCTTTCCCGCGGCGGCCATGCCGTGATGGATGATTCCTCTTCCCTGCTGTTGACGGAAGACGGTTTTGTGGAGCCAAGAAAGAAGGGCTCCCAGGATTTGTATTTCTTCGGCTATGGGCATGATTATCTTGGCGCGTTAAAGGATTTCTATTACCTGTGCGGCAAGACGCCTATGCTTCCCAGGTTTGCGCTGGGCAACTGGTGGAGCCGTTTTTACCAGTATACGGAAGAATCTTATATGGAGCTGATGGAGCGGTTTGATGAGGAGAAGATTCCTTTTTCGGTGGCAGTGATTGATATGGACTGGCATGTGGTGGATATTGACCCCAAATACGGCGATGGGTGGACTGGTTATACATGGAACAAAGACTTTTTCCCTGACCCGAAGCGTTTCCTGCAGAAATTGCATGACCGGGGTATGAAGACGACGTTAAATGTGCATCCGGCAGACGGAATCCGTGCCTGTGAAGACAGTTATCCGCGTGTGGCGCAGGCAATGGGAGTGGATATTTCCAAGGAAGAGCCAGTGAATTTTGACATAGCGGATCCGAAATTTTTAGAAGTTTATTTTGAAGACCTTCATCATCCTATGGAAGAGGAGGGCGTGGATTTCTGGTGGCTGGATTGGCAGCAGGGGACGAATACAAAGGTGGAAGGATTGGATCCGTTATGGATGCTGAATCATTTCCATTATCTGGACAGCGGCAGGGATGGGAAAAGGCCCATGACTTTCTCCCGTTACGCAGGGCCGGGTTCCCACCGTTATCCAATCGGATTTTCCGGAGACACCCATATCACCTGGGATTCTTTGGATTTCCAGCCCTATTTTACCAACACGGCTTCTAACATTGGATATGGGTGGTGGAGCCATGATATCGGCGGGCATATGATGGGATACCGGGATGAGGAGCTGGAAGTGCGCTGGTATCAGTATGGCGTTTTCTCACCGATTAACCGTCTGCACAGCAGCAACAGCCGGTTTAGCGGTAAGGAACCGTGGAAATTCAGCATGGAAGCAAACCATGTGATGAGTGAATTCCTGCGCTTGCGCCACCGGATGGTGCCGTATTTGTATACTATGAACTACCGTGCATGGAAGGACGATCAGCCGTTATGCCAGCCGATGTATTATCTGGCTCCGGATGATTTCTCTTCTTACCAGACGCCTAACCAATATTTGTTTGGCTCGCAATTGCTGGTAGCTCCTGTGACGACGAAACGTATTCCCAGCGTGCGGCTGGCAAAAGTAAAGGCATGGCTGCCGGAAGGGATTTGGTTTGATTTCTTCACCGGGACAGTGTATGAAGGCGGCCGGAAGATGGAACTGTACAGACCGTTGGCTCAGATTCCGGTATTGGCCCATGCAGGGGCAATCCTGCCTATGACTGACCAGATTAGCGCCAAAGAAGTGGAACAAAACCCGGAAAGCCTGGAAATAAGGGTGTATGCAGGTGCAGACGGCGCGTTTACCCTTTATGAGGATGACAACGTGTCTAACGCTTATGAGAAAGGGGAATGCGCAAAGACGCCGATGGAAGTATGTTGGACAGACAGCAAAGCGTTCTTTATCCATCCGTTGGAGGGCAAGGAGGAATTGGTTCCGGCCAAACGCTCTTATTGCGTCCGTATTTTTGGAAGCACGGCTACTTCTGCAGTTGTGCTGCGTAATGGCAGTGAGGCGCAGGCGGAGATATCCTGTCATGCCAAAGGGCATGAACTTTGCATCAAACTGGCAGAGGTTGCGGTGAAGGAACAGGTGGAAATACGCCTGCCGGAAGATACAAAGGTTGCAGCCAATCCGGTAATGGAACAGGTGGAAGAACTGTTGAATCTGGCGGAAATCGGTTTTGCGCGCAAGGAAGCGCTTTTTGCGCTGGTGGAGAAACGCAAAGAAAATCTTGGCATATTGGCAGGGGAACTGCAGGCTATGGATTTGGACGATGCATTGCGCGGCGCCTTATTGGAGATTGTGACGGCATACCAGAGGCTTTGAGAGAGAAAGAAAGCGGGAAGAGGGATGCAAAAGCCTGGCAGGGGATGGGCGGCGCAACACGTTTAGGAAGCGCGGAAAGTAAGGGAAGGGGAATCTTTTGCAGATGCTTATCGAAGAATGGATATAGAAGGAAGAAGAAAGGAGTCCCTTTATATGGACATGTTTTTTACAAACCAGAAATTGGAGAAACGGATTCAGGAACTGGAAGCATACCGCTACCGTGACATCATACCTTTGCAGGAATTCCAAATTTCGGAAGCGGATCCGGCTCCGGTGAATCCGGCCGTGCCAACGCCCGATGAGACATGGGATACCGTAAAGACAGGGGCGCACTGGGTTGGGCGCAACCGTTACCTTTGGCTTGTGCGGAAACTGCAGATTCCGGGGGAATGGGCAGGGCGCCGGGCAGTAGGCGTTTTCAATTTCGGGAATATGGGTCTGGACAAAAACGGCTCGTTTGAAGCGATGTGCTATCTGGACGGAAAGCCGTACCAGGGGGTGGATGAGAACCATAAAGAAGTGTTTTTCCCGGAAAGTCTGTATGGGAAGGATTTTACGGTGACATTCCGCTTTTGGTCAGGGCTGGAAGGCGGCGGCGTGCCTACTGAGCAGGAGCATAAACTGCAGCGGGCAGACCTGGCATGGCTGGATGGGCCGGCGGACGATTTGTATTATCTGGGCATGGTTATGTTAGATACGATAAAGCAGCTTGGGGAGGACAATCCGGTCACTTATGATTTGCGCAATGCATTGGATGATGCGTTTTTGCTGATTGACTGGGCAGAGCCTGGCAGCGAAGCTTTCTATGCTTCCGTGGCTGCGGCGGCAGGACGGCTTCATGAGCGTTTGGACGCTATGGATAAGCATGAACTGGTTACGGTGTTCGGCGTTGGGCATACGCACATTGATATGGCATGGCTTTGGCAGTTAAAGCATACAAGAGAGAAAGCGTCCCGTTCTTTTGCTACGGTGCTGCGTTTGATGGAATTGTTCCCGGAATATTATTTCCTGCAGACCCAGCCACAGTTATATGCATATGTGAAAAAAGATTTCCCGGAAATATATGCGGAAATCAAGAAGCGGGTTGAGGAAGGCCGTTGGGAGCCGGACGGCGGCATGTGGGTAGAGGCGGACTGTAACCTGACAAGCGGCGAGTCATTGACGCGTCAGTTCCTGTTGGGGCGGAAATTTATGCTGGAGGAATTTGGCAAGGAGCCTACGTTCCTTTGGCTGCCCGATGTGTTCGGCTATTCCTGGGCGCTGCCTCAGATTTTGAAAAAGTCCGGCATTGAGTTGTTTATGACTACGAAAATCAGTTGGAGCCAGTATAACCGTATGCCTCATGATACATTCCGGTGGAAAGGGTTGGATGGCTCGGAGATTATGACCCACTTTATCACCACATTGGAGCCGTCTCCGGACTGCTGGTTCTATACGTACAATGGCAAGCTTACGCCGGAGACGGTGCTTGGTTCCTGGAAAGCTTACCGTGAGAAAGCCGTAAATAAGGAAGTGCTGATTTCCTATGGCTATGGGGACGGCGGCGGCGGCGTGAACCGTGATATGCTGGAGCTGCGCCGCAGGCTGGATCAGGTGCCTGGCGTGCCAAATGTAAAGACTATAAAAGCCGGGGATTATTTTGAGCGGTTAAAGAAGACCTTTGCAGAAACAGACCAGTATGTGCATACTTGGGACGGAGAGCTGTATCTGGAATACCACAGGGGAACTTATACGAGCCATGCGCATAACAAACGCATGAACCGGAAGATGGAGCAGTTGTACCGCAAAGCGGAATGGCTGACGGCTATGGCGGCGCTTGCTAAGGGAGATTTGGCGGCGGCAGAGCAGGAAACCCTGACGGAAGGCTGGCAGATGATTTTGACCAACCAGTTCCATGATATCATTCCCGGGTCTTCCATTCGGGAAGTGTATGAGGATTCCGCAAAGGATTATGAAGAAATCGAAAGGATTGCGGATGGGGTAGTGAGCCGTTCCCTGAAGCAGGGAGGCGCTTTGCAGGACGACGCTTTGCAAGAGGCGTTTACGGTGTACAATGCTTCGGGCTGGACGATGGATGAGTTAGTGGAAGCGCCTGGAAAAGCGGGCATGCGCTATTTCGACGGGGACAATGAGATATGTCCCACACAGGAAGCCGACGGAAAACAGTATGTGCTGGTACGGAATGTGCCTGCTATGGGCTGTAAGACTTTGCGTATGGCAGAAGCGGAGCCTGGACAGGGAACGGCTGCCGGACAGCAGGAAGCGGTGTTTGTTGTGGATGGCCGGGAAGTGAAAACGCCTTATTATGAAATTTCCTTCAATGAGGCCGGACAGTTGGCGCGCGTATACGATAAGACGGAGAAACGGGACGTGCTGGCCTGCGGCGGACGGGGCAATGTGCTGCAGATGTTTGAAGATAAGCCTATGAACTTTGACGCTTGGGACATTGATTTGTATTATCAGCAGAAAATGCGGGAAATTACCGATTTGACGGTGTTTGAAGTGAAAGAATGCGGGCCTTTGCGCCTGACGCTGCATCTGGAATGGAAGTATGGGCATTCGCAAATACGCCAGGATGTGGTTCTTTATGGCAATAACCGCCGGATTGACTTCCAGACGGAGGTAGACTTCCATGAACGTCAGCAGCTTTTGAAAGCGGCTTTCCCGGTGGATGTGCGCACCACGTATGCAACGTATGATATCCAGTACGGCAATGTGCGCCGCCCGAACCATTGGAACACCAGTTGGGATCAGGCCAGGTTTGAGTCAGTGGGCCATCGGTTTGCGGATTTATCAGAGCATGATTATGGCGTGGCGCTGCTCAATGACTGCAAATACGGTTATGACATACGGGACAATGTGCTTCGCATTTCCTTGATTAAATCTGCGATTGCGCCGGATTATGAGCAAGACCAGGGGCTGCATGTATTTACGTATTCCCTGTTCCCTCATAAGGGTGATTTTGTGGAAGGCGGCGTAGTGGAAGCGGCTTACGCCCTGAATAATCCGATGGATGTGACGCCTGGCGGCAGCTCTGTGGCCGGAAAGAGCTTCCTTGCCATAGATAACCGCAGTCTGGAAATTGATGCGGTGAAGAAGTCGGAAGATGGGAAATATCTGGTGGTGCGTCTGCATGAATTTGCCGGAGCGCGTCAGCAGACAGAGATAACGCCTTCTTTTGCGTACGCGGCATGGGCGGAAAGCGATTTGATGGAACGCCCTCTTGGGGAATTCCAAAAAGGAGCCGTGCAGCTTACGGTGCGGCCTTATGAAATCCGCACGCTGTTGTTTCAGATAACGGAATAGGAACGGTTTAGGAAACGTTTTAGCTTATGGTTTATGAAACCAGCGCCTTCGCTTTTAGGAAGCGGAAGGCGCTGGTTTTGTGCGTAAAGGGATAATGGCGGCTTATAGCTTCCGCACTTCTGAGGGCGTATGCCCATACAATTTCTTGAAACTTTCGTTAAACTTTTTCTGGTTTGTAAACCCGTTCATTTCCATAATTTCCGAAACCGGTGAATCGGTGTGCAATAAATCCTGATAGACGTGGTTTAACCGGATGCCTGTCAGGTATTGCTGGAAGGTAATCCCCATATTCTGGCGGAACAGGCGGCAGAAATGCTCTCTGCTGATGGAGAGCTGGTCAGCAATGTCAGTCAGGGAAATGGGCTCGCTGTAATGTTCTTCCACCCAGGGGAGGATTTGGTGAATCCGTCCAATGGAAGGCTGGCTGGCTTCCGGGGCTTCGCCTTGCGTCTTTGTCCCGTAATGGCGCGCAAGATGGGCAAGGACTTGGAGGACAATGCCTTCCGACTCCAGGCCGGCGGCCGGCGTTTCCAGCATGTACAGCCTGGTAAGGTTTGACATCATCTGGCATATTTCGTAATAGGTGGAAAAGTGTTCCTGGTCAATCTGGTCAGGAATGCACCGGATTTGATACTGCTCAATGTCAGGCAGATAGCTTTTTAGCTTTTCCTTGGAAATATGGATGCAGATGTTCATTGCGGTTTCCCCATGGATTAGTGTGCTGTGCGCCTGCCGGGATTCGATGACGGTCAGGTTTTTTTTGGGGAGGTGGTACTTTTCCCCTTCCAGCAAAAGCTCCATGTCTCCGTTGAGGGGATAGAGGATTTCCAGCGTTTCATGCCAGTGCAGCGGATTAAACCCTCCCGGGAGCGTCTGATATAGGATACGGATGCCCAAAGGACTGCTTTCCTTGGGCGGCTCATAATAACTGTGGTACATAGTTTTCCTCTTTTTCCGGTTACGCAACCTTCCCTAGAGCGTGTTTGAAATTGGCCTTCTGGCAGATGTATGTCACAATTTGTGGGATATTTGCGCCAAAGGAAAGGCGTGTAGCCTGAATTTGGCGCGAATCTCACGGAAAGCGGGGCGTGCATTGTCAGGAATGCATGTTCAAACACGCTCCAACCGGCGCCGTTTTTGGAAGAATATCCGTCCACGGAAGCGTCCGTCTTTCTTTCCGTCCAGGTTGGAGCCGGTTTTGGCTGCGGAATCTCTTTTATACAGGTTTTATATTTGCTATATCAATATTGCCTTAAAAGAAGTCAAAAAGATATCTGGCGGCATTGGCAATAGTAGGGTATACTCTGTCTTGTAAACGGAACAGAGATAAGAAAAAAGATATTAAAAATCAAAGTAATATCAATAAAGATATGGAAGGATTTCTATTGATATCATGATATTATAATATCATAGCATCTCTGGCAGAAAAAAGCAAATCCGAAAGGAAGAAAGGCAAAGGTGTGGATTATGAAAAATTATATGAGGACTATGGTGGAAAAGTATTTTGTGAAAAACCTGGTAGTTTTGAACCGTGTAGGGGATGAAGAGAATTCCGCAGAAGTGCTGAAAAGGAACTCCTATACATTGCTGAACGTATCTCCGAGAGCTTTCTAAGGCGGGCCGGGATATGAGGGATGTACAAAAGGAAGAGAAGGGCAGGCAGGCTTGCAAATGAGTAGACTGGTTAGATACTCTTGCAACGTGCCTGCCTTATTTTTTGTCCCCGGTTTTAAATGTGATTTAGGATGGCGGCGCGCGCCTGGATTGTGGCGTCAAAGTCTTCTTGGGACAGATTGGGGTCTTTGGTTGCCTTCCATATATCGCATGGCAGCTTTTCACAGGAGGCGCAGGTGGAAAATTTGCATTGCCCCACGCTGCATTGGTAAATGGGGCAGGCTTTGCCGGCAGGGGCATGGAATACTTTGCCGTTGGCTTCGTTGCAGCCGGTACACAGGCTGCCATGGAAACTGCATTTGGAGCATTCTGTGCCGCAACAGCTAATCCCCAGGATTTCCCGCTGCTTTTTCTTGGCAAAGCCAGCCAAAACCAGGCGGTAGGACTTGTCCAACAGGTCTTTGAGCAGGTCGTCCGGCACTTCACCGTCCGGCGTTATGGAGTTCCAGTGTTCTTTGTTGGAATAGTAGCCTGGCAGGATGTCTTTGTATTGCTCCCGCAGGAATTGGCCCTCCGCAGGTTCCAGTTTCAGGTTTATGTAGTACGGCTTGTCTTCTTTGTCCAGACAGATTGCTGCAAACATTTTCCCTCCAATCTGATAACGAATCCAGTTCCATTCTTTCTTTAAGTCTTTGGTTACGGCTCTTTTGGCTAACAGATAGTCGTCAATCCATGTGTAACGCATTGTTGTTCTCCTTTCCTTTTGCAGTGCATCTTTTTTTATGTTACATTTGCCCAATGCCGCTGGAGCGTGTTTGAAAAATCATTCCTGTCATCTGCACGCCCCATTTTACGTGATATTTTTGCCAAATTCAGGTTACATAGACCGCTATGCGCCCTTCCTTTGGCAGAGCATTCATGGCAGAGCATTCATGGAGAGCATTCATGCCAGAGCATTTATGCCAGAGCATTTATGCTCTTAGTCTCCCACAAACTGTGACGCACATCGGACAGAAAGCATTTTTCAAACACGCTCTAGGGGTAACTTGTGGTTCGTTTGGCCAAGGCGTGTAAAAGTTTCAGAATCAGAAAATAACCCAATATGCCGTATCCCCGTCAAACACAATCTGTTCAGCGGCGTTGAAGTAATCCCAGTTCTTTCCGGCAAAGCGTTCCTGGAAGATGGTTTCGTCCATGGGGACTTTCTCAAACTGCCGCTTTGTCACCACATTTACCAAAGTGTTCGTAACCATTCCAAGCGCGCGTTCGTTGATTTGGTCGGTTTTGTAATGCACATTGTTGTAGCTAAGCGGAGCGTCGGTGTCGTTGGCCACACCCAGTTTTTCCACCTGAATGCCAGTCTTTGCTTCGTATTTCAGCACTTCCTCATAAAACATCATGGCATACGTCCGATCCAGGGCATTGCTTAACATATGGTTGGAGACGATAATGTGGCAGAACATAACCTGCAGCGCCAGATAGCCACAGCAGACATAACAAAAGATTTCCAAACGCCATTTCCCCTCCTGCAGCAGGGGGAGGGCAATGAGCAGCGCCATAGACTGCATCACATAAAAAATCCAGACCATCCGGGGATAGGGGTTAATATATGCCTGGGCCAGCGGCAGCGCATAGACCATTACGGACATGGCGGCAATTAAGAGGCAGTAATACAAAATAGCCATTCCGTTCCTGTCTTTGATGAATTTCCATAAAGTAACGCCGCAGGCAAAGGCCATGACAAGCAAGGGGAGCCATATTTTGGGCAGCAGCCCGCGGCAGTTTTGCAGCAGAACGATAAAATCGCGGATGCATACGCCGATTTTTTCAGCCATGTTGCCAAGGCCGGGGGTTTTTTCCGCAGCGCGCAAAACGCCCAGTTTTACAAAAAGGCTGATGCTAAGCATATCCAACAGCCCGGCGCCAAAGGTGACCAGTGCGCAGATTAGCTCCTGCATGACAGTCCGGGCGGTAATCTTGTACTCGTTGTGCAGAAAAATCCATGCGGACAGGATAATGGCTCCATAAGCTACCGCCACCTGGTACTCCATGGCGGCGCATAAAAAGAGAAGGAAGGAAATGCCATAGGTTCCTCTGGTAAAGAACCAGATTCCCATGGAAGCGAAAAGGTAGCCAAGCCCGAACATAAGCGAGCATTCTGCAAACATAAGCGATTCGGAGAAAAGCACATTGGAAAATATGAGCGCAAAAATGGCATAATAGGCAAACCGCTGGTACAGGGAGCGGCATTTGATATGCTCACGGAAACTAAACTGCACCAGCCATAGGGAGACGGCCAGCAGGAAAACGGCGATAAATACGGTAATTCCGGTATGGTCCGCCGTCGTCAGGCCGAACTGGTAGAGGATATAGTCCATAAGCCCGGAAAGGTAACGTCCCCCTTCGCACCGTCCGAGGATGTCCACTTCCGGATGGGCGTAATGGAAAAGAGTATCACAGTTGAAACTTTTTCGAAACATTCCGCTCCAGGTTACAAATAGGAGACAATAGTTGATGAGGAATGAATGAAAGGCTTCTTTTTTCTTTTCTGACATTTTTTCTAATACTAACATATAGATTCACCATGTTCCTTTTGGTTTTTGTCCCTCTTTACCTTGTTCCGCCGCCCGTTGCTATATGGCTTGGCGGGCAGGAAACGGGAAAGATGCTGCGTTAGTTTAAAATTATATCACATATGAACAGAGGTTACAACCGGATGGAGATTCTTGGCGTTCCATTGATTCATGCGCATTTCCCGTTATTTAAAAACCGGGTTTAAAGAATTGGGGAAAGAAACGGAATTTCTGTATTGCCATATCCGGTGTATTATGCTACAATATCTTTCGGCAACAAACAGATGTCCGTAACAGGGGAACTGAAAGGCGCTAAAAGGCAGGGGTATGGGTTACGTCTCCTTGGAAAGCCTAACTTAATGACATTGGGAAGAAATATAGGTGTTTGTATGGACACATCAGGCAGTTATTTTGTAGTGAAGAAGAAAGCGGTGCCGGAGGTGCTTATAAAGGTGCTGGAAGCCAAACGCCTTCTGGAAACCGGGCGGGCGGCAAGCGTGCATGAGGCTGCGGAGCAGGCAGGCATCAGCCGCAGCTCATTTTATAAGTACAAGGATGATATTTTTGAGTTTCATGACAGTGCGCAGGGGACGACGATTACTTTGATGCTTCAGATAGATGATGAACCGGGGGTTTTGTCGGAGGCATTAAAGGTGATTGCCGGTTTTCACGCCAATATACTCACGATTCACCAGAGCATCCCCATTAACGGCGTGGCGTCGTTAAGCGTCAGCGTGCAGGTGCTTCCGGCTACGGGCGATGTATCGCAGATGCTGGAAGCGCTGGAAGGGCATCCGGGGGTGCATTATGCAAAGGCGCTGGCAAAGGAATAGCGGAAAAAGAGGCAGCCGTTCCCAAAGACGGGGAAAGCTGGCTTTGATAAAAAGAAGAGAGTCGGAAGAATGGAGGAGCAGGATGATACATGTAGCAGTGTTAGGGTACGGTACCGTGGGCAGCGGTGTTGTGGAAGTCATTGAGAAAAACAAAGAGGAAATCAATAAGAAGTCAGGCGAAGAGCTGAATGTGAAATATATTTTGGATTTGCGGGATTTTCCGGGGGACCCGTATGAGGAAAAGATAGTGCATGACGTGAATCTTATATTGGATGACCCGGAGGTGGCGATTCTTTGCGAAACAATGGGCGGCATCCGTCCGGCCTATGATTTTTCCAAGGAAGCGCTTTTGCGGGGGAAAAGCGTCTGCACTTCCAATAAAGAGCTGGTGGCGAACTATGGGCCGGAACTTTTGCGTATTGCCAGGGAGCATAAATGCAATTATCTCTTTGAGGCCAGTGTGGGCGGCGGCATTCCGATTATCCGCCCGATTAATTATTCGCTGACGGCGGAAAAAATAGACGCTATTACGGGCATATTAAATGGGACCACCAATTATATCCTTTCCCAAATGGCGGCGGAAGGGGCGGATTTTGAAGAGGCGTTAAAGGAGGCGCAGGAAAAAGGCTATGCGGAGCGCAACCCGGAGGCGGATGTGGAAGGGTATGACGCCTGCCGCAAAATTGCCATTCTTTCCTCCCTGATGACAGGGAAAAATGTAAAGTATGAGGACATTTATACCGAGGGGATTACCAAGGTGACAGCCGGTGATTTCGCTTATGCCAGGGCTCTTGGCCGTTGCATCAAGCTGTTGGCTATGAGCCGGGAATGCGAAGACGGCAGCTTCTATGCCATGGTGGCGCCGTTTATGATTCCGGTGACGCACCCGCTCCATGGGGTAAACGGTGTATTCAACGCCGTGTTTGTGCATGGCAATATGCTTGGGGACTCCATGTATTACGGGCGCGGCGCAGGGAAGTTGCCTACGGCCAGCGCGGTGGTTTCGGATGTGGTGGACTGTGCAAGGCATATCGGGAAAACGATTATGTGCTTTTGGGACGATGAGGATGTAAAACAGACCAAGGTGGACAATATCCGGCACAGGTTTTTCGTGCGCACAAAAGCGGAGCTGGAAAGGAAAGCCATAGATATATTCGGCCTGGTGCGGGTAGTGGTGGCGGATGTGGAAGGTGAGTTTGCTTTTGTGACGGAAGAAATGAGCGAAAAGGAATTTGCCGACAAAGCGGGACAGCTTGGGTATGTGCGCAACCGCATACGGATGGAAGGGTAAGGAAGCAGGGCGGTTTTGCCGGATGGAAACGGTAACGCAATGGGAAGAGGAATTTTGAAATCAGTGACAGGGACAAGAACTGGGAAAGAGGGAAAATCATGAAATATCTGGTGGTACTGGGGGACGGCATGGCGGATGAGCCGGTGGAAGCGTTGGGTGGCCTGACGCCGTTAGCGTATGCCCACACTCCGGTCATGGATGCGTTAAGCAAAAAGTCGGAAATCGGGATGGTGCATACAATACCGGAAGGGATGAAGCCCGGTTCCGACACGGCGAACCTGGCAGTGCTTGGGTATGACCCAAAGGAATTTTATTCCGGCCGCTCGCCGTTGGAGGCGCTGAGCATAGGGGCGCCGATGAAAGATACGGATGTTGCTTTGCGGTGCAATTTTGTGACGGTTTCTGAGGAAGAAGGGCCGCTTGGGGAGAAAACCATTTTAGATCACAGCTCCGGGGAAATCAGTACGCGGGACTGTGCGGTTTTACTGGAGGCCATAAAGAAGGGGCTGGAAACGGAAGCGTATAAATTTTATGTAGGAACCAGCTACCGCCACTGTCTAATCTGGGAGAAAGGGCAGGCGGTGGAGCTGACCCCGCCTCACGATGTGCTGGGGCAGAAAATCGGGCCGTATCTGCCAAAGGAGGAAACGCTGCGCCGTATGATGGAATGCAGCTATGAGATTCTTGTCCACCATCCGATTAACGTGGAGCGCAGACGGCAGGGATTAAACCCTGCCAACTGCTGCTGGTTTTGGGGAGCCGGGACGAAGCCGGCGCTTACATCCTTCCAGGAGAAGACGGGAAAAAAGGGGATGATGGTGTCTGCCGTGGATTTGCTGAAAGGGATTGCCGTGGGGGCGGGCATGGGCGTTAGCGTCGTGCCGGGCGCCAACGGCGGCCTGCATACAAATTATGAAGGGAAGGCGCAGGCGGCTTTGAAGGCTATCCTGGAGGATGGGTATGATTTTGTCTATATCCATGTGGAAGCGCCGGACGAAATGGGGCATCAGGGAAGCGCGGAGAAAAAAGCCGAAGCGATTGCCTGCCTGGACAGCCGGGTGTTAAAGCCACTGACGCAACGGCTGGATGCAGAGGGAACGCCATATAGGCTGCTGGTGCTGCCGGACCATCCGACTCCCGTGCGGGTGCGCACCCATACGCCGGACAGCGTCCCCTATATGTTGTATGACAGCACGGCCCCACTGGACAGGGCGTGGAATTATAATGAGGAAGAGGGGAGAAAGAGTGGGAACTTTATTGCGGAAGGGCATAAAATGATAGAAAGACTGTTCCGGTGAAGACGGGCAGGGCAGACAGAAGTGTGGAATAAAAATAAAGGAGCTATAGGTCATGAGAAAAGTAGTGAAATTCGGCGGGAGTTCCCTTGCCAGCGCCGAACAGTTTAAAAAAGTGGGGGATATCATCCGCAGGGATAAGGAAAGGCGGTATGTGGTCCCTTCGGCGCCGGGCAAAAGGGATGACAGCGATACAAAAGTAACGGATATGCTTTATGCCTGCTACGCCAAAGCGGAAGCGGGGGAAGGCTTCCAGGCGGAGTTAAAAGCAATCCAGGCGCGTTATCAGGAGATTATTACGGGCCTTGGCCTGGAGCTTTCCCTGGAAGGAGAGTTTCAGACCATTGAAAAGAATTTCAAAGAAAAGGCAGGGGAAGATTATGCCGCTTCCAGAGGGGAATATTTAAACGGCATCGTGATGGCCCGTTATCTTGGCTTCCAGTTTATTGATGCGGCGTCGGTAATCCTGTTTGAAGACGATGGGGAATTCGCGGCGGAGAAAACCAATGAAATCCTGGCGAAACGCCTTGGCAAAGTGGAGAAGGCCGTTATCCCCGGCTTTTATGGGGCATATGCGGACGGCAGGGTAAAAACCTTTTCCAGAGGCGGTTCCGATATCACAGGTTCCATTGTGGCAAGGGCAGTGCGGGCGGACGTATATGAGAACTGGACGGATGTATCGGGCTTCCTGGTGGCTGACCCGCGTATTATTGAGGCTCCGCCCGTGATTGAAACGATAACTTACAGAGAACTGCGGGAACTGTCCTATATGGGGGCGACCGTGCTTCATGGGGACGCTATTTTCCCGGTCAGAAGGGAAGGGATTCCTATTAATATCCGCAACACCAATGCGCCGGGAGACGAGGGAACATGGATTGTGGAAAGCACCTGTCAGAAATCCAAATATGTGATTACCGGCATTGCAGGAAAAAGGGGCTTTTGCTCAGTGAACATAGAAAAAGATAAGATGAATTCCGAAATCGGATTTGGCAGGAAAGTGTTGCAGGCTTTTGAAGATTACGGTATTTCATTTGAGCATGTGCCTTCCGGCACAGATACGATGACGGTGTTTGTACATCAGGATGAATTTATGGATAAGGAGCAGAAAGTGGCCGCAGCCATCCATCGGCTGGCTGACCCGGATACCATTGAAATCGAATCGGATCTTGCTTTGATTGCAGTGGTAGGGCGGGGCATGAAATCCACCAGAGGCACCGCAGGCCGGATTTTCTCGGCGCTGGCTCATAAGAACGTAAACGTCCGCATGATTGACCAAGGCTCCAGTGAGCTGAATATTATCATCGGCGTGTCCAATGTAGATTTTGAAAATGCGATTCGGGCTATTTATGAAATTTTTGTGGAAGTGCAATTATAGGGAAGAGGAAAGTATTTTGATGGCGCCAGTCCCAAATCAGAGGCATACTTGCTATGCGCTGGATTTAGGGCTGGCGTTTTTATGCGAAGGGAGGCGGGAAGGTTTGAAAGTGACGTTCCCGGAAACGGCAGTCAGGAAAATGAGTTAAAGACGTTGGGACTGGATAGGAAAAGAAGGGCTGTAAAAAGGCATCCGAAAAAGTATACTTTTTTGGATGCCTTTTTTCTCTTGAAATCTTATTCATTATATAACCATTTTGCATAAATTGCAAGAGAATTTGGAAAAAAATTTTTGCCATTTTGACGGGGTTTTTTCAGAAAATGGAATATCCAAAAAAGTATACTTTTTTGGAATTTTGGAAGAGGAAAGGGGATGCCTATGGGGAGGACATACGGATATATCCGCGTAATATCAGAAGATATAGATGTGGAAGCGCAGACTTATACGCTGCGTGAAATGCAGGTAATGGAAAGGGATATTTTTATAGACTTTGTAGACGGGCAAGATGGGGGAGGGGCAGCTTTGCAATATGAAAGGCTGCTAAAGAAACTCAAAGAGAAGGATTTGCTCTATATGCAGAGCCTGGATATGCTGGGGGACGGCTATACGGAAATCGGGAGGCAGTGGAGACGGCTGACAAAGGAAAAGAAGGTGGACGTGGCCGTGCTGGATATGCCGTCGTTAGACACCAGGCGCGGCAGGGCGCTGATTGGGGATGTGGTGCTTTCCATGCTGGAATATGCTTCGGATGCGGAATGGGCGATGCGTAAAGAGAAGCAGAGAGCGGGGATTGAAAGGGCAAAAAGCCGTGGCGTGCGGTTTGGCAGGCCGGAACTGCCCTGGCCAGAGAACTTTGACCAGGCGTACCAGATGTGGAAGAGGAAGGAGATAAAGGGGGAAGAGGCGGCTCGTCTTTGCCATATTTCCAGGGCTTTGTTTTACCGGAGGGCTGGTATGGTGAGGGAGATGGAGGAGAATAGATAGCCAGGGACAATTTTGTTAGGAAGGAAATAGATGGATATGCGAATGCTTAAAAGCATGGTAGCTAATGAGGAACTGAAATGAATGCAGCAATACTATTTGATGTTAAAGCAAATAATGAGACAAGGGAGAATGTGTTGCTTGTAGGAAAAGAGCTGTATTTTTATTCTATGAAAGTATTTTATGTTCATCCAGCAATTGATTATGTTGTTTTAGCGTGTTGTGGAAGTGAAACAATGGCTCAGGTAAACCAATATATTGATTGCTGGAAATCAGAATGCAGCATTAATAAGCCAGTGAAGGCATATCCAAAAAGCATGGATTTGCAGCGGATATTGAAGGAACTTAAGAGAGTGGGGAGGCAAAGACCGGCTCTGTATGTATTTCATGATGTCAGATATCCGTTTGTCACAGGGGATATGATTTATAAAGTAATAGAGAAAGCGGCAATCCATGGGGTAGCAGTGACGGCAGGACTGGTAAAGGATGATTTAATGACGTATCCGGAACAGGAGGCGTTTGAGACAGAAAACCTCCGATATATGAAATATCCGGCGGCATTTCGGGCGGGGCATAAGATAATGGATGAGATAGTGGAAGTGTCAGAAGTATTGGACAGGTGTGCAGAGTGTCATCCATATTTATGTGAGTTAACCAATAAAAATCCATGGATAGATAATTGGGAAAATGTCCAGATGGCAGACTATGTTATAAAATTTGACAGACAATGCGATAAGGGTTAAAGAAGAGGGTTGAAAGAAGCAAAAGGAGTTTTCAATTAAAGGATAAAGAAAAATGAGCAGGTTATTAAAAAAACAATTATTTTCCATATTGGAAACATTGCAGGAAGCAAACCAGGCAATCATAAACTTATTGGATAGAAAGCAGATAGATGATTTAGCAAAGCTGTTGACGGATTGTCAGGAGGGTGCAATTGCGATAGGGAACCAGATAGAGCTTATATATGGTGAAGGGAAGAAAAGTGTACAGGGATTAGAGGCTTATTGTGAGACGCTTTATCATATCGTGGAAAAAAGGAATGATAGTTTTGCCTGCAAAAAGTATGGTATGTTGGCTGAAACCCAATTGGGGGAAATTAAGGGATGGATGGAACAGGAAGTGTCCCATAAATTGGAAGTGGCATTCCTGCCGTACAAGGCAGCTATGTGGGATTCATTAGAAAGCATTTACCTTGCAGCAAAAGAGGACAATGAGTGTGAGGTTTATTGTGTGCCAATACCATATTATGATTTGAACAAAGACTATTCTTATGGAGAGCTTCATGATGAAAAGGGAGATTATCCGGTTAATATTGAGATAACGGATTGGAGATCCTATCGTTTGGAAGATAGGAAACCGGATATTATTTTTATACATAATCCTTATGATGATTGGAATATGGTGACCAGTGTGGAACCAAGGTTTTTTTCGAAAAGATTACGCCACTATACAGATATGCTGGTGTATGTGCCTTACTTTGTTTTAGATGAAATTGAGGAAGATAATAAGGCGGCAATAGAAAATATGAAACATTTTTGTTTCCTGCCAGGTACGGTGTATGCAGATAAGGTAATCGTGCAGTCAGAAGGTATGAAGGAAATATATATGAAAGAATATTTGCATGCTGCTGAAGAACAATGGAAAGAGGTAGACAGAGAACAGGTAAAGAAGAAATTTGTAGGGTGGGGATCACCGAAATATGATAAGGTGCATGATACAAAGAAAGAAGAGATAAAAATACCGGAAGAATGGATAAAAACGTTACGAAAGCCTGACGGGAGTTATAAAAAAGTTATTTTATATAATACCAGCATTAATTCTTTTCTTGCGCATGGTAATAAGATGTTAATAAAAATGAAACAGGTGTTTGCTCTCTTTAAGAAAAAACAAGAGAGCATTGCATTGCTATGGCGCCCACATCCATTGTTGGAAAATACTTTGAAAACTATGCGGGGAGAGATGCTGGAAGAATACCGGGAACTAGTAAATAATTATATAAAAGAAGGCTGGGGGATATATGATGATACACCTGACATGAATAGTTCGGTGGCATTGAGTGATGCATATTATGGGGATTACAGTTCAATGATGTGGTTGTACCGGGAAGCCCATAAACCAGTGATGGTGCAGAATCAGGATTGTATATTGAATAATGGGAACAGTTTTTCCCTGGCGATGGACAATATTGTGGAATATAAGGGGAAGCTTTGGTTTTTAGCTATGGGAGATAATGATATATATAGCATGGAGCAAGATTCATTAGAGGCAGTTTTTGTCAAAAGGATTCCGTTAGACAAGAAAAAAATTGGGGACTGCCCACAATACGGTAAGATATATATATACAATGATAAGATATTTGTGATTCCATGGATTGCAGATAATATCGCTGTTTATGATATGGAAATGGATGAAATACGATATATTGCATATGAAGACAGGGAGCCTAATTGTGGCATGGCATTTCTGGAAGGGATTATAAAAGAGAATAAATTGTATATAATTCCATGCAGCAGTAATTACTTCCTTATTATTGATATGGATAGGGAAGAGATGGAAAAAATACCTATTTTGAACGAATCAGAAAAGGAAGGCACAATAGCATATGCGTGGGGGAGCATTTTTGTTGAAAAAAGTAAAATTCTCTTTACGGCGCTGTTTCACAATATAATTTATAGCTTTGATATGGAAAGCCTGGAAATAGAGTCATATCAATTTGAAGGACTAGGAAATGGCGGTGCAGGAATTTGTGGGGATGAGGAGAATATCTGGATAATACCAAGAAAAACAGACAAAATTTTTCGCTGGGATAGGAAAAGGCAAGAGTTGTCAGTTTATAGGGATTTCCCAGAAGGATATCAGCCTGGTGAGGATTGGAGTTTCCATAGGATATGGTTTGATGACAAATTATATTTATTGCCTAGGCAGGCTAATATGTGCATTATGGTGGATGCGGGAAATGGGAAAATGAATAGGGTATTAGATGTCTGTAAGGACATTGGTAATTGGTATGATAAATACATGTTTTTTTCCCATATTTGGCGGGAAAAGGAAAAGGTACGGATTATTGAAACTAAGACTGGGAACATATATTGTTTGGATTCTGGCGGCAATATATATGAAGAGCATATAAGGAACCTGACAGAGACAGGAGGAAAGATAGAACTGGATGAGATTATTTATGAACGATATAATCGGACAAACAGTTTAGAATGTTATGCGGATAATGTGATGGATTATACTTTAGAAAGTGAAGCGTATACAAAAGGATATGGCAAATACATATTTAATGAAATTAGGAGTTTGGAGGACAAATTATAAAAATGCGGTTTTATTCATATGCACAGGAGTATGAGGACTTGGCGCTTTATTTGGCGCTTAGGGATATAAAGAAAATATTTTATATTGATGTAGGGGCAAATGATCCTACGTATTTAAGTGTTACCAAGTTTTTTTACCTGGGGGGGGGTAATGGGATAAATATTGAACCTTTAAGAGATAAATGTGGACAACTTCAGGCGGAAAGGACGCGGGATATAAACCTTTGTGTAGGGATAGGCGCGAAAGAGGGAGAAAAGGAGTTAGTGTGTTCTGGAACTGGTTCTACATTTTCAATGGAAACTATACGAAATGGAGAATTTGAAAAGTGTCCAAGACATAAAAAGAAAATTTTTACGTTAACACAGATTTATGAGCAATATTGTAAAGAAAAGCAAGAAGTTCATTTTTGCAAAATTGATGTAGAGGGATTTGAAAAGGAAGTTCTGGAAGGATGTAATTTTCATATATTCCGCCCATGGATATTTGTAATAGAAGCAATGAAACCAGGGACTTCAATACCTAGCTATAAGGAATGGGAAGATATTCTTTTGAAAAACGGATATGTTCTTGGATATGATAAAGGAATCAACAGGTATTATGTGGATGAAAGAAAAGAGTATTTATTAGACAAATTTAGAGAGATAGACCAATTCATAGAAGAAAATGAAGTTATAAAGATGGAAATGGTATGGAAATGACAGGAAAAGAAAAAGTTATTGTATGGGGACTTGGAAAGAATTATCTAAGGTTCAGAAATATAATTGAAGATAAGTTTAATGTTATTGGATATACAGATATCAAATTTAAGAGAGGTGATCAAATTTGCCCAAAAGGAATTTTGACTAGTGATATAATGCAATTTGATTACGATAAAATTTTGGTTACAGTATCCAATTATTATGATGCTATTCGGATGCAACTTATTCAGTATGGAGTGCCTGCGGATAAAATTATTGGATTAGGAAGTGTGTTGCAATGCTTTGATGAATCAGAACGTGTAAGGGAGATTGCGCATGAGATGGAGTTATATAAAGAGTTAAATTCCGAAGCCAATTTTTCTATTGATAATACTAATTTGAAAATTATAACTGCGGATAAGTATATGTCAGCAGGGTTGCCGCCAGCGCATTATTTTGCACAGGATATATGGGGAGCGCAGAAAATATATAAGAACCATCCGGAAATGCACTATGATATTGGATCAAGGCTGGATGGTTTCATTTCACATTTGTTGGTTTTCCGGGAAGTCTATTATATAGACATCAGGCCATTACCATATAATATTCCTAATTTGCATTTTATACAAGGAAATGCAGAACAGTTAGGGCAATTAGAGGACAATTCGATTGAGTCTTTGTCTTCTTTTCATGCCATTGAACATTTTGGGCTTGGGCGATACGGGGATAAAATAGATCCAGTGGCATATAAGAAGGTGGCTGAGAGTATACAACGTGTAATGAAAAAGGATGGGAGGGTATATATTGGCGTGCCAATAGGACCTCAAGATAAACTGATATTTAATGCACATCGGATTTTTTCCATTAAAACGGTTATAGGTCTGTTTCACGATATGGCATTACAGGATATTGCAATTGTAAGAGGGAGCGATACATATGTGGAGACTATTGAAAAAGATAAATATGAATGTGTGGATGAATATAGTTGTGGACTATTTGAATTTATAAAAAAATAATAAGTAAGATAGAGGAAATGTTTAGCTTAGAGAAAAGAGGAGAAATGGATATTGTACGTTTCAAAGGTGGACTCGGGAACCAGATGTTCCAATATGCTTTTGTCGAAGCATTAAGAAACAGAGGAAGATATGTACGGTGTAATTTAGGATTCTATCGAAAAAATATGCATGTGATGCCATTCATATTAGATAAAGTATTTAAAATGGTTGATTTACAGCAAGTGGAAGATGAGGTTTTTGAAACAATTGATTATGAGTGGAAAAGAATAAAACGGGATGAAGTCTTATTAAGTGAATTTAAAAAAGACATAAAAAGTCGTTTTTTTTATGTAGAGGATGGAAGCAGCATATATAGAGAAGATGTATTTGAAACTAAAAATTGTGCTTTTGTCGGTTTTTGGCAGACGGAAAAATACTTTAAAGAGATAAGGGAGCATATTTTATACTCCTTTCAGTTTACAATAACAGATAAAAAGCTGAAAAAATTAGGTGAAAAACTAAGGCAGAATTATTATGGCGTCCATATAAGGAGAAAAGACTATTTAGGAATTGATGTGTATGATGTTTGTGGGATAGAATATTATATAAACGCAATGTCGTACATAAGAACCGTGGCGCCTGGTGCAAAATTTATTTTTTTTTCGGATGATGTAAAGTGGGTGAGAGAGAATTTTCATTTAGAAAATATGATGATATGTACGGAAAGTATGTTTACTGAATATCAGGATTGGTATGATATGTATCTTATGACCCAATGTGCAGGAAATATTATTTCCAACAGTACATTTGGATGGTGGGGAGCATGGCTGAACCAGAATAAAGGTGTAGTTATTGCACCGAAAGAATGGCTGAAGGGGATGGAAACTCCAGATATATGGTGTGATGGATGGATTAGGAAATAACAGAGGTTGATAGAATGGCAAAAGCAAAGGTAATTATTTATGGCTTAGGGAATCAGTTTAAAAGACGGGAAAAATATTTGGAGGAGATGTTTGATATTATTGGTTATTCTGATAGTAAGGAATTAAGGATAAACAAATATATACGACCTAGCCAGATAAAGGAGCAAGAGTTTGAAAATATCTACATTACTTCTATGATATATTTTGAAGAAATAAAAAAATTTCTTGTAGAGAAGTTGGGAATTCATGAGGAAAAAATAATTAGTGAGAAGGAAACGGTGTGGTATATTGATAATGATGCAGGCAAAGAAAAATGGCTCAAAAAAAAGCTGGCGGAAATACCTGTTGGAAAAGCGCTTTTGGATGCAGGCGCGGGGGAACTAAGGTATAAAAAATATTGTGGGCATTTGCGATATATATCACAGGATTTTGGTGAATACGATGATTCGGAAAAGAGTGAAGGATTGCATCCTGAACATTGGAATACCAAACAAGTGGATATAGTCAGTGATATTACCAGCATTCCTTTGCAGGATGGGTCAATGGACGCCATATTATGTACGGAAGTGTTTGAACATATAAAAAACCCTGTTTTGGCATTAAAAGAATTTTCTAGAATACTCAGGAAAAATGGAATTTTATTATTAACGGCTCCATTTTGCAGCCTGGCACACTTTGCGCCATATTATTTTTATAATGGATTCAGCAAATATTGGTACGAAGAATATCTTAGTGAGTTTGGATTTGAAATAAAGGAAATGAAGGCGAATGGAAATTATTTTGATTATTTGCGTCAGGAATTATTGAGACTTCCATATATGGCAAATAATTATTGCGTTGGATATTTTAAAGAGGGTGAAATAGAAGATAGAGTCCAAAGTTCTTTGACAATTTTAAAGCAGTTATCTGATATGGATAGAAATTCAAGTGAAGTTCTATGCTTTGGATTTATGGTTGAGGCAAGAAAGAGTTAAGGATAGGATTGGCTATATATTTGTTTATGATTGTTGCGGAATAGGAAAAAATATATGATTGCAAACAGAAATTTAGTTAGCGTAATTATGCCTACATATAATGCGGAAAGATATATTAGAGAGGCAATTGAAAGTATAATTAGCCAGACTTATAGTAATTGGGAATTGCTTATTGTAGATGATGGTTCAACCGATTCAACTAGGAAAATTATAGAGGAATATGTAAAAGCGGATGACCGGGTTAGGCTTATTGAAGGAAAGCGAAAAGGGATTGGAGGGGCGCTAAATCTCGGTATGGAAATGGCAGAAGGAAACTATATTGCAAGAATGGATGCGGATGATATTTCACTTCCGATGAGGTTAGAAAAACAGGTTGAATTTATGGAGGGACATAAAGAGGTCGGGGTTTGTGCAACGCAATTTAAAGAATATGCGTTTCATAAAGCGCAACAAAAAAATATGTGCGATACTTTTACTGACCAGGATATTAAGGCAAGGCTGATTTTTTCTAATGCATTAGGACATCCGACTATTATGTTCCGGAAAAAAGTGTTTGATGATGGTTGGCGCTATGCAGAAAATATAATTGCGGAAGACTATGATCTATGGACAAGGATGATGCCTGATATAAAATTTCAATGTCTTGAGGACGTATTGCTCTATTATAGGAAAGAAGACCAAAATAGTTCATTTGCAATTGATGGAAGAGAAATCGTTTTGGCTGATAGGATGATAATTAAAGCATGTATAACCAGATTGTTCCATGTTGCTCCTTCTTCTTATAAGAACGAGGATTTTTGTGGGAATGGTGAATTTTATTTTCAGGTAAAAGATACATATAATTATATGATAAGGCAAATAGATCTGCTTGCTCAAATTTATCAGAAGAATAAAGAAACGGAAGTATTATCAGGTTATACAGTAAGAAAAAGCATTCAGGAGAGATGGAGATTGTTATTAGATTTTGTAGAAATAAAGGATGATATTTTGAAGAGAAGAGAAGCTTTATTTTTGCGAGATTTAAATGGAATAATTGACGGAACCAGGAGTCTTGGGGAGTATAAAGAAAAGCTGCGAGAGATATATGATTATATAAAAAATATTTTTAAAACATTTCAAAAAGTAGCGCTTTATGGGATGGGAAAAGACGGAGAAGAAACATTGCAAAGGCTTTTAACGCTGCAAAAGAAGCAAATTGTAAATTGCAGTTTAGCAGCGCTTATAGACAGGAACAGGAGGAATATTTCCATAGATTCTCAAACTTATATTGTATATGCTCCAGAATATCTGGAAAAATTGGAGTTCAATTTCATTTTAATTTCTTCAAGGGCATATCATGATGAAATTAGGAAGCAATTAATAGATATGGGAGTTCATCCAGAGAAAATATTAAGCGGAAATATGCTTCGGTTTTTACAATAAATAGGAAACAGGTGTGGAATGTATTCGGAAGGAAAGTTTCAGATGCAAAGTGTTGTTTCTTTTGAAAATGCAAAAGTTGGTATGAGGTGTGAAAATGAATTATCTTATAATTGGAGGGGCTGGATTTATAGGGAGCCATGTAGCTCGAAGATTAATAAAGGAAGAGCAGGAATCACAGATATATGTATATGATAATTATTCGTCTGGAAAGAACAGTCATCTGGAAGAAGCAATAGAGAGTAAAAGGCTGCATATTATAGAGGGGGATATTAAGGACAAGGAAATTTTATCACAAGCTATGAAAGATATAGATGTGGTTTATAGTTTAGCGTCAAATCCTGATATAGCGAAGGCAATATTGCAGCCGGATATAGATTTTTGGGAAGGGACTTATTTGATTAATAATGTGTTGGAGGCAATGCGCACCAGCAATGTAAAGAATTTAATTTATGCTTCTGGAAGCGGGGTTTATGGGGATGTGGGGGAGACCATTACAGATGAGGATTTTTCTCCAATGTTACCTTCTTCTACATATGGAGCCAGTAAGCTGGCGTGTGAAGCGCTGATTTGTTCTTATTGCAAAATGTTTGATATGAATGCTGCCGCATTTCGTTTTGCAAATGTAGTGGGTCCAAATCAGACGCATGGAGTTGGCTATGACTTTATAAGAAAATTGTGTGAGAATCCATATCGGTTGGAAATCTTGGGCGATGGGAAGCAAAGTAAATCATATATTTATATTGCAGATGTGGTCAATGCCATTAGGACAGTAGAGAAAAAAGCACTTGCAGGATATAACTATTACAATGTTGCGACATTAGATTATATTACGGTTACAGAAATAGCAGATATAACAACAGCAGTTATGGGACTGGAGAATGTCCAATATAAATATACTGGAGGCAGCCGGGGATGGAAAGGTGATGTTTCTGTCGTGAGGCTTGATTCAAAAAAAATACGGGGGCTGGGATGGGCAAACGAATATACTTCATCTCAAGCTATGGAAATGTCTATAAAATCTATGTTTGAAAAAAGCATGAAAGGAGATGTAAGATGAAGAAAGCAGTCATCTATGGAGCTACAGCTACTGGAAGGCGGGTTTATGACCAGATAAAGGATAAATATCATGTAATGTATTTTGTAGATGGGAACCCTGCGTTAATTGGGAAAGATATTGAACAATTGCCTATTAGGGAAAAATCAGAAATTTTTAAAAATCAACCGGATGTCGTTTTTATGGGAATATTGACGGGATATGAAGAAGCGGAGGAGTATTTAATTTCCAATGGTTTTCCGGAGGAAAGAATTATTTGTAAATATGTGGATTTGAATTCACGTGTGCGTAAAGAATGCTTGGAAAAGATAGCGTTAATATTTGAAGATAAAAAAATAGAAGGTGCAGTTGCAGAATTAGGGGTTTATAGAGGGGACTTTGCGAAATGTATTAACAGAGTATTTCCAAATCGTAAATTGTATCTGTTTGATACTTTTGAAGGATTTCAGGAAGAAGATATGAAATATGAGATAGAGAATAGGCTATTATTGAATGAAGTAGGGAAGTTAACAAATACTTCGGTGGAACTTGTGTTAAACAGGATGCCTTATCCGGAAAACTGCATTATTAAGAAGGGATATTTTCCAGACACTGCGGATGGACTAAAGGAAAAGTTTGCATTTGTAAATATAGATGCTGATCTATATAAACCTGTTCTTGCTGGGTTAGAATATTTTTGGCCAAGAATGGTGGAGAATGGGTACATTTTTGTACATGATTATTTTTCTTTTTCCTACGCCGGAGCAAAGAAAGCAATAGAAGAGTTCGCTACGAAAAACAATATCGGGTTTGTTCCGATTGGGGATACATTGAGTATTGCCTTTGTAAAAAAAGGAGGCTGTGAAGTAAGATGATTGTTGCAAAGAGCCCATTAAGAATCACGTTAGGAGGGGGAGGCACGGATCTTGCTTCTTATTATGAAAAAAAAGGAGGGTTCCTGATTTCGGCATCAGTGGACAAATATGTATATGTACTTATAAATAAGACATTTGACAATATGTATTTGCTGAAATATTCAAAATTAGAACATGTGAAAAAGGTATCTGAACTGAAGCATCCTATTGTAAGAGAAGCGTTGAGGATGTTGGATTTGGAAAAAAGCGGGATGGAGATTTGCTCCATGGCAGACATACCTGCAGGGACGGGGCTTGGTTCTTCTAGCGCTTTTACCACATCGCTTTTATGCGCACTGCATGGATTCCGTGGGGACATTGTAGACACTAGGACTCTTGCGGAAGAAGCTTGTGAAATAGAGATAGGGCGTTTAGGTGAGCCAATAGGGAAGCAGGATCAGTATGCATCGTCATATGGGGGGATTATTTGTATGACGATCCAGAAGGATGGATATGTTGAAGTGATGCCTTTGGAGATGCCGCAGGAAACCTTTTATAATTTGGAAGATAACCTGGCTTTCTTTTTCACTGGCTATTCCCATAGTGCGGGGGATATCCTGGGGGAGCAGGATAGGCAAAGCAAATGCGGAAATGGGGATATGATTAAAAATCTTGACTTTGTAAAGCAGCTTGGGCTGGATAGCAAAAGGGCGCTTGAGAATGGGGATTTGGGTCAGTTTGCAGAAATTATGAATATACATTGGGAGTATAAGAAAAAGCGTTCCAATGGGATGACTAATCCGGAAATCAATGAGTGGTATGACTATGCCCTTAAGAATGGCGCTTCTGGAGGGAAACTAATCGGAGCAGGCGGAGGTGGGTTTTTAATGTTTTATGCAGAAAATAAAGTAAAATTGCGGGATGCAATGGGGAAAGCAGGATTGGAGGAAGTCCGTATCCGGTTAGGGAAAGGAGGAGCAAAGCTTTTATAGGATGGCAGAAGAAAAAGATTTAATGAGTAATACACAAGTTGTAGTGCTGATGGGGGGATTGGGTACACGGTTGGGGATTGGAGATCGGCCTAAAGCCATGGCAGATGTTAACGGCTTTCCTTTTTTTGATTATCAACTCAGGCTGCTTAGACGTTGGGGTTTCCGCAAATTTTTATTCCTGGTCAGTTATATGGGAGACTGTATTGAGACGTACTATAAAGACGGATCAAAATGGCAGATAGATATCCGTTATTCTTATGATGGGAATGGACGGCAGGGGACCGGTGGGGCATTATGCCATGCGGCGGATTTGTTAGAAGATGATTTCCTCCTGCTGTATGGCGATTCTTTTATGGATATTGACTATCAGGAGGTTGTGTACCGTTATCAGGTTGTGCATAGGGATGGAGTAATGGGCGTTATGACGTTGCTTTGCAATTACAATTATTTAGATAGAAGTAATGTCGTTTATATAAATGGTCAATTGGTTTTATATGATAAAAAAGAGACACGACAGGAAATGCATTACATTGATTATGGTGTGTCCATGCTTTCAAAAGAAATATTGGAAATTGCGCCTCAAAAGGAAATGTTTGATTTAGCAGAAATTCTAACGCCATTGTCAAAGCAAGGGAAATTAGCCGGACAAATTGTTAATAAGCGTTTTTATGAAATTGGGACACCGATATCCTATAAAGAGTTTTGCGAATATGCTAAAAGAAGGTTTGGACAAGCCAGGAAAGCAATTTTTTTGGATAGGGACGGTATAATAAATGAACTAATATATAATGATGACACCGAGCAGTTAGATTCCCCTTTCAAAAAGGACGAGTTTATTTATAAAGAAAATGCCGTTGAATTGCTGAAAAAAATACAGGAAAAAGGATATTATATTTTTATTGTCACTAACCAGCCGGCTGCTGCAAAAGGGAAAGTAAATCTTTTACAGTTATATGATTTGAATACATGGCTGGTAGGGGATTTGAGACAGAAAGGGATTGATATTGAGTTTCTGAATGTTTGTCCGCATCATTCAGTGGGAAATGATAAAGTAAGAGATATTTTTTTGATTACGGAGTGTGAATGCAGGAAACCCAAATCCGGACTTATAACATCTTTGTTAGATGTTTATAACATTGATAAACGAAAATCATATATGATAGGTGATTCGTATACGGATATTATTGCAGGGCATGAAGCTGGGTTAAAGACCATTTTGGTGGGGATGTTAAAGTGTGATAGCTGCCAAAGACTGGCAGGATGTCCGCCAGATGAAGTAGTAAGCAATTTAAATGATGTGATGGAAAGGATTGAGAAAAATGGATAAAGGGTATATTTCAAACTATCTGAAGGAAACAGGGCAGATAGCGCAAATGATATCTGTAGATGATATTAATAAATGCATTGGAATATTGAAAGATACCAAAAAAGGGGAAGGAAGGCTTTTTATTTTAGGTGTGGGTGGGAGCGCTGCCAATGCATCCCATGCAGTGAATGATTTTCGTAAGATTAGTGGGATAGAAACATATGCCCCAACAGATAATGTAGCAGAGTTAAGCGCTAGGACGAATGATGATGGGTGGGATTCTACATTTGTGGAGTGGCTGAAAACTTCAAAGATTTCTGCTACAGATGTGGTGTTGGTATTATCTGTTGGTGGAGGAAGTGAAGGAACGTCAGTTAATATTATTAATGCATTGAAACTGGCAAAGGAACGGGGAGCTAAAATACTTTCCATCGTTTCAAAGGATGGAGGGTATGCCAGAATGATATCCGATGTATGTATTCTGATTCCGGTAATTTCCAATGTAAGAATTACACCACATGCGGAAGAATGGCAAGGGATTATCTGGCATCTTATGGTGAATGCAATGGTTGAATAATATTACTATGATTTTATATAGGGAAAGTTAAAACAAGGGAGAAATAATGGAATTAAAAGACTTAAAAGTTGACGTTTATGCAGACGGCGCGGAAATTAGTGAAATGGTTGAGATGTATCGAAGAGGATTTGTGAAAGGATTTACTACGAATCCTACACTGATGAAAAAAGCTGGAGTAGAGGATTATACAAAGTTTGTGAAGAATATAGTGGATGAAATACCTGATTTACCGATTTCCTTTGAAGTATTTGCTGATGATTTTGAGACTATGCGGAAAGAGGCAAAGAAACTTTCATCTTTTGGAAGGAATGTATATGTTAAAATTCCAATAACAAATTCTAGGGGAGAATCAAGCATCGGGGTGATAGAGGAACTTTCCAAAGAAGGAATTAGATTGAATGTGACGGCTGTTTTTACTGTTGCTCAGGTTCAAAAAGCAGTGAAGGCATTTACGCCGGATACAGAGAATATAGTGTCAGTGTTTGCAGGAAGAATTGCGGATACAGGAAGAGATCCGGAAGAAGTTATGAAGGAAACAGTTGGGATATGTAGCAGGAAGAAAAAGACGAAATGTTTATGGGCCAGTTGCCGGGAAGTTTTTAATATTTTTCAAGCTGATAGGTGTGGGGTGGATATTATAACTGTTACATATGATATTCTGGATAAATTAACGCTATTGGGAAGGGATTTGGAAGAGTTTTCTTTGGAAACTGTAAGAATGTTTGAAATGGATAGCAGAAATTTAGGGTTCAAAATTTGATGACAGCGGTCTTGCATTTATAGATGATTATAATTTGGTTAAGAAACATAATAACGGAACTAAAAGTGGAGAGGGATGAAATAAACTAAAAGCAGATTGCCAGAAAGGGATAAATTGGTTTGAAAAGAATATATATGTGGGGGGCAGGATATTATGCAAATTATGTTTATTCAATTATTGACAAAACATCTTGCATCATAAAAGGGGTGATAGACAGCGACTTAAATAAACAGGGGAAGCTGTGGGAAGGTAAGTTAAAAATTTATGCTCCAGAGGAACTGGAACGGTTGGATTTTGAGTATATTATTGTTTCCATAATAAAATACAAAGAAGTGGAAAATAAATGCAAAGAATTACATATATCAAAGGACAAGATTGTTTCATATTGGAAGGATACGGAAAGTTTTGGATTATTTGAAAACCGGGGAGAAAGAATACGTAAGGAACAACGTGAAAATGTTATTTTGAGGAATCGGCTTGACAGTGCGCCATATGAATGGGGGGTAAAACCAGTCCCCGATATTGATTCTGCAGTAGAATTGCTTCATAAGATAATCGAAGGGAATAGTTCCTTATGCCGCTTTGGGGATGGTGAATTCAATATGATGAGGGGGATTGACCGTCCGTGGTTTCAGAGAAAATCAGGAAGTTTGAAGGAAAGGCTAATAGAAATTATCCATACAAATTGTTCAGGGATTTATGTGGCAATCGCCCAGAATTTTGTTGGGCTGGAACGGTATAAAGAAGCAGATGCGGATGCAATAAGAGAATACATGGCATATGGTACGAGGGATGATATATTCAAATTTCTTAATTTTAATCGTACATATTATGATGCATATGTTACCAGGCCATATATTATGTATAAAGATAAAACGAATGCAGATCAGATATTTCAATTATTTAAGGAGATATGGAAGGGGAGAGATGTGCTTATAGTAGAAGGGAAATATGCAAGGGGAGGGATAAATAATGATTTATATGCAGGAGCCAAGAGTATAAGGCGAGTGATATGCCCTTCAAAAAATGCGTGGGATTCTTATGGGCAGATCTTAGAAAGCATATTGCATCATGTGAAAAAGGGAGATTTGGTCTGTGTTTCGTTGGGACCTGCTGCAACAGTGCTAGTGTACGATATATTTAAACTGGGTTTTCAGGCAATAGATGTAGGGCAGTTGGATAATGAATATGATTGGTATCTAAGTGGGGTTACGAAAAGAACTGCAATTCCGGGCAAAATGGTTGCTGAAGTGGAGAATAATGATAATTTGGATAATTTTAACAACCAGGAATATATATCACAAATTGTAGAGATAATTGATTAGATATAATTGTTGGGCTTAAGGCTGCGATATTTTAATAAGGTGAAAAACATGAATTACATTATCATACAAGCGGGCGGAAAAGGCACAAGGCTTGGCTATCTTACCAGGAATAAACCCAAAGCATTAGTGCCAGTAGGGAATCTTCCCATGCTGTTCTATCTGTTCCGTAAATATCCTGAAAAAAAGTTTATTGTGATAGCGGATTATCATAAAGAGACGCTTCGCAAATATCTAAACTGTTTTGCAGATGTAAAATATCAGGTCATAGATGCAGTGGGGACAGGCACCTGTTCCGGTATCTGCCAGGCTTTGGAATTGATACCGGAGCAGGAGCCGTTTATGCTGGTCTGGTCTGATTTGATTCTACCGCAGGATATGGAATTGCCGGAAGAATATCGGGATGATGAAAAACGCATTTTTCAGATGACGGATGGCGGGGGAAACGTGGAAGATAAATTTTTGCAGGCAGACTGCAAGAATAATTGTGCAGTTTGCTTGCCGCAGCGGGATTACATAGGGATTTCCCAAACGTTTCCTTGCCGGTGGAGCTATCGGGATGGGCAATTCCGGGAAGAAGAGTCTTTGGAACATGGAGTGGCCGGATTTTTTCTTTTTACAGATAAATCGAAATTGGACGGCATACCGGAAAGCGGGGAGCTGGTGCGCTGGATGCAGGGACAACGGTTAACTTACCAGGAAATCGGCCTAGCAGGGACAAGAGAGTTTGGCATATTGGAGGAATATAAAAAACTTGAGCAGGAGAAATGCCGGCCGTTTAACCGCATTACGGTAAATGCCGGCAAACTTATCAAGGAGCCGGCAGACAGGCAGGGAAGGGAACTGGCGGCCAGGGAAAGCCGCTGGTATAAAAAGGCTATGGAGAAAGTCCCAGGGATACTGCCGCGCATCTATGCAACAGAACCGTTGGAAATGGAGTATATCCAGGGAAAAAATATATATGAATGCGGACTGCGCTATGAGGAGAAGAAGGATATATTAGGCAAACTGGTCGGGGCATTAAAGGAGTTGCATGAAAGCGGCCAGACACAGGCGGATTCCTTTAGCATAAAGGAAGCATATTATAATAAAACAATCCGGCGGTTGGACAAGATATGGAATTTGGCGCCTTTTGCACAGGAGAGAACAATTAGAATTAACGGAAAGATTTGCAGGAATATATTTTTTCATAAAAGGGAACTGGAGAAGAAACTGGAGGGGCTTACCCGTACCTGCGGCAGGTTCTGTTTTATTCACGGTGACTGCACATTTTCCAATATCCTGTTACGGGAGGACGCAACTTTGGTGTTCATTGACCCAAGGGGATATTTTGGATTTACAGAACTATATGGTGACGTAAGGTATGACTGGGCCAAGCTGTATTACTCTATCGCAGGCAACTACGATCGGTTTAATTTGAAGGATTTCCGTCTTGGAATCGGCGCAGACGGGGTAACGTTAGAAATTGCGTCCAACCATTGGGAAGACATGGAACAGGATTTTTTTACATTAACGGGTGCAGACCCTATGGAGATTAAACTGCTTCATGCCATAATATGGCTTTCGCTGACTACCTATGCATGGCAGGACTATGATTCGGTATGCGGGGCATTTTACAATGGGTTGTATTACCTTGAAGACTTGCTGTGAAAGAATGGGTTTTCACAGCGGAACACGGTATTGCTTTGTGAGCTGTCCAGGGAAGAATGGGGTTACTATGATAGCGTATTTTGAAAAACAGGTGGAAGAGATAAGCCGTGCCATACACTCTATGGATGAGAGGATGTTCCGGAAATTGGTGAAAGAAACGGTAGAAACGCTCAATGCGGGACATAAAATTGTGGTGTCAGGGCTGGGGAAAAATGTGCCTATTTGTGAAAAATTTGTTGGCTCTATGATATCGTTGGGGTTGGACGCTTGTTTCTTACATACCAACTCTGCGGTACATGGCGACATGGGAGTGGTGAAAGAGGGGGATATGGTTATTCTGTTGACAAAAAGCGGTGAAACGCAGGAATCCATTTACCTTGCCGAATTTATGGAAAAAAGGAAAGCGAACTTATGGCTTCTGACTTTCTGCCGGCAAAGCACACTGGCGAACCGGATACCGAACAGCATTATATTGGAGCTGGGGCATGAAGGGGACTTGTGGAATGTCATGCCAAATAATTCCACCACTATGAATCTTATTGTGCTGCAGGGATTGGCCATGATGGTTGCAAAAGAGAAAGGGCTGGATATTGGGCAGTTCCGTAGGAACCATCCCGGAGGCTATATTGGGGAAATGTTAAAGGATAAAGAAGAAGCGTGATAGGGCGGGGAGGGTTTGCCTGCCGGTATGGCAGTGGAGGGCTGGTATGAGGAAAGCGGGGAAGAGGGAAAAGGTGGGCAATGCCCGCAATGCAAACCGTAATCTGGCTGCAGTAGTAATCCCTGTTTATACGGAAACATTAAAAAATAATGAACAGAATGCAATTGCTCAGGCAATAAAAGTTTTGGGGAATTATGATATTTATTTTGCCATGCCAAAATCATTGGAAATAGACTATAAAGACCCACGGATAAAAGAAAGACGTTTTAAAGACAGTTATTTTTCTTCCAGACAGGCATATAGCAATTTTATGTTGGAAGAAACGTTTTACTATGCATTCCAGGAATATAAATATATATTGGTTTATCAATTGGATGCATTTGTTTTTTCTGACAGATTAGCGGAGTTTTGTGCGAAAGGCTGGGATTATGCAGGGGCTCCCTGGACACATGGCATTCATAAGTTTGTAAACGGGCGCGCCACATGGTATGTGGGGAATGGGGGGTTTTCCCTGCGGAAAACAGAATCTTTTTTAAAGTGGCTCCATAACAAAAAAGAGGATATTTCCTTTGCCAGGGAATATTTGCCGGAGGATGTTGTGGTCGCGGCATATGGGGATGGATTAATCATTCCGTCCAAAGAAGAGGCTGTTTGTTTTGCATTTGAAATGGACTTTGACGAATGCATAAAGCGTAACAACGGAAAACTCCCGTTTGGATGCCATGCATGGGAATATTGCGAGTATGAACAATGGAAGCCGATTATGGAAGGGATGGGATATACGGTATGTGATTTTAGCTGCAAAAGGAAAAATCCAATCAACTATGCCGCTTTAAAACAGGTAAATGAAATTTGGAATCGGTTTGATTTACGGTTATATTTGCAACAGTCAGGATATATGGGTTTATTGGATAATGGCGCAATATTATATGGATTGGGCAGTCAGGGATTTGAGCTGTATCAGATGATGCAGTTTTGGAAGATAGATATTATTGCAGGGGTAGATAATTACATGCCGGAGTACAGGAAGAGATTATGGCCTATAAAAATTATTTCCAATATGGAGTTAAGGCATTATCCCCAGACGCCAATTATCATAACTATGAAAGATTTTAAAGAAACGGAATGTGCATTCATTTCTAAAGGATATAGAAAGAACAGGAACTTGTTTGTTTTTGAAGAGATTCTCCATGCGGTCTTTGGAAAAGTGAGGGAAAACATATGAAAGATATGGAAGAAAACGTCTGGATATGGGGAATGGGGGAAGGGGGGAAACTTCTTTACCATTTTTTGCAGGAAGCGGATGCGTATAAGGTAAAAGGGCTGATTGACAATGCAAAGGAGAAGCGGAAACAGAAATATGGCAATTTTATTGTTTTGCCGTTTGCAGAAGCGGTCAGAAACATAAAAGACAATGACTTGGTGGTTTGCTGCTGTCCCCTGTCTTCCTATGGTGAAATGAAGGATGCGCTGCTTTCCGTTTCTCATAACAAGTATAAACATTTTTATGAAATGGATTTGTCCGGTTATACAAAGAGGGTAGTTGAAAATGGAGCCGAAAGCAGGTTAGTTTCAAGGTTATGTTCTGTGGATGATTTTGGCGGGAATAATTTTCGGAGAATATTAAAAGAGCTAGGGTATGCAGGGGAGCCGATTATGCACCGCAAAAGATGGGAGTGGGTTTATACCATAGAGGTTTTAGAAGCATACGGGATGCTGCAAAGCGGGAAATCAGGCATTGGATTTGCCGTGGGGACAGAGCCGCTTCCCAGTTATTTTGCGAGCCATGGGGTGAAAGTTTTGGCCAGTGATTTGGCCATAGGGGAAGAAAATGCGGAATCGTGGAGGGAAAGCAACCAAAATGCCGGTGGAAATATACAGTTGCTTTATAAGCCGGAACTATGCGCTGAAACAGTATTTTTGCAGAATGTGAAATACAGGAATATAAATATGAACCATATTCCGCCGGATATCGGCAGATATGATTTCTGCTGGTCCAGTTGCGCCATAGAGCATGTGGGAAGCCTTGCATTGAGCAAGCGGTTTTTGAAGAATATGCTGGGATGCCTGAAACCGGGAGGGATAGCAGTGCATACAACGGAATTCAATTTGTCTTCCAACGAATCCACAATAGAATCCGGCGATTCCGTTATATTCAGAAAAAGGGATATCGAAGAAATGCAAGACTGGTTTGCCGGCCAGGGGCATATGATGGAAGTTTCCTTTAAAAGAAGCGGTAAGGAAGGGAACAACTATATAGATATCCCGCCATCCACCGGGGAAGGGAGGCCATATCACATTTCATTGGCGGCAAACGGATATGCAGAAACGTCTTTTGCCTTTGTGATAAGAAAATCAGATGAGAGATGAAACTTATATCAGAACGGAAGAGAAAAAGCTGCTGGATTTTTGCCATTCCCATGATGCCTTGTATATCTATGGCGCAGGAAACTATGGGCGGGGTTATTTGGACGTGTTGCATACAAAAGGGATAGCGGTGGATGGTTTCCTTGTATCTGAAAAGCAGAGGGAAGAATTTTGCGGAAAAGGAATATACAGCGTAGAAGAAGCGGAGCGGAAGGAATGCGGCAATTTAGGGATACTTCCTGCATATACCAATTCCCGGCCGGATGAGATAAAAAAACGGTTTGCAAAAGCATCGCCGGATGTGCTGGATATGGATCACCGGGTTATGATTTGCCTGGATGATGAAATCAGGTTTTTCCCAATTTTAGACAGGCTGGATTTGGAATTTGGAGTATCGCCGCAATGGGAAGCGGATGCTAAGCTGGAAAGTATCCTGGTGATACGTCTGGACGCCATCGGTGACACGGTACTGACTACGCCGTTTATCCGCGAGTTACGCAAGAACAATCCCAAAGCCCAAATTTGCGCAGTGATTAGGAAGCAAAACTACTTCTTATTAAAAAACTGTCCTTACATAGATGAATTGTTTTTGTATGACAGTGGGCTCATAGATGGGGAATTGGCCGATCAGTCCCGAATGTATGATGGGATAAGGAAGAAAGTGGAGGAATTTGTAAAAGAGAATTTTTCAGGAAAACATTTTGACGCAGTTTTTCTTCCCAGGGAATTATTATGCGGACGCAATACGGTGGAAGAATTGGCGTTAGCATATGGGAGTGGGGCAAAATACAAAATCGGCCGGATTATGGATAACGAAATAGATAAAAGATTTCTTTATAGTAGGATGGTAAAAAGTTTCTCATGGGTAAGTCTGCAGGGCAAACCGATGCATGAGGCGGAATATGCCTTAAATTTGTTAAGGGACTGCGGTTATGCCATCCGTAATGCGGACATGGAACTATGGCCGGACGATGCGTGTAAGGCATATGCGGACGCTATGGTTGGGCGGTTAAGGGAATCAAAAGAAGATATCATTGTTGCCTTAGGGATAGTGGCCAGTGTGGAAACGCGCACTTGGCGGGTGGAAAATTATAAAGCTTTGATAGAAGAGTGTTATGGTTTGTACCATACCAGAGTGAAATTTATTTTATTGGGCGGCAAGGATGCAGTGGAAGCGGCAAAAGAGTTACATGGGGCAATCGTTATGGATTTAACCGGAAAAGCCAGGCTGGATCAGACGGCGGCAATTATGGAACAATGTGACCTGTATGTGGGTTCCAACACAGGGCTGCTTCATTTTGCATCAGCGTTTGGGAAGCCATCCGTCACAATTTACAGTGAGCTGGATGACGGGCTGCCTACTGATGGGGACAGTCCGTTTCGGATGGGGGCATGGCAGGTTCCGCATATAGATTTAGTTCCTCATGCCGGACTGGATGGCTGCCATGGCGTCTGCCGCATGGGAAGGTCGCACTGCATCAACTTGGTTACGCCCAGACAGGCGCTTGAAGCGATGGAGAAAATAACAGCGTTGAAAACATAAAACCGGGAGGAAAATGGTTTATGGGAGAAATGGCATACAGGCACTTATTTCCATATGAGAAAATACTTCCGAAATCAAAAATTCTGATTTACGGCGCCGGAGCCCTCGGCCAGGAATATTATACCCAGCTTTCGATAACGCATTATTGCGAAGTGATGGGGTTTATCGACAGAAACTATGAAAACTATCAAGGCTGCGTTGTTCCCGTGTACCCGCCGGACAGGATTGCGGATATGGAAGCGGATTATGTGGTGGTGGCCCTGCGCATGGAGGCGGCATTTCAGGAAATCAAAAGAATCCTGCTACAGGCCAATGTCCCAGAGGACAGGATAGTGGCGGTATTCGAGAGAAAATATGACGCTCATATTATGTTTGATGCGGCAGACCGGTTTGACGCGGAATTTGCATACAAAGGAAATGTCAAGTCAATCGCCTTACTGACTACAGGCGGTTTTGGCGATATGGTAATCCAGAAAAGGCTGGTTATGGAGCTTATCCGTCTTGCGCCTGGCTGCAGTATTGACCTTTATAATGTTAAGGCATTTGAATTCCTGAAAAATCTTTATACGGATATGCCGGATGTAAAAAATGTAATCCCTGACTTAGGAAGCAGGTATTATAAAAGGGTGAAAAAATATTCCCTGGGGCTGACCATTGAAGCGTGTCATTTTATTAAGGTGGATTACTTTAAGGAAGAAATCTGGGACAGGGAAAACCAGGCATTTTCCAGGAAAATAAAGCTTCTTATGGAAAAGGTGGGGGAAGAAAAGGCGGGGATATCCACACCCGCCCATGTGACAATGTATCGGAGACGATACAGAGGAGAGAATGCCTATACAGGATTTAATTATGACGGTGTTTTTGAAATTTCGGATAAGAGGGTGAATATTCCTTTGGATAATGGGGCCGGAAAGAGATTTGCCCAAATGGGACTGTCTGGCTATATAACCATTAATTGCGGAAATGGCGATTGTGCAGATGGGAGAATGGTTGCAAAGAGTTGGCCCCTTGGATATTATGAGGAACTTGTAAAGCTTATAAAACAGAATGCTTCCCATATCAGCGTCGTACAGCTTGGTGGAAAGGAAGCTGTAAAGATAAAGGGCTGCGATTCCTATATATTTGGCGAGGAGTTTACGCTGGTGACGCATATATTAAAAAATTCCATGCTCCATATAGACATAGAAGGCGGCCTTGTGCATATAGCCACACAATTGGAGACAAAGTGCATTGTATTATTTGGGCCGACAGTGGCGGAGTATTACGGATATGAAAGCAATATAAATATCCGTGCAGGGAATTGCCATAACTGCTGGGGGCTATATGAGGATGTAAATAAGTGCGCAAGAGGGATGGAGCAGCCTGCGTGTATGTATGCAATTACGCCGGAAATGGTATATAGCCAGGCGTCAGGGGAACTTAGCAAATGGATGGACAAAGCGTTTAAGCGTTGACGAGTTCCAATGCTGTGGTCCGGTGAGGGCCATGGAATGCATAAGCAAACGGCATAGGAAGCGGATGGTTAGAAGGAAGCGGAGGAGAGCAAGGCAGTGGAGGAGAATAGAAGTGGCTCAAATGGAAGCGTATTGGTAGCGGGCGATATTATGCTGGACATCTACCGCTTTGGAAATGTAAACAGAATATCGCCCGAAGCGCCGGTGCCGGTGTTCTCTGAAACAGGAAAGCATAAGAGCGTTCCGGGAGGCGCGGCGAATGTGGCTGTGAATATGGCGGCCATAGGCATGAAAACAGCATTGTTTTCTTTGGTTGGCAGTGATGCCGCAGGAGATGCTTTATTAGAGTCCCTTCAAAAGCTGGAAATAGACGTCAGCGCTGTGAAAAGGAGTCCGGAGAGAAGGACTACGAGCAAATTAAGATTTATAGGCCCCAATAATCAGCAAATACTGCGTGTGGACATGGAAGAGACAGAGGATATGCATATCAAGGATGTGGAAGATTTGTTTTATTCCATAGAGAGGAGAATCCGGGAATTCGGGTTAATGCTTTTATCCGATTACAAAAAAGGATTTTTGTCAGAAGAAATTTCCAAAAGGCTTGTGGAACTGGGAAGAAAAAACAATATCCCGGTTCTGGTTGATGTGAAGGATGTGAACATCAGTAAATACAAAGGGGCTTACCTCTTAAAGCCAAATCGGAAAGAATTGGGGGAATTGACAGGGATGCCGGCCGGAACAATAGATGATGTGGAGAAAGCGGCGATTAAGCTGTGTGAAAATGCGGAGTGCAGCTATGTGCTGACCACGTTGGGAGCGGACGGGATGCTTTTGGTAAACAAAGACGGAAAACTGGCATATTCAAAAAGCACGGCAAAAGAAGTCTATGATGTGACAGGGGCAGGGGATACTTCCATTGCTTATCTGGCGGCAGAGATACTGCAAGGGAAAAGCATTTATGAGGCTGTGGAAACTGCCAATTACGCAGCGGGAGTGCAAGTGTCAAAGCTTGGCACAAGCATTGTATATCCCTATGAAGTGGAGAGGGCAATGGGGCGGGAGGCAGTTGCATTAAACAGGAAACTGCTGGATTATTACCGGAAAGATGGGTTGGAAAGGATTGCGGACGACAGGCGCAATGGGAAGAAAGCGGTATTTACCAACGGCTGCTTTGATATTCTTCATGCAGGGCATATTTCTTATTTGAAAAGGGCGCGGGAACTTGGCGATTTCCTGGTAGTCGGTGTAAACAGTGATGCATCGGTAAGGCGGCTGAAAGGGGAATCCAGGCCGATTAATTCATTGGCTGACAGATGTCTTGTGCTGTCAGCATTGGAATTTGTGGATTATGTCGTGCCGTTTGAAGAGGATACGCCTAATAGACTTATAAAAGCGGTTCTGCCGGATGTGTTGGTAAAGGGCGGGGATTACAATATAGAGGAAATCGTGGGGAAGGACATTGTGGAAGCAAATGGCGGCATAGTGACAACGGTGTCTTTTGTGCCGGGAAAATCGACGACAGGAATAGTGGATAGAGTCGTTAACGGAAATGATGAGGAACGCCGTTACAGGAATCATCCATAAGTTATAGAACAGGAACTGTCAATAAATCCTATAATGGGAAATAAGATGTGGGAGAAAACAGGGTGGGTTTAATCGAAGACAGGGTGCGGGAGAGCATTGGGACAAAGCAAAAGATTTTAAATGACAAAGGGTTGATAAGCCTGATACAGGAGACGGCATACATGATGGCAGGGGTGTTGGCGGCAGGAGGGAAAATCCTTTTGTGCGGGAACGGGGGATCGGCATCGGATTCTTTACATATAGCAGGGGAACTGGTTGGAAGGTTCCGGAAAGAACGGGGGCCGCTTCCTGCTATAGCCCTTAATGCAGATGTAGCGTCTATGACAGCGATAGCAAATGATTATGGCTATGACAGAATTTTTTCCAGGGCAGTGGAAGGATATATGGATGCGGCAGATCTTTTAGTTGGCATCAGCACAAGCGGCAATTCAGAAAATGTATACCAGGCTTTTTTGAAGGCAAAGGAAATTGGCGGCAGGGCGGTGGCCCTCCTGGGACGGGATGGGGGAAAAATAAAGGATGTTGTGGATGTGGCGGTTATTGTGCCGGATGATGTTACAGCCAGGATACAGGAGGCGCATATTATGATTGGCCATATCATATGTGAACTTATTGAGGATATGATGTAACGAAGGCGCCATTTAATCTTAGTGGAGACAGAGGGGGAGCTGTATGGGGGATGTGCCGTTTTTTTGGAATATGGTTTCCACATTAGAAAAATATTTAGAGGAATATGGGAAAATCATTGTTTTTGACTGTATAAGCCTGCAAGATCAAATGTTTGTAAGATTCTTTGATTTTGTGGGCAAACAGGCATTGCAGGAGAAAATCCTAATTATGGTAAATGGTTACGAAGGCGGCAGTTTGGAAGGGACAGGCAATGCGGACGTTGTTTTTCTCCAAGGGCAGGAATATGATTCTTTCTTGCGGCTTTACACAATGTACGAGTTTTCGGACCAGATTATTTTGGTTTCTGATAATGCCAGTTATCCGGGGCTTTTTCATTATTTGAGGACAGGGCTAATGGAGGAAAGGGAAATCTTCGAAGCAATATTGAAGTAGGGGAGAAGCATATGGATAAACGGCGCTATGAGGAAATGGTTTCGTCTTTAAGAGGCTTAGAACGGGAAAAGGGGATTCAGGGCAAAAAGGTTTATTTGTTTGGCCATTGTCACGCTACGGAAGATTTAGCGGATTTATTGTTGTCTAAAAAATACTGTCCGGCGGCTATTTTAGATAATAACCCCAACAAGCATGGGAATTTATATAAAGGCATTCCCATTGTAAAACCGCAGACGATACTGTCCGACGGCCAGGAAAATACGGTTGTCTGCATTGCGGCAAGGGCTTATGCCGCTATGTCCCGCCAACTGAAACGGTTAGGTTACAGAGGGCTTGTCAGAAAGATGGTGGATTATAACAGCTATGCGGATTATTCCCTATCCGGGGAAACTGTAAAGCGTATGAAGGAAAGGGAAGAAAGAGGGGAAAGGCTGCTTGCCGGGCTTTCTGGAAAATATCCGGGATATTTCAAAATATTATGTCCCTTCCAGGCTTTGGGGGATATTTGTTTTATGATGTCCTATCTGCCGTATTTTTTACAGCGAAGGGAAGTTGTTAAGTGTGTAATTGGCGTAGTTGGGAATGCATGTGGGCAGGTTGCGGAACTTTATTGCCCGGAGGAAAGCGGTGTTGTAAAAGCGGCAGGAGGATTTTTCCGGTATGCAGTTGAAGTATTTTCCCAGAAAGATATGGATGGTATGATACAGGCTGCACTGTATGTGCGTGACAGGAATGTTTTTATCCCACATCAGGATCGCCCATATATAGTGAATTTGTCCAAAGCGCTTTATTTAAAGAGGATTCCTTTGGAACGGATTTACTGTTGCGGAGTGTTTGGCCTGCCGCCGGATACGGAGCCGGTAAAGCCAACAGGGTTTTACGAGGACGTTGAGGCAGGAGATATCCGGCCTGGAAACGCTGTGATTCTGTCCCCTTATGCAAAATCCGTGGCAGCGCTGCCAGAGGGGATATGGCATGATGTGGTGGGGCATTATCGGTCATTGGGCCTGGAATGTTATACGAATGTAGCGGGCAATGAAGAGCCGTTGCCTGGGACAAGGGCAATAAGCCCGCAAATCAGAGCAATGAAATCCATAGTGGAGCGGGCGGGGATATTTGTCGGCATACGAAGCGGGATGTGCGATGTGCTTAACACGGCAGAAGCGAAAAAGATAGCGCTTTATCCGGATTATAACTATAGCGACACACAGTGGAAAGCGGTTGATATGTATAGGCTCGATGGATGGGAGAACATAGTAGTAAAGGATGGATTTAAGTGGAAGAGAAACTAGTATTGTCAACATTGCCGAAAACATGGGTGTTCGATTTGGATGGGACACTGTTGAAACACAATGGATATCTGCTTGATGGCATGGATACGCTGCTCCCTGGTGCGTCGGAATATTTGCAGGCAATACCGGATGGGGATAAGGTCATTATTTTTACCGCAAGGCCAGAGGAATATAAGGAGATGACTTTGGATTTTTTGAAAAGGCATGGAATCCGGTATGATGAAATACTTTTTAATATGCCGGCGGGAGAGAGGATTGTCGTAAATGACCGTAAGCCTTCCGGATTGGATATGGCTGTTGCAATGAATATGGACAGGGATTGTTTCTTCCTTCCAGAGGTGGTCAGGGAAAAATGATGCCTGTTCCATAAGATTTGTAATCTGCGGCAAAGCATTGGCAATAGGAAAGGAAATCATATGCAATTTGAACTAATGGCCTCCATGATGTGCGCCAACTACGGAAATTTAGAAAAAGAAGTAAAGTCGCTGGAAGCAGGTGGCATCGACTCCTTCCATATAGACATTATGGATGGCAGGTATGTGCCTAATTTTGCCATGTCTTTAAACGATATGAAATATATCGCCCAAGCTTCCGGCAAACCAGTGGACGTACACCTGATGATTGAGCATCCGAACAACCGTATTCAGCTATTCCTAAATTATCTGCGTCCGGGCGACACGGTATACATCCACCCGGAGGCGGAATACCACCCTTCCACCACCCTGCAGAGCATCATTAACGCAGGGATGACGCCGGGCATTGCCATTAATCCGGGCACCTCGGTGGAAACCGTAATGGAAATGCTGCGCATTGTGAAAAAAGTCCTGGTTATGTCCGTCAACCCAGGCAACGCCGGACAGATGTATCTGCCATACGTAGGGAAGAAAATCACGAAACTGCTGGCGCTCAAAGAGGAAATGGATTTTGAAATTTTTTGGGATGGCGCTTGTGGGGCGGATAAGATATTGGAGTATGCGCCAAGGGGAGTAAAAGGCTTTGTCCTTGGCACTACGCTTTTGTTTGGGAAGGGGCAGGACTATGCGCAGACGCTGCAGGATATCAGGGAGCTGCGGTTTTAGCCTTAAGGGAAGCGAGGGAAAAACAAAGGAGTTGGCATGAATATAGCGTTAATACTTTCCGGCGGGACGGGAAACAGGTTAGGGGCGGAAATCCCCAAACAATACATAAAGGTAGGAGGCAGGCCGGTTATTGGCTATTGTATCGGATGCCTGTTAAAACATAGCAGGATTGACGCGCTGCAGATTGTAGCGGCGCCCGCATGGCAAGAGAGGATTTCAGAGTGGCTTGCCGCCGATGGCTGGGGCGCTGGCATAGAGGTCAAACGGAAATTCAGGGGGTATTCGCTTCCGGGAGAGAACCGGCAGCTTTCTATTCTGCATGGGTTGGAGGATATACGGAAATATGCCGAAGGGTCTGACTGGATATTGATTCATGATGCGGCCAGGCCGCTGCTTTCTCCGCAATTGATAGAGGAATGCCTGGAGGCGGCCAAAGGGCATGAAGGGGCGATTCCGGTTCTGCCCATGAAGGATACGGTGTATTCCAGCGCGGATGGGCATAGGGTTTCTTCTTTATTAAACAGGGGCGAAATCTTTGCGGGGCAGGCGCCGGAAGTGTTCCGGCTGGGAAAATATTATGAGGCGAATGCGCGTCTGCTTCCGGAGAAGATTTTAGCAGTCAACGGTTCCACGGAACCTGCCATTCTGGCAGGGATGGATATTGCCATGCTCCCGGGGGACGAAAATAATTTCAAAATAACTACGAAAACGGATTTGGACAGGTTTACGCAGTTGGCGCTTCACCCGATTGGGAATTAGAGCCTCATTTTGCCTGTTCCACGCTGCCACTGCGTAAAATTCGGTAAGACTCCGTCTTTTACTGGCGTAAACCGTGTGACGGAATTCTGATTTCTGAGCGGATAGCCTCAAAGCAGCGTAAAAGTCAGGAAAGGGGGCAGGGTATCTTTCGCAGAATTGTCATTTGCAGCATTGGAGGAAGCCAATAAAAGGACAAAACGGAAAAAGCATAAAAGGAAAAAGAACAGACAGGAGCAGGAAGCCGCAGATGAAAGCATGGATATTACATAATATAGGAGACATCAGGATGGAGGAAACGCCCCGGCCAAAGCCAGGGGAAGGGGAAGTGTTGATAGCCGTGAAAGCGGCGGGAGTCTGCGGTTCGGATATCCCGCGGATTTACCGGACAGGAGCCTATTCCTACCCGCTGATACCGGGCCACGAATTTTCCGGGATAGTCCGGGAAGTGGGAAAGGGGGCGGATGAGGCGTGGAAAAATAAAAGGGTAGGCGTATTCCCACTGGTTCCATGTGGAAAATGCGGGCCGTGTCGGCAGAAAGCGTATGAGATGTGCAGGAATTACAGCTATATTGGCTCCAGGCAAAACGGGGCATTTGCGCAATACGTAACGGCGCCGGAGCAAAACCTGATAGAATTGCCGGACAGTGTCGCCTATGAGGAAGCCGCCATGCTGGAACCTATGGCGGTTGCAGTCCATGCCATGCGCCGGGCGGCTCCGCAAATTGGGGATGCAGTGGCAGTCTGCGGCCTGGGGGCTATAGGGGCGCTGCTGCTGATGTTTCTGCTGGATGCAGGGATAAAAAATATTTTTGTATTGGGGAATAAGGAAATCCAGAAACAGGCGGCTTTGCGCATGGGCCTTCCGGAAGGGAATTATTGTGACGTTAAGACGGAGGATGCAGGCAAGTGGCTGAAAGAACGTAGGAGGGATGCGGGCCATACAGGCGTGGATGTCTTTTTTGAGTGCGTTGGAAAGAACGGGACGGCGCTGCAGGCTGTGGAACTGGCAGAGCCGGGCGGACGGGTCTGTCTGGTGGGCAATCCTTGTGGGAATATGGTATTTGGGAAAGAAGCTTATTGGAAAATCCTCCGGAACCAGCTAACGGTCATTGGGACATGGAATTCTTCTTTTTTAAGAGAAAAAGAAGACGACTGGCATTATGTCCTGGACAGGCTGGCAAGCGGGAGGATAGCCCCTGCAGGGCTGGTTTCCCACAGGTTTGCCTTGGAAGGGCTGGAGGAAGGGCTGCATATTATGAGGGATAAGAGGGAAGAATATGTGAAAATTATGGCTGCGCCTGATGGCGGCGTCACTCCGTCAAATAACGCAGAAACTGCCTGGAAGCATCCAGCCTTTTAGAAGAAAAGACAAACCCAAGCACCGGAGTCTGCCCCGTGACGGTATAACAGTTAAATTCCTTTAGCCTTGCGTTATCCGGCAGATAAATCCCCACAGGGACAGGAGCCTCCATTAAGGAAGGGTCGGCATGGCCCGAGCCGTCATCCGCAGGGGAAGCGCTGTCTGTATCCGGGACTGACGGAGCGTCGTTTTCCCATACCGCGCTGTCCATATAGTAGAAATAAGGCTCATACCGGGCATACTCCTCCCCGGTGAGCACCTGGCGCAAGTCAAGGAACATCTGGTTTTTGGCAAAGCAGGTAAAGGACGCCGCATCCCCTACCATAACATCCAGGTCAGAAGTCTGCGTCATGGCAATGGTGCGCTGGAAAACCGCGATGTCAAACTGGGAGGACATATGACTGTCTAAAGTGGAAGAAGCGTCAATCAAACATCCATAGGCGTTGGTATCTATCCCCGCATATTCGGCAAAGCCGTTTTGGAAATTGCTCTGCATGTCATTGCCGTAGGCGTTTAGTAAAGTGGCGGAAAAAGCATCTTCCTTGGCGGTGGCCAGCTCCCAGATAAAACTGCCAAGCAGGACGACGGCCAAAATGGCTATCAATGTCTGTGTTTTATAATAGTCCCAGAAATAGCCCCATTTCTCTTTGAACGATTTCCCTTTCAGCTTTTTTTGCTGTTCCCGTATTTCATCGTTGATTCCCATAGCAAACACCTTCTTTATCCTTTTATCTTTATTCCTTTAATTGTAGTTTTCTTTTCCTATACGCTTTGCCCGTGTCCCTATCATAACTTTTTCCGATACAAGTGTCAATGAAAGGCATATAAATGATATAAAAAATATGTAAAGAAAGCAGAAAACTTAAGCTGCCGCCTTGAAACTTTTCTTATTTTGTAATATGATAGAAAACACAATCTGTTTTTGGATAAAAGTTGTGGAAAACATTTGCATACCACAGGGAAAGCAGTCTGGCAAACAAGCGCGGAAAGGCGCAGAAGAGGATGGGACAAAATTATGATGAGTGAAACATATGTGGAATGTTTAGTGAAGAAGAAATCGAACCCGCTGACGCGTTTTCTCCGTATCCTGACGATTATGCTGGCAGTGGGCTTTATCATACTTGGAGGGGCGGGCAGCCTCCTTGCATTGCTTATCGGCCTTGGCATGGCGGCAGTGGCATATTTTGTCTACTTGAATGCGGATTTGGAATACGAATACCTGTATTTGGACAAAGAGCTGACCGTAGATAAAGTAATGGCAAAGTCCAGGCGTAAGAGAATGGCGCAGTATGATTTAAACCGCATGGAAATTTTTGCGCCCATGAACTCTTATCATTTGGACAGTTTTAAGAACAGGACGGCAAAAACCATTGATTACAGCTCCAGCGAAGAAAAGCAGCCGGAGGCAAGATATGTGATGTATTATGACAGTGGGGAAAGGATTGTGTTAGAGCCCAATCAGGAAATGATTAGGGCCATTAAGAATATTGCGCCGAGAAAAGTATTTACGGATTAACGGTTTTTGCAGGTTTGCAAAGATTGTTGGTCCGGAATGAAAATTTCGGATTGACATAGTGATGTAAGTTTGGTAAACTTTTTCAAACTTACATCACTATTCAATTATAGAAACCGGTTTCCGCCGGCATAGAAATCCCGATGCAGGCCAAAAACCGGAAACGGCGTCAGCCAAAAGAACATATGCAAAGCGTGTTCATACGGCGGATGCGCAACAGGAAACGGCATATGCCAAACAGCAGACAGCATATATCCCATCCATGCACGCAAGCGCCTCCGGCAGCGGAAGGGCCGGGAGCGGTTCTTTACGGAGGCGGATGGACGGATATATGCACAACCGGAATAGGAGGAAAAAAATGGGTCAGATAATTGGCGAAGGAATTACATTTGATGATGTGCTGCTTGTACCAAGCTATTCACAGGTGATTCCCAATCAGGTAGACCTGGCGACACAGCTTACAAAAAAAATCAGACTAAACATTCCCATGATGAGCGCTGGGATGGATACCGTTACGGAAAACCGGATGGCGATTGCTATGGCAAGACAAGGTGGAATCGGGATTATCCACAAGAATATGTCCATAGAGGCGCAGGCAGAAGAAGTGGATAAGGTAAAGCGTTCGGAAAACGGCGTAATTACCGACCCCTTCTCCCTGACCCCCGAGCATACATTAAAGGACGCGGATTCCTTAATGGCAAAGTTCCGGATTTCCGGCGTGCCGATTACGGAAGGGAGGAAACTGGTCGGCATCATTACCAACCGCGACCTGAAATTCGAAACGGATTTTTCTAAGAAAATCAAGGAATCTATGACTTCACAAGGGCTGATTACCGCCAGGGAGGGCATTACCCTGGAAGAGGCCAAGCAGGTGTTGGCTAAGGCAAGGAAAGAGAAACTCCCTATTGTGGATGAGGACTACAACCTGGTTGGGCTGATTACGATTAAAGATATTGAAAAGACCATCAAATACCCGCTGGCGGCAAAGGATGAACAGGGCAGGCTGTTATGCGGCGCGGGCGTGGGCATTACCGCAAACGTGCTGGACCGGGTTGGGGCGCTGGCGGACGCCAAGGTGGATGTCATTGTGTTAGACTCTGCGCACGGACATTCCGAAAATGTATTGAAGTGCCTGCGCATGATTAAGGAAAAATATCCGGACATGCAGGTGATTGCAGGGAACGTGGCCACCGGGGAAGGCGCCAGGGCGTTGATAGAGGCCGGAGCGGACGCCGTAAAGGTAGGGATTGGGCCTGGCTCCATCTGCACCACGCGCGTGGTGGCGGGCATTGGCGTGCCGCAGATTACGGCGGTAATGGATGCCTATGCGGTGGCAAAGGAATACGGGATTCCCATTATCGCGGACGGCGGGATTAAATATTCCGGCGATATGACAAAAGCCATCGCGGCAGGCGGGAGCGTCTGCATGATGGGCAGCATCTTTGCCGGCTGTGACGAAAGCCCCGGAATGTTCGAACTCTACCAGGGAAGGAAATACAAAGTATACCGCGGCATGGGTTCCATAGCGGCTATGGAAAACGGGAGCAAGGACCGCTACTTCCAGGCGGAAGCCAAGAAGCTGGTGCCGGAGGGCGTGGAAGGCCGTGTGGCGTACAAGGGAACGGTGGAAGACACGGTGTTCCAGTTGATGGGCGGTCTGCGTTCCGGCATGGGCTACTGTGGCGCCTCTACCATTGCGCAATTGCAGGAAAACGGGAAATTTATAAAGATATCGGCAGCTTCTTTAAAGGAAAGCCATCCCCACGATATCCATATTACAAAGGAAGCGCCCAACTACAGCGTGGACGAATAACAGGAAAGAAAAGCGTGGCGCATGAAAATTTCTAAACAGCAAAAACATGAAATGCAGTCCAAAGGAAAAACCGGGCTGCATTTCATGTTTTTTCAGGTTATCCGATGATTTGTCTTCTTTTTTCTCCAGCTTGTGTTCAAACATGCTCTAAGAGAAAGATGCTTAATTTTCCTATAACAGGTATACAGAATGTAAAAATGGGTGTAAAGTAAAAGGGGATGTTTTTATGGAGCCGGTTGCAAAGGAAATGGGGTTGGGGACCATAGAGCGTGATATGGCCGGTTTTCCGGGCGCAGGGCGCTGCGCAGAGAGTGGGAGCAGAGGAAGACGGGTAAAAAGGGCGATGGTGAAAGGGATGGCGGTAGACTATGGAAAATTAGGAAAAAGGGTCAGGGAGCGGAGGGAAGGGGGCAGGATGTCACAGGCAAAGCTGGCAAAGGCCGTAGAGCTGTCCACGCAGCATATCAGCAATATAGAAAATGCAAGGACAAAAGTGAGTTTGGAAAAGCTGGTGGATATTGCCAATGTATTAGAGTGTTCCATAGATGAACTGGTGTGTGACAGTCTGGAGAAAGCGAACATTGTTTTTATGAATGAGGCAGCAGGGTTATTTCACAATTTTTCGGACGCCCAGGTGAGGGCTATGCCCGAATTTTTAAAAAGCTGTACATGTTTCCTTGGCCTGTTGGAGAGGCAGCAACGACAAAAACATGTATAAAATTGTAATTTTGACATTATCCGGGAGAATTATGACAATGCGGCGGTAAGCGGGAAAAAGTGTGGTATACTCTTTTTGGATTTGATTTTCTTGTTTTTTATTCTTAAACCATGCAGGCGGGGGCGCCAAAAGCAAAGTTTCCGTCTGCATACGATCGATCGATTTGCCCGTTTGGGCAGACAGGAATAAGCGTGAAAGGGAGCCGGCAGGTATGCGTTACACTGCCTGTGCAGGCTTCCGGGGTTCGCTTTCAAATCCATTTCACGCGGAAGGGCGCCTTTATGGCGTTCTTCCTAAGTGTTTCATTGATAACTGATGTTCTTGTGTTGCTGACAAGCGGAGGCGTTGGTTCCAAATGAAACGGATATGTCCCTGTCAAAGGGCCGGGACGGACTTACAGGCATACCATGCAGGGGGTATGCCTGTTTTTTATGCACACGGACGCGCGCCATTTTGTGCAGAAGGAAATTTTTTTTGGTTTCTCAGGAAGCCCCCCTTTATTATTTCTTTTTTTTATGTTAAGATAAAGAGGATTGCTTTTTAATGTGTGTAAATATTGGAATATTAGAATATTGGAAGCTTGGAGGCGGAAAATAGGCGATGAGTGGAAATGAAGCGCAAAAGAAAGAAAACACAGATTGTGCAAAAGTGGCGTTGAAGCCGGAAGCAGCGGAAAAGGAAGTGGTTTCCAGGAATTTTATAGAACAGATCATCGACAAGGATTTGGCGGAAGGGGTGTGCGATACGGTCCATACCAGGTTTCCGCCGGAGCCAAACGGGTATTTGCATATAGGACATGCAAAGAGCATACTGTTGAATTATGGGTTGGCGCAGCAGTACCATGGGAAATTTAACATGCGTTTTGACGATACAAACCCAACAAAGGAAAAGACGGAGTTTGTGGAATCCATCAAAGAAGATATTCAGTGGCTGGGGGCCGACTGGGAGGACAGGCTGTTTTTCGCTTCCGATTATTTCGGGCAGATGTATGAGGCGGCTGTGAAGCTGATTAAAAAGGGAAAAGCGTACGTGTCGGATTTGACGGCGGAGCAGATGCGGGAATACAGGGGGACTTTGACGGAGCCGGGTAAGGACGATCCTAACCGGGAGCGCAGCGTGGAAGAGAACCTGAGATTGTTCCAGGAGATGAAGGATGGCGTGTTCCAGGACGGGGAGAAGGTGCTGCGCGCCAGGATTGACATGAAATCCCCCAATATCAATATGCGCGACCCGATTATCTATCGTGTGGCCCATATGGCGCATCACAATACAGGGGAGGAATGGTGCATCTACCCTATGTATGATTTTGCGCATCCGATTGAGGACGCCATAGAAGGGATTACCCATTCTATCTGTACGCTGGAATTTGAAGACCACAGACCGTTGTACGATTGGGTCGTAAGGGAACTGGAATATCCCCATCCGCCCAAACAGATTGAGTTTGCTAAGCTTTACCTGACCAATGTGGTGACAGGGAAGCGGTATATTAAGAAACTGGTGGAGGACGGCATTGTGGACGGCTGGGACGACCCGAGGCTTGTATCCATTGCCGCGCTTAGAAGAAGGGGCTTTACCCCACAGTCCATTCGGATGTTTGTTGACCTGTGCGGCGTTTCCAAGAGCAATTCTTCGGCGGACTATGCGATGCTGGAATACTGCATCCGGGAAGATTTGAAGATGAAGCGGCCGCGGATGATGGCAGTGTTGGATCCGGTGAAGTTAGTGATTGACAATTATCCGGAAGGGCATAAGGAGATGCTGACCGTGGCGAACAACTTGGAAAATGAGGCCATGGGGACGCGAGAGGTTCCTTTTGGCAGGGAATTGTATATCGACAGAGAAGACTTTATGGAGGAACCGCCGAAGAAATATTTCCGTTTGTATCCGGGGAATGAGGTCAGGCTGATGAATGCTTACTTTGTCACCTGCACGGATTATGTAAAGGATGAAAACGGACGGGTGACGGAAGTACACTGCACTTATGACCCGGAGACAAAGTGCGGCACAGGGTTTGCCGCAAGGAAAGTAAAGGGGACGATACATTGGGTGCCTGCAGCCGAAGCGGTGAAGGCGGAGGTCAGATTATATGAAAATATCATAGAGGAAGAAAAAGGCGTATATAATGAGGATGGTTCTTTGAATCTGAACCCGCATTCGCTGGATGTACGCAGGGAATGCTATCTGGAGCCTGCCCTGGCCGGGGCAAAGGCGTATGAGAGTTTCCAGTTTGTCCGCCAAGGTTATTTTTGCGTGGATGCGAAGGATTCCAAACCGGATGCGCTTGTGTTTAACCGGATTGTTTCTTTGAAGAGTTCTTATGTATTGCCGAAAACAGTATAGTCAGTAGTTATAGTACAGCTTGTGGAGGAGAAGATATGAATGGATTGTTATCCGGACTGGATGGGTTCGGGCTGGGAAATTTGGAAAACATGGAATTATATGAAAAGCCCAAGGCCAAGGAGGCTGGAGGCGCTGGGGCAGCGGCAGCGGCGCCGCCACCGCCAGTCGTACAGGAGCAGGACTTCCTGTTTGACAAAAGTTTTACCTGCCCGATTTGTGACCATGAGTTTAAGTCCAGGACGGTAAAGGTTGGCAAAGCGAAGCTGATTGGGACGGATCCTGACTTGCGCCCTAAATATGAACATGTGGATTTGCTTAAATATGACATTATTATGTGTCCGAACTGCGGCTATGCCGCGCTGAGCCGTTACTTTAAATTTATTACATCACCCCAGGCGAAGAAAATCAAAGAGATGATTTGCGCCAATTTTAAGTCGCGCACGGACTATAAGGAAGTGTATACGTACGATGAGGCGCTGGAGCGTTACAAAATAACGTTGGCCAACGCCATTGTAAAGATGGCAAAGCCAAGCGAGAAAGCATATATCTGCTTAAAAACGGCATGGCTGTTAAGAGGAAAGGCAGAGAGCCTGGACCAGTCGGATGCGGAATACGAAAAGAAGAAAAGTAAGCTGGAGGAAGAGGAAAGGGAGTTTTTGAAAAATGCGCTGGACGGCTTCCTGGCGGCAAGGCAGTCTGAGAATTTCCCGATGTGCGGGATGGATGAGCCTACCGTGGACTATGTCATTGCAGTCACGGCTACCAAATTCGAGCAGTTTGATGTGGCTTCCAAGCTGGTTTCTTCCATTATTACATCAATAAGCGCCAACCCGAGGATGAAGGACAAGGCGCGCGACCTGAAAGAGCAGATTGTAAAGCAGGTGAAAATGAAGAATGCAGTGAAATAAAATAGGATTATGAATGATTTAGCGATTGCTTTGCGTACGGACGGAGAGAAGCATTTATATGAGCAGATTTACGATTATATAAAGGGGGAAATCAGGAAAGGGAAGCTTCGCTTTGGTGAGAGGCTTCCCTCTACTCGTTCCCTGGCGGAATTCCTGGCAGTGTCCCGCAGCACAGTGGAGCTGGCCTACGGGCAGTTGCTTTCGGAAGGGTATATTGAATCCAAACCTTACCGTGGATATTTTGTCTGCCAGGTGGAGGAATTGTTTGATTTGAAGGAAGGGGCGGGCTGGGATAAAGGATTTGCCCGCAGCGGGAAAGAAGGGGCGCAGGGCAGACAATTTGGGGAAACGGACGGTGCGCCGGGCATGGAAGGCAAAACGCGAATGGACGCTGCTGGAACGGCGCATCTGCCCTATGTGTGCGATTTTTCCCCCAATGCAATTGACATGGCGGCTTTTCCGTATTCCACATGGAAGAAGATTGCGAAAGATATCCTGGTGGGGGACAACAGAGAAATGTTCGCCTGCGGTTCGCCGAAAGGGGATGAGGCGCTGCGGGAAACCATTGCCCATTACCTTCATGCTTCAAGAGGAGTGAATTGCAGCCCGCAGCAGATTATTATCGGGGCCGGGAACGACTATTTGCTGATGCTGTTGGAAAAGATTCTGGGCAGGGATGTGCCGATAGCCATGGAAAACCCGACTTATAAAAAAGCCTACCGTATTTTTGCGTCTTTTGCCTATCCCATTACCCCGGTGGAGATGGATGGCAGCGGCATGTGTGTGGACGGACTGCGTCAAAGCGGGGCCAGGGTTGCGTACGTTATGCCGTCTCATCAGTATCCGATGGGCATTGTGATGCCAATCGGGCGCAGGATGGAACTGCTCAAATGGGCAGGGGAAATGGACGGGCGTTACCTGATTGAAGATGATTATGACGGTGAGTTCCGTTTGAAAGGGCGGCCTATTCCCTCGCTGCAGGCTTCAGACCGGCTGGGGAAAGTTATTTATATCGGCACCTTTTCCAAATCCATAGCCCCGGCCATCCGCACCGGCTATATGGCGCTTCCGCCGCCCCTTCTGGAGGCATACGAAAAGAAATGCTCCTTTTATTCCACCACGGTGTCCGGCATTGACCAGAGGATATTGAATGAATTTATACGAAACGGCCATTTTGAACGGCATATGAACCGGATGAGGAAAATATATCGGGACAGGCATGATGTTTTGCTGGCGGAATTAAAGGAAATGGAAGGCCAGTTTTGGGTAACGGGGGAAAATGCCGGACTGCATCTGCTTGTGCATGACAGGCTGGGGCGGAGTGAGGGGCAGTTAGTCCGCCAGGCCGCCAAAGCCGGAGTAAAGGTGTACGGATTATCGGAATTTAGCGTGGGCAATGCGCCGTTTTGCCCGGACGGGGCAACGTTGGTTTTGGGGTATGCGTCATTGGACAGAAGGCAGATTCTGGAAGGGATGCATAGGCTGAAGGAGGCATGGCGCGCGTGAGGGAGGCCGGAATATTTTTTTATGAAAAAGACTTGCAAAAAATGCAAAATCCCGTATTATGTAAATAGGTAACTTCTGCTTGTGCTTGGCGCGATTTTGTTTTGGCGAAGGGGTACATAGGAAAGGTGGCTCCGGATAGTTTATCTAATATTTAAGAAGAGAAGAGAGGGCTGAAATAATGGTTGAGAAGAGAAAGAGGGCGCTTATGGGCGCGGTTTCCCAATTAAAAGAGGCTGATTATTCCAGGGAACCTGAATTGGACAGGATTTACCGGAGGCTGTTAAAAGGACGGGAGCAGTTCGCCGGTTTATTGGATAAGAATATCAAAGCCGTGATGCAAATCAGTTCACTGGACTTGACGATGCAATATCAGACAGACAAAATTATGGATATTTCCCGCAGCGTGGAAAAGGCGGCCGAGTCTATTTTCGGCTCTTCGGAAGATTATGGCACATCGTCGGGAAGGGCAAACAGCCAGCATGAGGAACTGACCAATACGATTCTCCAGGTTTCCTCCGATACGGGCGAGGTATACAAAAAAATAGAAGACGGGCAGAATGAGCTGACGATGATTAAAGAGCTGTCAGAGCAAACTATGTCGATTTCCCGGGAACTGCAGGGGAATATGGATGAGCTGATGAATATTATCAGCCAGATGAACGAAGTGATTGCAGGGATTGACGCCATTTCCATGCAGACCAACCTTCTGGCGCTCAATGCTTCCATCGAAGCGGCCAGGGCAGGGATGGCAGGAAGGGGTTTTGCCGTAGTGGCAGGGGAGATTCGGACGCTGGCGGAGAAAACAAAAGAACTGACCGGGAATATGGGAGAGTTCGTGGAAAATATAAAAGTGGCTTCCCAAAAGAGTGTGGACAGTACGGAAAGCACAATCCAGGCGCTGGACAGTATGTCCGGCCGGATTAACCATGTGTGGGAGTTAAACGACGCAAGCCAGCATCATGTTTCCAAAGTCAATGAGTCTATGGAGTCTATCGCGGCAGTCAGCGAGGAAATCAGCAGTTCCATGGCGGAAATGGAAAACCAGCTTCGCAACAGCACGGACTTTATGCGCCAGGTGGGGCATGAACTGAAAAAAGCAACCGAGCCGGTGGTGGGAATAGAGCAGATATTGGACGATGTGGTAAAACAGATGGGGGGCATGGCGCAGGACGCGTTCTTCCATATGGAGAACCGGGAATTTGCCCATTATGTAAACACTGCCATTCAGGCGCACCAGACATGGCTGGAGAATTTAAGGCGGATGGTGGAAGGGCGCAGCCTGCAGCCGCTGCAGTTGGATTCTTCTAAGTGTGGGTTCGGGCACTTTTATTATGCGATGGAACCGGCTATTCCGGGAATCGCGCAGATATGGGAGGGGCTTGGGGAGAAGCACCGCAGGTTCCACCAGTTTGGCGCGGAGGCCATGGAAGCGCTTAAAAACGAAGACTATTCCAACGCGGAACGGATATACAGGGAAGCGGAAACCTATTCCAGGGAATTGATTTCGGATATGCAGAGAATGGTGCAGATTGCGGAAGGTGCATAAACGTTAAAAGAAACGGCATAGGAATTCTTTTGGCAGGAGCGTTCCGTTTCAGGCGGAGGAAAAAAGAAATGCGGGAAGAGGAAAAAATATTTGCGGGCGTGTTGTTTGCGCCCGGGAATGCGGAATTGAAAGCAATCAAATTGCGGACGCATAATCTGAATGTGGATTATAATAAGACGTATGAAGATGAAGTGGAAAAGCGCGGGGAGATTATCCGGCAGATTGTGGGGACGATTGGGGACGGTTTTTTCTTCCATGGGCCAATCTATTTTCATTATGGAAAACATACAAGCATAGGGAAGAATTTTTTTGCGAATTTTAACTTTACCGTCCAGGACGATGCATACGTCACTATTGGGGATGACTGCAATTTCGGCCCCAATGTAACGATTGTCACGCCCATTCATCCGATGGTTGCCGAAGAGCGCCGTGTGATGCTGGATGAAAAGGGGGAAGAAGGGCATTTTTGCTATGCAAAGCCTGTCCGGATTGGGGATGGCTGTTGGATAGGCGCCAATGTGACGGTGTGCCCGGGGGTGACGGTGGGCAATGGCTGCGTTATTGGCGCAGGCAGCGTAGTGATTAGGGATATTCCCGACAATAGCTTTGCCGCAGGCGTGCCGTGCCGTGTCATTAGGGAAATTACGGAAAAGGACAGTATGAAATATAAACCGGAGGTTCTTGGAGGCTGCAGGGTGAAAGAGTAAACGGGCATTCTGCGGCAGGGACGGAAGGATTATGGCTCTTTAGATGATATTAAAAAACCGGGCTGCGCCTGTATGACGCTGCCCGGTTTTTTAGTTTGCTTTTTAGTTTAGTTTGCTTCTTAATTTAGTTTTGGATGCAGGCCATTAATTGGAGCTGTCCGCCTGGTCATCGTCATCAAAAAATTCCTCGATTTTTGATTCCGTTGTTTCGGCAATGTCTTTGGCCGCTTCCTTAGCCGTTTCCACTGCGTCCTTAGCCTGCGTGGCTGCCTCGCCCACTGCGTCCGCTGCCGTCTGCGCCGCTTCTTTTGCCGCCTCTTCCGCTTTTTCAAGGTTTAATGCAACATAGTTACGGGTTGAATCGTCGTCTTCCATATCATCATCGAGATCATCGCTGAAGTCGTCGTAATCATCATCGTCATCCATATCGTCAGAGTAGGAAGAATTTTTGTTCTGCAAATAATAATAAACACCTGCCGCTGCCGCGCCTGCAAAGGCGGTAAACATTAAAAACCTACTGAACTTTTTTGCCATAAAAATACTCCTTTCAAATTCGGTGTCATAGGAATATATTAATACTATTTTCTCAAAAATGGAAGAGATTATGTGTAAATTTTTTATGAATAAGCGTCCATTATGGAAAAGTGCAGGAATCATCGGAATACAAGGTTGTACTTTTGCGGAAAGTATGATATATTAGGAAATGACTAATAAAGTCAATCTATGTCACATGACAGATAAAGGGATAAGATACGATGAATGAAAAATTTTTTGACCTGAAAAAGGAAAAGCAAGACCGGATGATTAATGCGGCGCTGAAAGTATTTGCGCTCAACGGCTATCAACATGCCAGCACAGACGACATTGTAGCGGAGGCGGGAATCAGCAAGGGGCTGCTGTTCCATTATTTCCACAATAAGCTTGGGCTGTATTCCTTCCTGTTTGACTACAGCGTCCGGTTTATGCTGCTGGAGCTGTCTGCCTGCGGAGGGGAAGAAAAGGACTATTTTGAATTGTGGAAGCAGATGGAAGGGGCCAAGCTGATGGTATTGAAAAATTATCCATATATGCAGGAATTCCTCGACAGCGCCCGCTACGAGGTGGTAAAGGAAGCGCTGTATGCCACAGAGCCGAAACGGGAGGCGCTTTCTTCCCTGCGGGAAGATATACTGGGCGGCGCCGATTTGTCGCGTTTCCGCCCGGAGGTGGATGTGGAACGTATGAATGCCATACTGTCCCATACCATCCGGGGGATATTAAGCGAAAGCTTCCGGGATGGCTCTTTCCACCCCGGAGTTATGCAGGAAGAGATTGAGGCATATCTTGATATGATGAAAAGCATTTCCTATTAGGAAATACGCAGCCGGGTTATTTATTCCTTTGATAGGGGCCGTCTGCGGGGTAGCCGCCTTTGAGCTTTTGCATCCCGCGCTGGATAGCGTCCCGGGAGTTTTTCCAGTCAGCGTCTTTGTTGCGGTAATCAAATTTTTCCACCAGCCACGCCACATCATCGGCCATGCGCTGCATGTTTTCCTCCATAAGAGTAAAAAGCATAGGATAGAATTCCGCTTTTTCTTTGTCATTCAGTTTGGTTTCGGCTGCTTCGCACAAATCGCCAAAGTGGTGGAGGCAAAACCCCTTGCTGTTTTTTATTTTGTCACGCATGGCGCAATCTTTCTTATACATAACAAAAAACGTGTCCAGATAACGGGCATAAGTGTCTTCATAGCGTTTGCAAATATAGCAGGACGCTTCTTTTTCCTTAACCCATAGGCCAATGGGGTTGGCGCTTTGCGCATTTTTGCGGAATTTGCCCATCAGGGAGGATTTCCCCGGCATATAAGCCTTGGCCTGTTCTTTCATTTCCTGGTTGATACGGATATAATGGGTCTTCAGAATCCAGGCATTTCCCAAAGTATTGCCATAGTCAAACATTTTTTTGAAATGATAGCGGCAAAACCCCGCTTTGTCGGTAGCTTCCCGGATATCGCTTTCCATATAGGAAGAGCCGGAGCCTAAGGTAAAATCCAAAAGGTCCTGTTCCACGTTTCGTTCCACGAAACAAAAGGGGCATTCATCGTTGGCATGGATGGCGTCATTTAGTGGGATGGTATATAATTGTTCTTTCATAATGCGGCTCCTTATCTTTGATATCGTTGGTTTTGGCAAAGCTTTTATGCCTGCGCGGGCCTTTCCCGGCTTTTCCCGGCATAGATATGATATAAGATATTATACATGAAAAGGAAACGGCGTAAAAGGGCAAATCTTTAAAATGGATTTCCCTATGAAAAAAATAAAAAATAGCTGTGCAGGAGGATTACTATGTTATATAATAAGCATGGTAAAAATCCGGAATAAAAGCAGAGTCTGGGAGGCATATATGGGTAGGTTTTTGGTAGCCGGAATCGTGCAGAAGGAAACGATAGTCCGGGTAGAGAAGATACCGATAGAATATTCGGGTGTTACAGTCAGGTCAAATATGGTTTTTATGAGTACGGGCGGGGACGCTTACAACGAATCGCTGGCGCTTAAATGGCTGGGGAATTTTGTGGATTTGATGGCATTGGTAGGGCAGGAGGAAAGCATGGAACTGCTCAATCCGCCGGATGCGGAGGTGGAGCTTGTGACGGACTATGTGCTGCCGCGGCTAAAGCAGACGCCCACTGCGGTGGTGCTGTATGACAACAGCAGGAGACGGCAGATTTTTGAAGACCGGAAAGACCTTGGGGAAGCGGTTTATGACGAGGCGCTTTTCCGGGAACAGGCTAAGAGAGCGGAGATGCTGGTAGTTTCCGACGCGGATTTCTGCCGTCCGCTGGTGCGGATTGGAAAGGAACTGCGTAAGCCGGTTGCAGTCAATATCAGGGAATACCGCAGGGACAAAGAGGCGTACGATGAGGATTTTTTGAAAGCGGCGGATATTTTGTATGTCAGCGACGACTACCTAATCGGGGAGCCTTTTGAAACCGTGAAGGAACTGGCGGCGAAATACCGGCCGAAAATTATCCTGCTGGGGCAGGGGGCGGCCGGGGTGATTTTGTATGATAAAGAGAAGAACATAATTGCCCATTATGATACGGTGAAAACAAATGAAATTGTAAATACGGTGGGTGCGGGAAATGCTTTGTTTTCCTGTTTTCTGCATTTTTACAATAAGACCCATGATTCGGTGTTTGCAGTGAAAAACGCGTTGCTGTTCGCTTCTTATAAAATCGGGTTTATGGGGACGTCCAATGGGTTTATGAGCGAAAGCCAGATTAGCCAGTGGCGGAATCTGATTTGGAGGGACGGCAGGTAGCGGCAGATGTGTGACAGTGGGGGTTGGCGTTTCGTTTGGGAGGTTGGCGATGGAATATATTGATATGCATTGTGATACGATATCACGTTTACATAAAAGCAGGGAGAAGGAAGGCGGAGAGGATTTGTATGAAAACAGCGGCCATGTGGATTTGCGCAGGCTGAAAAAGGGAGGCGCGCTTATGCAGAATTTTGCCGTGTTTATCTGCATGGAGGAAACGCAGGAGCCGCGGCAGGAGGCTTTGCGGATGTGCCGCCTGTATTCCGCCCAGGTGCAAAAATATGAAAAATATATTTCCCCTGTCCTTTCCTATGGCCAAATAGAGGAAAACCGCAGGGAGGGAAAGCTTTCCGGCCTGCTGACCATAGAGGAGGGCGGGGTCTGTCAGGGAAAGATAGAGAATCTGCGGGAGTTTTACGAAATGGGGGTGCGGATGATGACGCTGACGTGGAATTTCCCCAATGAAATCGGCCATCCCGCGTTTAACATGGCTTTAGCGAAGGAAGGGGAGGATATGCGTAAGCTTATGTACCGGCCGGATTTGGAGCATGGATTGACGCAAAAGGGAAGGGAATTTGTGGAAGAAATGGAACGGCTTGGCATGATTGTGGATGTATCCCACTTATCGGACGCTGGGTTTTATGATGTGTTAGCGTGTGCAAAGAAGCCTTTTGTGGCCAGCCATTCCAATGCAAGGGCAGTCTGTCCGGCAGTGCGGAATATGCCGGACGATATGATACGGAAGCTGGCGGAACGGGGAGGCGTGATGGGGCTGAATTTCTGCCCGGATTTTTTGACCGATGCGCAAAAAGGGGAACCGAACCCGGGTACCTTGGAAGCCATTCTCGCCCACGCAAAACATATTATCCGGGTGGGAGGCGTGGAATGCCTTGGGCTTGGCAGCGATTTTGACGGGATAGAAGGGCATGGGGAACTGCCGGACTGTTCCTTTATGCCGCGTCTGGCAGACGCGCTTGGGAAAAGCGGGCTGTCGCAGGATACGGTGGAGAAGATTTTCAAAGGGAATGTGTTGCGGGTTTACAAGGAGCTGCTTTCCTGACTTTGGAATGCATAGCAGGAAAGGGCGGAACCGGCGAAGAGGAAAGGAAGACGCAATGTACGGGTTAATACAGGTTGGCAAGAGGACTTACTATATGGACTGTCCGTCCAAGATAGGGATTTACCGGATGGAGGAAGACAGGGTATGCCTGGTGGACAGTGGGAATGATAAGGATGCGGGGAAGCGGGTGTGGAAGCTTTTGGAGGAAAGGGGCTGGAAGTTAGACCGGATATTAAACACCCATTCCCATGCAGACCACATTGGAGGAAATGCTTTTTTGCAGCAAAAGAGCGGATGTAAAATTTACTGCGCGGGCATAGACCGGATGTTTGTGGAAAACCCTGTATTGGAGCCTTCTTTCCTGTATGGGGGGAATCCGCATAAGGGGTTAAGGAATAAGTTTTTATGCGCCAAACCAAGCGTGGCGCAGGAATTGACAAAGGAAGCGCTGCCGGAGGGGATGGGGATGCTGCGGATTGACGGGCATTCTTTTTCCATGTCGGCCTTTTGCATGGAAGATGGCATTTGGTTTGTGGCGGATGGCGTTACGCCGGAACGGATTATGGAAAAATACCATGTCACCTTCCTCTATGCGGTGGAGGAATACCTGGCAAGCCTGGAGAAACTGGGGAATCTGGAGGGCAGGCTGTTTATCCCGTCCCACGGGGAAGCGGTTACGCAGCTAAAGCCGTTGGCGGAAAAGAACCGGGACAAGGTATATGAAATCCGGGATGCGCTGCGGAGGATTTGCGCTTCCCCCGTGGGGAATGAGGAAATCTTAAAGGCGGTGTTTGAGCATTACGGACTTGTTATGGATGCGAGCCAATATGCCCTTGTGGGGAGCGCCATCCATTCTTATCTTTCCTGGATGACGGATAAAGGGGAACTGGAGCAGATATTTGCGCAGAACCGTCCGCTTTGGAAATATAAGGGCCGGCAGCCGGACGGGGCGGCGCAAACGGAAGCGGGAAGGGCAGGCGCAGGCGACGCTTTGCAAAGGGAGCGGTTCGAAACCGAAACCGCATTTGGATGCCGCAAAGGGCCAAAAAAGGCGGCGGGCATTCCGGTGGACAGCGACCCGGCAGGGATGTTAAAAGAAGCGGAATGTTTTGCCCTGGATATGGACGGCACGGTTTACCTGGGGGAACAGTGGATTGACGGGGCAAAGGAATTCCTGGCGCATCTGGACGCGGCAGGGAAACAATATGTGTTCCTGACCAACAATTCCTCCAAAAACCGGGGCGTTTATGTGGAGAAATTAAGGCGTATGGGGCTGGAAGCCGGGGAAGAGAAGATTATCACCTCCGGCCAGGCGGCGGTTTCTTATTTGAAGAGGCATTATGCGGGCAGGAAAGTGTTCCTGCTTGGGAATCCGATGCTTCAGGAGGAGTTTGTCCAGGAAGGAATCCTTTTGGAAGAGGAAAAACCGGACGTTGTGGTAACGGCGTTTGATACAACGATTGATTATGGGAAGATGTGTAAGGTTTGTGATTTTGTCCGCGCCGGGCTGCCCTACCTCGCCACCCACCCGGACTACAACTGCCCGACGGAAAATGGATTTATCCCGGACGCAGGGGCAATCCATGCATTTATCCACGCTTCCACAGGAAGATATCCCGACCGGATTGTGGGAAAGCCAAACGGGGACATTGTGGACTTTTTGCTGGAAAGGACAGGGGCGGCGCGCAGCAGGACGGTTATGGTGGGCGACCGGCTGTATACGGACATTGCGGCAGGCGTGCGCAACGGGCTGCGGACGGCGCTGGTCTTAAGCGGGGAAGCGTCTTTGGAAGAGTTGGAAAAATCGGAAGTGAAGCCGGATTTGATTTTCCATTCGGTGAAGGAAATGATGAAGTTTCTTTAACGAATGCCTGGGAATGGATAGAATGCCAGAGCGTGTTGAACATTGCTTTCTGGCAGATGCGCAAAGGAAGGGCGTATAACCTGGATTTGGCCAAATACCATGCAAAGCGGGGCGTGCATTGTCAGGAATGGATGTTCAAACACGCTTTCGGATGGCTGTTTCCGGTTAACGGTTAAATGCGGAAAGGATGGGATATGGGACTTCGGTTTTATTTCGGGCCTTCCGGCTCAGGGAAAAGCACAATGCTTCATAAAGAAATCATAGGCCGCGCCATGGCGGAGCCGGGGATGAATTTCCTTGTCATTGTGCCGGACCAGTTTACGATGCAGACGCAAATGGATTTGGTGAAAGCGCATCCGAAAAAGGGGATTATGAATATAGACGTGCTAAGCTTCGGGCGGCTTTCCCACCGGATTTTGGAAGAAGTAGGGGCGGACAACAGCCGGACGGTGTTGGACGATACGGGAAAGAGCCTGGTGCTGCGCAAAGTGGCGGAAAACATTGGGGAAGAGCTGCCTGTCATTGGCGGCAATTTGGGTAAAATTGGGTATATCCATGAAGTGAAATCGGCCATTTCAGAGTTTATGCAGTATGGCATAGGCGTGAAGGAGCTGGAGGAACTGACGCAGTATGCCAGAAAGCGGGGGGCGCTTTACCATAAGCTGAAGGATTTGGGGGTATTGTACGGGCAGTTTTTGCAATATATCCAGGAAAAGTACATTACCACGGAAGAAACGTTGGAGCTGCTGTGCCGGATGCTGCCAAAGTCCAGGCTGATACAAAACAGTGTGGTGGCTCTCGATGGCTTTACCGGATTCACGCCCATCCAGAACAGGCTGCTCCAAAGGCTGATGGAACTGTCCAGGGAAGTGATTGTAACGGTGGTGATGGACGGGGAGGAAAGCAACCCGTATGTGCCGGACGGGGAGCAGAAACTGTTTTATTTAAGCAAAAAGACGGTATGGGATTTGAGCAGGCTGGCAAAGGAGGCGCAAGCGCCCAGGGGGGAAGATGTGTTTGCCGCAAAGGGCAAAGGGCAGCGGCCCAAGCTTCCCCGTTTCCAGGATAACGAAGAAATGCAGCATCTGGAGAGGCATTTATTCCGTTATCCGGTAAAAGCTTACCGAGGGCCAAACCAGTCCATCCACTTATTGGAAGCCTCCTCGCCGGGAGAGGAAATCCGTCAGGTATGCATAAGGATACGGGAGCTGACGCAGGAATGCCACTACTGCTACCGGGATTTTGCCATAGTGACCGGGGATATGGCTTCCTATGCCGGGCATGTGGAGACGGAAGCGGGGAAGTTCGGGATTCCGGTTTATATAGACCAGACGAAAGGCATTTTGCTGAATCCTTTTATTGAATATATCAGGAGCGCGCTAAAGATTGTCATGGAGAACTTTTCCTACCGGGCGGTGTTCCATTACCTGCGCAGCGGGCTGACTGGCTTTGCGCGGGAGGAAACGGATCTTTTGGAAAATTATGTCCTGTCCTTTGGCATTAAGGGCAGAAGCCGCTGGGAGCGCATTTTCACGGTAAAACCGCCGGAACTGGAGACGGAGGAACTGGAACGGCTCAACGGTATGCGCGTGGCGCTGTTAGAAGAGTTGTCCCCGCTTTTGGAAAAGGGGATGGATACGGCAGGGAAGAAAATCCGTGCGCTGTATGGGTTTTTGACCAAAAACAGGGTGCAGGAAAAGCTGGCGGTGTATGAGCGCAGGTTCCAGGCGCAGGGGGGAGCGGGGAAAGCGGCGGTGCGCGCCAGGGAGTATGGACAGATTTACCGACTGGTGATGGATTTGCTGGATCAGATGGACAGCCTGCTGGCAAAGGAACCTATGGGGATGAAAGAGTTTGCCGAAATCTTAGACGCCGGTTTTGGGGAAATCCAGGTGGGAACCATTCCCCAGAATGTAGACCGTGTGGTGGTAGGGGATATCGAGAGGAGCCGTCTGAAAGAAATCAAGGTATTGTTCTTTGTGGGGGTCAATGACGGGAACATTCCGAAAAATGCAGGCAGCGGCGGGATTATTTCCGACATTGACCGGGAATTTTTACAGGAGTCCCCTTATGAGCTGGCGCCTACGCCAAGGCAGCAAATGTATATCCAGCGGCTGTATTTATATATGAATATGACCAAGCCTTCCGCCCAGTTGCACCTTTCCTACAGCAAGGTAAACAACGAGGGGAAAAGCATACGCCCGGCCTATCTGGTGGATACGGTATGCAAGCTTTTCCCTGCCCTGGAGACGCTGCGGCCGGAGACGCGCGACTGGGTCTGGCAGATGAAAACGAGACAATCCGGCGTGGATTATCTGGCGGATTTGCTGCGGGAATATGCGGCCGGGAATATGGAGGAAGAGGAAAAAACCAGGTTTTTTACCGTGTACCATACTTACCGCAAGGATAAGGAATACGGCGGGGAGGCAATGCGGCTGGCGGATGCGGCGTTTGCCCATTACAGGGAACATCCTTTAGGAAAGGAAATTGCCAGGCTTTTATACGGGCGGATGCTGGAGAGCAGCGTAAGCCGCCTGGAGAAATACGCTTCCTGCGCCTATGCCCATTTTTTGCAGTACGGGCTTTCTTTGAAGGAGCGGGAGGAGTACGGCTTTGAGGCGGTGGATATGGGGAATGTGTTCCATGGCGTGCTGGAGATTTTTGCAGAGAAGCTGCAGGAAGAGGGGCATAGTTGGTTTGATTTTGACGCAGAAACGGCAGAGCGGCTGCTTAGGGCGGCGCTGGATGCGTATGCGGCCGCTTATGGGGAAACGGTGTTATACAGCACGGCCAGGAATCAATATGCCATAGAGCGGATGCGCCGCATTTTGAAACGGGCAGTGATGACGCTGCAGTATCAGTTGCGGAAAGGGGATTTTATCCCGAAACAGTTTGAAGTGTCCTTTACCCAGGCAGACCGCCTGGAGGCGGTGAACATAGCCTTGGGGAAGAAAGAGAGGATGAAGCTGCAGGGGCGCATTGACCGCATTGATACGATGGAGGACGGCCAGCATGTATATGTGAAAATTATTGACTATAAGTCAGGCAGCAAAAGGTTTGACCTGGCGGCAGTGTATTATGGGCTGCAGTTGCAGTTGGTGGTTTATATGAATGCGGCGCTGGAGCTGGAACAGAAAAAGCACAAAGGGAAAGAGGCGGTTCCGGCGGCTATGCTGTATTACCATGTGGCCGACCCAATGGTAAAGACAGAGGAAGAGGTGACGTTAGAGGAACTGAACGGGCAGTTGCGAAAGGAACTTCGGATGACTGGGGTAGTCAATAAGGATGGCCGGATTATAGATTCCCTGGACAGGGAATTTACGGACAAATCCGACGTAGTGCCGGTGGAGCGGAAAAAAGACGGGGACTACAGCGCCAGATCCAGCGTATTGGATGCGGGGGACTTGCGGCAGGTGTCGGCCTATGTGAACCGGAAGATAAGGGAAATCGGCAGGGAAATCCTGGATGGCAGGATAGGGGCCAGACCCTATAAGCAGGGATTGGACACGGCGTGCGATTACTGCGCATTCCGCACGGTGTGCGGGTTTGACGGCAGGATAGACGGATACGGCTACCGGAAGCTTGAGGAATTGTCCGGGGAAGAGGCTTTGGAGCGGATGAGGCGGATGGGAGAGGTAAAGCAGGAATAGGGGCAAAATCAGCTCTAAAATCCGTAATCGTTGTATTGCGGAGGTATTTAGCAGGATGCGCATTATTGAGAGCTGGGGGACTGGAATAAAAAGGATGATTGTAAGCTGTAGGGAGTATGGAGTGAGGGAACCGGAATTTTTGGAGATTGGGGATAATTTCAGGGTGAATTTGTACAGGCCCTCTTATGAGAGAAAAGTAACAAAAAGTTCACCAAAAAGTTCACCAAAAAGTTCACCAAAAGGTTCACCAAAAAGTTCACCAAAAAGTTTAAATGGGATTTCTCATTTAAGCGCGACCCAACAGAGAATTTTAGAAATGTTTTTGGATAATCCATCCGTAACGCAGGCAGCAATGGCGGAAGAGCTTGGCATTACAGTGCGGGCTGTGAAACGCAGTGTGAAAGAATTGAGTGAAAATGGCATAGTGGAAAGGGTCGGTTCTGCACGGAAGGGATTTTGGAAAGTAATTGGCGCATCGTTTCATAAATAACGGCATGAATCATTTGCATATTGTGAAGAAAAGCATTCAGCGTAATTGGCATGGCTATTTGTCAAACAATGAACTGATAGCTTTCCTGTCTGTATGGAATGCGAAAAAACATACAGAACTGGAATAAGAGCGCAGCCGGAATAGGGGCAAACCCCAAACAGGAGGGTATGAGGTATGGGCATGGCATATACGCAGGAGCAGCAAAGAGTCATAGACCTGCATGGCAAAAATATACTGGTGTCGGCAGCGGCAGGTTCGGGGAAAACGGCGGTGCTGACGCAGCGTATTGTAAAGATGGTAAGCGACGGGGAAAATCCGGTGGATATTGACCGGCTTTTGGTGGTGACGTTTACCAATGCGGCAGCGGCGGAAATGCGGGAGCGGATTGGGGCGGCGATTGCGGCGAAGCTGGAGGAAGAGCCGGACAATGAACATTTGCAGAAACAGGCCACTTTAATCCACAATGCCCAGATTACCACCATTGACAGTTTTTGCATGTATGTCATCCGGAATAATTTTAACGACATTGGTTTGGATCCCGGTTTCCGGGTGGCGGATGAGGGGGAGTTAAAGCTGCTGCGGCAGGATGTGATGCAGGAGTTTTTGGAAGAACGGTTTGCGCAGAAAGAGGAGTGGTTCCTGCATTGTGTGGAATATTTCAGCACAGGCAACCAGGACAAGGCAATTGAAGGGCATATACTGAAACTGTACCAGTTTGCGGAGAGCAATCCATGGCCGGAGGAATGGCTGGAACAACGCAAAAAGGATTACGGAGTCAATACGATGGAGGAGCTGGAACAGGCGGAATTTATGCAATTCGGCATGGAACAGGCGCGCCTGATGGCGCAGGACTGTGTACGGAAAATACAGGAGTGCATGGCAGTTTGCGAACAGCCGGACGGCCCTTATATGTATGCCCCGGTGTTGGAGAAAGAAGCGGACGGGCTGGAAAAACTGGCCAAAGTGTCCCGGTATGGGGAAGGCTATGCCTTGTTCCACGGAATGGCTTTTGGACGTTTGCCTTCCAAAAAGGATGATTCGGTATCGGCGGCAAAGCGGGGAATGGTACAGGAAATCCGAAAGGATGTCAAAGACGCTTTGAAAAAAATTTGCGCAAAGTATTTCCCGGTTCTGCCGGAAACGGCGCTGGCTTATATGAAGGGGAGCCGGGAGGCGGTCTGCGGACTGATTGACTTGACGCTTGGCTTTAAACAAGCCCTTGACCAGAGAAAGAGGGAAGAGAATATCATTGATTTTTCCGATATGGAGCGTCTGGCTTTGTCGATTTTGGTGCAGCGTACGCAAAAAGGGGAGAAGAGCGTGGCAGGGGAAGAAGGGGACAGGGGCAGGCAGGGACAGAGGACGGAAGCGGGAATGCCGGAATATAGCCCTACCCGGACGGCGTTGGATTACCGGGAGTTTTTTACCGAGATACTGATTGACGAATACCAGGACAGCAATCCGGTGCAGGAGATGCTGCTGGAAAGCATTTCTGGAGAATCTGCCGGGCGGTATAACCGTTTTATGGTAGGGGACGTGAAGCAGAGCATCTACAAATTCCGCCTGGCAAGGCCAGAGATTTTTATGGAGAAATATGAGGAATACGGCAATGCCATGGGAGAGATGGCAGGATATGGCGTTGGGGCAAAAGCGGATGAGGCGCAGGCAGGGCAGGGCGCCGCAGGGCGAGAGGCTGGAGCGTTGGCGGGACGAGACGGTGCAGAAGAAAGGGACGGGGATTTTGCTTGGCGGCAGGTCGGAGAAGAAGCGGAAGTCTGCGAGCCAGGTCGGCAGGTCAGAGAGGAAGCGGAAGCCAGCGAGCCGGGGCGGCGGGTCGGAGAAGAAGCGGATGTCTGTCAGCCAGGGCAGCGGGAAGGGGAAAAGAAAGAGCGCATAGATTTACATAAGAACTTCAGGAGCAGGAAAGAAGTGTTGGACAGCGTGAACTATTTGTTTGCGCAGATTATGGGGAAGAAATTGGGTGGTGTGGAATACAATGAGGAAACGGCATTGTATTGCGGTGCAGAGTATCCGGCATGGGAGGAAGGGCAAGCGGCTGTTTTTAATTCCGGGCAGCCCGGTTCGCCAAATTGCACGGAACTTTTGCTGGTTCGCAAAAAGGAGGAAGGAGTAGCGTCAGGGAAGAAGAGTGCAGTAAGGGAAGAGGGGAAGGAAATGGATGGAGACAGCCAGGCAGCAGGCGAAGAAGCGGAGGGCGGGCAGGACGGGGATGGCGCTGTTCCACTCTCAGGCAGGCAGCAGGAAGCGCTTGCGGTGGCAAAGCGGATAAAGGAACTGCTGGCGCATTTTCAAGTCACGGATAAAGAAAGCAGGACGCTGCGTCCGGTGCGCTATCAGGATATTGTGATTTTGCTTCGAACCAATGCAGGGTGGGACGAGGATTTCAAAAGTATCTTAAAGGAAGAGGGGATTCCGGCCCATGTATCTTCCAAAACGGGATATTTTGCGGCCAGGGAGATACAGACCCTGCTGCAATTATTGCGTATCCTGGATAATCCAAGGCAGGACATTCCTCTTTTTGGCGTGATGAAATCCTGTTTCGGAGGTTTTACGGATGAGGAAATCGCACAGATTCGGGCGTGCGCAAAACGGGGAAAATGCCTTTATTTTGCCTTAAAGGAATTCGTACAGGGCAAATTTGGGGAGGACAGAGATTTTTTACAGGAAGAAGCCGGACAAGGAGGGCATGGAGCGGCAGGAAAGGAAGCCAACAGTGGAATGCCGCAAGACCTGGCGCCAGATATGGAAACGGACAGTGAAAGGCCAGACAGGCTGCTGTTAGATGTGGAAACGGACGGTGAAAGGTTGGACGGGCTGCAGCCGGATGGAAAAGCGAACAGCGAAGGGCCAGAGCCAGACGGGCTGTTGCCAGGATGGGAAGCGAAAACAGCGCAGACGGCGCTGTTTGAGAGAATATGGCCGGAAGGGGGAGCGGCGGCTAAGTGGCGGCAGGCAGAAGGGGCAAAGCCGGAAGAGAAAGCGTCAGCCCTGGCCTGGAAAGTCAGGAAGCTTTTGGATTTCCTGGAGGGATACCGTGACAAGACGGTTTATATGCCAGTCCATGAGCTGCTGCAGGATATCCTTTCGGAAACGAATTACCTGCCTTATGTGGCCGCGCTGCCGGGAGGCGGGCAAAGGAAAGCCAATGTGCAGATTTTGTTGGAAAAAGCTTCGGCTTTTGAGCAGACCAGCTACTATGGCCTGTTTCATTTTGTGCGCTATATTGAGCAGTTGGAAAAATATGACGTGGATTACGGCGAGGCAAATGTGCTGGATGAAAATGCCGATGTGGTGCGGATTATGAGCATCCACAAAAGCAAAGGGCTGGAATTTCCGGTCTGTTTTGTCTGTGGACTGGCCAAGAAGTTCAATATGCAGGATTTGAACAGCAGGATGGCAGTGGATGTGGATATGGGGATTGGAGTGGACTATGTGGACGTGGAGAACAGGCAGCAGAGCCGGACTGTGCGCAAAAACATCGTGGCGGAGAAAATGCGGCTGGACAATCTGGGCGAAGAGCTGCGTGTACTCTATGTGGCATTGACCAGGGCAAAGGAAAAACTAATCCTGACCGGAGTCATAGAGAAGCCGGAGAAAAGGATAGCTTCCCTGCTTCCTGCAGCCATGCGGGACGGGCAGCGGCTGCCTTATGGAGAATTGGCGGCGGCTGACTGCTATCTGGACTTCCTGCTCCCTGCTTTGTGCCGCCACCCTGCTTTTGCCCCGGTATGGGGATTGTATGGGCTGGAAGCGCCAAAGAGAAAGCGGAAGCTGCCCTGGGAAGCTCCTTTTTCCATACATATCACAGGAGCGGATGAATTGTTTGCGGCGGACATTGCGGAACAGGCGGCAGCGGAAGGAGCCAGGTTCCGTTTGGAACATCCGGACTTTGTGACCGACATAGATAATGAATTGATGACATATATGTCAGAAGTGTTTTCCTATCAATATGAATATGCCAATTTGGCGGATTTATATACAAAGACAACTGTGTCGGAACTAAAAAAAGCAGGGCAGGAGGAAGAGCAGGACTTTTCCTTCCAGCTTTATGAAGAAGAGACGGTCATTCCATACATTCCCAGGTTTATGCAAGAGGAGGAAGACATTGGCGGCGCAGGGAGGGGAAGCGCTTTCCATAAAGTAATGGAGTTGTTCCAATTTTCCAGCGCCGGGAAACCGGGGGATGTGGAGGCCCAGATAGCGCATATGGTGCGGGAAGGGATGTTAGGCGAGGAATATGCCAAAGCGGTTTCCGTTTCTGCGGTGGAAGCTTTCCTGCGCACCTCTCTGGCAAAGCGTATGAAACGGGCGCAGGAGAGGGGGCTTTTACATCGGGAACAGCCTTTTGTGCTGGGGCTTGCGGCAAAGGAACTGAACGAAAAGTTCCCGGAAGGGGAGCTGGTGCTGATTCAGGGCATTATTGACGTGTATTTTGAGGAAGACGGGGAAATTGTGGTGGCGGATTACAAAACTGACCGGGTGGAGCGGGGGCAGGAACTGGTGGGGAAATACAAAACGCAGTTGGATTACTATGCCCGGGCTTTGGAAGAACTGACCGGAAAGAGAGTGAAAGAGAAGATTATTTATTCGTTTGGGCTACGGGAGGAGATTTGCCTGTGACAAGCCATCCAGCCAGTTCCACATTTTCAGCGCCGCCTATTTTGCCATCTGCTGCATTGCCGTCAGTCAACGATGCGCCCCATCGCCTCCCTGCTGCGCCTTGCAGGCTGGCAAAATATCCAGCGCTGGTGTGATTGCTGCCCGGTCATGTTATTCTTGAATCCCATCCATATCTTTGATAAGATAAGGATACAGATACAAGCAGGCGTTTGGGCGGATTTTACGGAGGGAGAAGTCTCCTGTTTAGGCATGGAAGGAACCTTACAAACAGCGGGAAAAAGATGCGCCCTCTGGCGGGCCAGGGGGAAACGCCTTGCATGGATGAAGGGAGAAAAAGTATGCAAAGGATACTGGTCGTGGATGACGCGGAGGTGAACCGCGAATTGCTCCTGCATATTTTGGAAGGGGAATATGCGGTGGAAATGGCCGAGGATGGGGAAGGGGCGCTGCGGAAACTGCAGGAATGCAAAGGGGAGATGGCGGCGATTCTGTTAGATCTGCATATGCCAAAGATGGACGGCTTTGCAGTGATTGAGGAAATGGGAAAGAATCAGTGGCTGCGCAAAACGCCTGTTTTGGTAATCAGTGGGGAGGATGCAGTGGAAATAGAGAACAGGTGTTTTGAATTAGGCGTTTCCGATTTTATCCATAAACCTTTTGTCAGTTCTGTGATTAAGAACAGGATAAGGAATACCATTGAATTGTTTGCCTGCAAGAATCAACTGGAACAGAAAGTGGAGGAGCAAAGGGAGACGTTAAAAAGGCAGGATGAAATCATCCGCATACAGGCGGAAAAACTGCGGGAAGCCAAGTCCTTTAACAGGCTGATGTTGGAGTACCGGGCGGCCATTATGGAAGTGGAGACAAGGCTAAAGTCATTAAATGCGGAATTTTCCCAGGAATATAACAGGAATCCGTTTGAGTCGATTAAAAGCAGGCTGAAAACGCCGGAGAGCATCTATGGAAAACTGGAGCGGAAAGGCTATCCGGTTACGATGGAGAGCATAAAGGAACATTTGGCGGATGTGGCGGGGGTGCGGGTCATATGCTCCTTCCCGGACGATATTTACCGTCTGGCGGAACTGTTTATCCGTCAGGATGACATTATCCTGCTGCGGAAAAAAGATTATATTAAGAAGCCAAAGGAAAACGGCTACCGGAGCCTGCATCTGATTTTAAGCGTGCCGATTTTCCTGTCGGAAGGAAAAAAGAATATGAAGGTGGAGATGCAGTTTCGCACGATTGCCATGGACTTTTGGGCAAGCCTGGAACATAAGCTGAAGTACAAAAAGGATGTGGCGGATGCGGAAGGCATTGTGGAGAAGCTGAAGGCCTGCGCGGATTCCATAGAGATGCTGGATTACCAGATGCAGGGGATACGCAATGAGATTGACAGGGGAAGAAGGTGAGCGGGACGGGGGAGAACGGCTTTCGCTTATGCTGGACTAAATTCCGGCAGTGGGACAAAGCGGGTAAAAAATAAATGTTTTTTTGGACGAAAAGGGAAAATTATGTTATGATAAGTGTGGTTCTTGTAAAAAACTTTCCGGCTGACGTTTCAGACAGGCTGCAATCTACATAGATGGGGATTGGCCAGCAAAGCAAACACGAGCGGACAAGCCCGTGTTTGCTTTGGGTGGATGAGGCGCGGAAGGGTTAGAGGCGGAACTGGAAGAAAAAAACAGCCTCTAACCCTTCCGGGCCAGCAAAGCAAACGCAGGCGAGCGAGCCAGTGTTTGCTTTGTGTGGACAGGGCACGGAAGGGTTAGAGGCGGAACTGGAAGAAAAAAACAGCCTCTAACCCTTCCGGGCCAGCAAAGCAAACGCAGGCGAGCGAGCCCGTGTTTGCTTTGTGTGGACAGGGCGCGGAAGGGTTAGAGGCGGAACTGGAATAGGAGGAAAAGTATGAAATCAAAATTTGGTGTAAAAGAAGTGGTGGCAGTTGGCATTGGGGCCGCTCTGTTTGTGGCGTTGACGCAGGTGCAGATTCCTTTGGGCATTCCCAATACCGCCCTGCAGCCAAGGGCGGCGTTGCTGGCATTCTTATCGGCAGTGTTCGGGCCGATTGTGGGGGCGGCGGTAGGCGTGGTCGGCCATGCTTTGGGCGACATGTTCTTTTATGGAAGCGCTTGGTGGAGCTGGGTGTTCCCGGAGGCTGTCTTTGCCATTGCAGTCGGAGCTTTTGCCAATAAGTATGGGGTAAAGGAAGGGGCTTTTGGCAAGAAGGAAATCATTCTTTTTAACGTAACGCAGGTGATTGGGAATGCGGCGGCGTGGATTGTGCTTGCGCCCGTATTGGATATCCTAATCTATAAAGAGCCTGTCCAGAAAGTGTTTGTGCAGGGGCTGGGCGCATGGCTTGGGAACATTTTGATTATTGCAACGCTTGGGACGCTGCTAACGGTTGGCTATGCCAAGGTGGGAGCGAAGTCTTCCAGTTTGACGAAGGAAGATTAGAGCGTGTTTGTGCATTCATTCCTGACATTTGTACGCCTCAGAAAGCAATGTGCAAACATGTTCTAAGGTTGGCCGGTTCCTGTGTCCTGTATTGCGCATCTTGCCAAAATAAGGAAGTGGAAAAAGAAACAGGGAAATACACAGATAGGAGTTTGGATATGGCGCCGATCATTGAGTTTAAAGACTATACATTTAAATACCGGGCGCAAAAGGAACCGACGCTGCGGGATATCAACCTTACGATATATCCCGGGGAGAAGGTTCTGATTGTAGGGCCGTCCGGTTCGGGGAAATCCACGATAGCCCATTGCATCAATGGACTGGCCCCTTTTTCCTATGCAGGGGAAAGCAGCGGCACACTGCGGGTAAAGGGGGAAGATCCTGCCAAGCTGGGTATTTTTGGAATGTCCAAAATTGCGGGGACAGTCCTGCAGGACACTAACGGGCAGTTTATTGGCCTGACTGTGGCGGAAGACATTGCGTTTGCGTTGGAAAATGATAGGACGCCGCAGGATGAGATGTTTGACCGGGTTGGTCAAGTGGCGGAAGTGGTGGAAGTGGCTTCTTTGCTGGACCATGCGCCTTGGGAGCTGTCGGGCGGGCAGAAACAGCGGGTTTCCATGGCCGGGGTTATGGTGGATGATGTGGAAATCCTCCTGTTTGACGAACCTTTGGCGAACCTGGACCCGGCGACAGGCAAGCGTGCCATTGACCTGATTGACAAAATCAGTCAAAATAAGAAAACCACCGTTATTATCATTGAACACCGTTTGGAAGATGTGCTTTACCGGGATGTAGACCGTATTGTGGTAGTGGGCGACGGGCGGATTGTGGCGGATGAAAAGCCGGATGCGCTGTTGGCTGGGGATGTGCTTAAGGAGCAGGGCATCCGGGAGCCGCTTTATGTGACGGCCTTGAAACATGCGGGGTGTAAACTGACGGCGGAAAGCCTGCCGCAGCATATCGAAACCATGCGTTTGGAGCCGTATCGGGAGCAGATGGCCCGGTGGTTCCGGGAAGTCAGCTATGAAAAGGCGCCCAAAGCGCAGGAGTGTGTCCTTTCCGTAAAAGATTTGTATTTTTCCTATGTGGAGGGGAACCCGGTGCTGCAGCATATTCACTTTGAGCTGCAGAAAGGGGAAATGGTCAGCATCGTGGGGAAGAACGGCGCGGGAAAATCCACTTTGGCGGGGATTATCTGCGGGTTTTTAAAGCCTGCCCGGGGTTCCATTTTGCTAAATGGACAGGACATTTCCGGTATGTCCATCCGGGAGAGGGGCGAGAAAATCGGTCTGGTAATGCAAAGTCCGGGACAGATGATTTCCAAACCAATGATTTATGAAGAAGTGGCGCTGGGGCTGACGGTGCGGGGCGTTCCGGAGGCGGAGGTGAAAGAGCGGGTACACCGTGTCCTAAAGATATGCGGTCTGTACCCATTCCGCAACTGGCCCGTTTCCGCCCTAAGCTACGGGCAGAAGAAACGGGTGACGATTGCCTCCATTTTGGTTATGAATCCGGAGATACTGATTCTGGACGAGCCGACCGCCGGACAGGATTATCGGCATTATACGGAAATTATGGAATTTTTGAAAGAAATCAACGAAAAGTATGGGATTACCATACTGATGATTACCCACGACATGCATTTGATGCTGGAGTATACAGACAGGGCCATTGTGGTGTCGGACGGCCATTTGCTGGCGGACGATACGCCGGCTAAAGTGCTGACGGATGAAGTGATTGCGGACAAGGCGTATTTGAAAAAGACTTCCCTGTATGACCTGGCTGTGAAATGCGCAATAGGCAGCCCGTCGGAGTTTGTGGAACGTTTTATCCATTTTGAAAGGGAAACCGGGGAAGGGAGGGGGAGCCATGGCACGGATACTGACTTATGAGGAAAAAGACACTTGGATTCATAGGCTGAGCGGCGTGACGAAACTGGTCTTTTTCCTTCTCTGGACAATGACCAGTATGCTTTCCTACGATACAAGGGTGTTGGCTGTTATGATGGCAGGGAGCCTGGTAATCTTTCGCATGTCGAAGACGGAATGGCGGCAGGTGGGGACAGTGTTTAAGTTTATCCTGTTTTTCTTAGTCATCAACCTGATTGCCATTTTCCTTTTCGCCCCTTATGAGGGGGTGGGGATTTATGGGTCACGGTCGGATTTGTTCCACTTATTTGGGAATTACTGGGTGACAAAGGAGCAGCTTTTCTATGAATTAAATGTTATGATGAAATATGTGACCATTGTCCCGGCGGTGTTTATGTTTGTAGTGACGACAAATCCCAGCGAATTTGCGGCTTCCTTAAACCGGATTGGCATTAGCTATAACATTGGGTATGCAGTGGCCATTGCCTTGCGTTACATACCGGATGTGCAGGATGATTTTTCCAAAATACGGAATGCCCAGGAGGCCAGGGGAATTGAAATGACGGGAAAAGCTTCGTTTTTCAGCCGGATTAAAAATACGGCCGCTATTATCTTCCCGTTGATTTTTACCAGCATGGACCGTATTGATGTGGTCAGCAATGCCATGGAGCTGCGTGGTTTTGGCAAACATAAGAAGCGTACCTGGTATAGTGGGAAGAAGCTGGAGCGGGCAGACTATGTGACGCTGGCTGTGACGGCGTTGCTTTCGGCGCTGTTCTTGTTCATTACCTTTAAAGACGGGAGCCGGTTTTACAATCCGTTTGCGGGGTAGATTCCGGCAGCCCTTTCAGCCCGGCCCATGGAAGGACGGCAGTCGTCTGGCTGTGGAAATATATGGGAGCGCCTGGGAAACGGTTGGATAGGTTGGCATTATGGCATTACATTTTAAAGGCGTAATAAAAAAGTTGCGGTTATGATGGCGTCTATCAGAAATGATAGGCGCTTTCTGGCATATGCGCTGCAGCAGGCGGAAAACGCGGCGCGGCAGGCTTTTGGCGTCTGTGAGTCGAACGCCCGAAAAAATATGGATAATTTCTTGCGTGATTTTTCTTCAATTGTGTATACTATTTTATCGTAGATATGATTCCACAGCAGGATTTTCGGCTGTTGGGGAAAGGGCGGCTTCGTCAGAGGGCGTGCAGGAAGTAGGAGGGAAAAAGGATGCGGTTAAAAATGACGAAAGAGGAGCGGAACTGGGTATTATATGACGTGGGGAATTCGGCCTTTACCCTTCTGGTTGCCACGATTATGCCGATTTATTTTAATTATCTGGCGGATTTGGGCGGGCTTTCTTCGGTAGATTATATTGCGTACTGGGGGTATGCGGCTTCCATCGCTACGCTTGTGGTGGCGCTGGCCGGGCCGGTATGCGGGGCGCTGGCGGATACGAAGGGGTTTAAAAAACCCATTTTTATCGTCACGATTGTTTTAGGGGCTGTGGGCTGCATGGGCCTTGGCATGGCAAAACAGTGGTTGGTTTTTTTAGTGATTTATGTCATTGCGAAAATCGGATTCTCCGGCAGTCTGATTTTTTATGATTCCATGCTCTCCGATGTGACAAGCAAGGAAAGGATGGATGACGTGTCCTCCCAGGGATATGCATGGGGATATATTGGAAGCTGCGTGCCGTTTGTGGCCTGTCTTGGGGTAGTGTTTGGGGCGGAGGCCATTGGCATTGCCATGGAGACTGCCATGACGGCGGCTTTTGCCATTGTGGCGGTATGGTGGTTGGTTATGTCGCTGCCGCTGCTTTTTGGATATCGTCAGAAACATTATGTGGAACGGCGGGCGCACGCGGTGCGGGAGAGTTTTGCCAGGCTTGGCAGGACATTCCGGAATGTGCAAAAGGAAAAAAAGGTTTTCTTGTTTTTGCTTGCGTTCTTCTTTTATATTGACGGCGTTTATACCATTATTGATATGGCGACGGCATATGGCTCCGCTTTGGGGCTGGATAGCGCCGGGCTGCTGCTTGCCTTTTTGATGACGCAGATTGTGGCATTCCCTTTTGCCATTTTGTTTGGAAAACTGGCGCAGAAATATGCGGCGGAAAAATTGATTTTGCTCTGTATTGCCGCTTATTTTGGCATTGCAGTGTTCGCCATGTTTTTAGCGTCACAGGCGCAGTTTTGGATATTGGCTTTCTTTGTGGGGATGTTCCAGGGCGGTATACAGGCGCTTTCCCGCTCCTATTTTGCTAAAATTATTCCGCCAAGCCAGTCCGGGGAATATTTTGGCCTGTTGGATATTTGCGGAAAGGGCGCTTCCTTTATCGGCACAACGTTGGTCAGCTTTATCTCCCAACTGACGGGTAAGGTGAGCATGGGTGTGGGGATGATTGCCGTTATGTTCCTGGTGGGCATTTGTTTGTTCCAGGTGGCGGTGAGGGCGGAAAAAGGGAACTGAACCGCAGCCGGATAGCGAATTTGCCGGAAAGGCAAAGACGCGGCAATTATGTGAAAATGATGCAGAAATCATGCAATTATGATGGTACTTTGACGCATTGTCCGTATAGACTAAAACGGTAGCCTATGGGACAGTGGGTTGGAGCGCCATTTTTTTGTTTGGATGTTTGGAATGGCACGGCTCCATCCGGCTTAAAATCATCCGGCTTAAAATCGAATGGCTTGTTGGATGGAAGCAGGGCAGCGCGGTCACGGCACAAGATAGGAATGACAGGAGGTGCATCATTTTTATGAACAAGACGGTTGGAAAGCACATAGTATTGTTGTTTGTTATAATAGGTTTAGCGGGAGGCGGCATAGGGGCAGGGAGTTTGGCGCAGGCGTCTAAGGAAGGGCAGGGCAATCGGAAAGAAACGGCAGGACAGCCAGAAGGCGGAAGGGCCGGAAAGGGGAGCGCGGATTTGGAAACGGAAGCGCCGTCGGAGGCAGTGAAAGCTGGGGAGTCTTATGCATATGTGGAATTAAAGAAAGGGATTTCCCCTCTTTTGCTGGTCACGGACGGGACATATGGATATAATGGAATAGAGGCCAGCTTCCATAGCCGGGTTTATGGGCAGGATGGGGAAGGAGGCTGGATAGAGTTAGGGGTTATTGCCGGCAGCGGTACGGCGTATCCGCTCCGTTATGACAAAAATGGGATTTATGTAACAGGAGGGCATTTTGCCGCTTTTTATTCCATGGACTGGGAGGAAATGCGGCTGGTATGCAAGGAATATGCCACAGAAACGTTTGACGGAGACGGGAATGCTGCCTATGTGTATGCCGCCAATGGGAAAACCGAGCAGTTAGTGGAAGATAACCAGGTTTTGGTTGCGTTGTTCAACCGGTATGAGAAAGCGGAACTGGTTGGGTTTCGCAAGGTGGAAGAAAAAGATGGAGAAAGAGGGCAGAAGGATTTGGAAGAAGGCGGCATGGGGGCTGTGCCGCAGTGCGGCGGCAGTTCTGTGTTTTGGCATGTTTATGTTTGCGGGCGTCAGGCTGATGGACTGGATGGTGCGCCAGAGCGCAGAAGCCGGGAGAGGCCAGGATGGGAAAAACCTGGGAATGGAAGAGCGGTTTGAGCGTCAGGCGAAGGAAGTCCGGCAATGGATGGTAAAAGAAGGGGGATTTGAAGAAGCTTTTCTGGAGGTGAAAATCCAGGGAATGGAAGCGGTTTTTTCTTACCGTGGGGAGACGATGATAGTGCAAGGCTATCCTATGGAAGAAGGGATTAAGTGGAAGGGGGAGGAGCGGGAAACAGGAGGAATGCAGGCGGCAGGGCCATTGCGGGAAACAAGGGGCCCGTCGGGAGCGGAGTCGTTGCAGGAAACGGAAGGAATGCAGGCGGCAGAGTTATTGCAGGAAGCGCAAGGAATGCAGGAGGCAGTGTCGCCGCAGGAGACGCAAAGGATGCAGAATGCAGTGTCATTGCGAGAGACGCAAGAAATGCAGGCGGCAGGAGAGTCCTGGAGTCAGGGAGGAATGCCGCAGAGAGAGGCGGCGCGCAAAGCCGTGGGAGCGGATATGGAGGAAAATCCGCTGGCCGGGCAGAATGGCTTGTGGAATTATGGCAGGATGTGGGAATATTGCGCCAATCTTTTAGGGGAAGACGGCAGTGCGTCCTGGAGCCATAACGCTTATCCCCTGTTGGCTAATCCGGGAGAACAGGCGGCAATGCTGCTTTACCAGACCTCAGGAGGCGCCGCCGGGTGTATGTTTTTAACGGATGCTTTTGCGCTGCGGCTGGAGATGGGGAAGGAAGAACGGGAAGCGGGGAGACTGGAAGAGGCAAAAAGGTATTTGGAGGCCATTGCGAATATACAGAAGTTTGTGGACGGCGTGGAAACGCCAGAGGAAGCCGCCCTGGGATGGAACACCCTTTGGAGCGGCATATTCCGTGGGCTTTGCAGCGGGAAAACGCCTTATGAAGATATTGAATGGGCGGATGGGAAAATAAGGGAAGCAATCGGATGGGAGCTGCGCAACCGGCAGGGACATGCTTTGTTATCGCGGGAGGAAATCATGGGGATGGAAACGCTGCGCCTTTTTTGTGGGGAAGAAGTGGAAAGTTTCCATGATTTGCGCTATTTGGAGAATTTACGCGTCTTGTCCGTGTCGTATAGGGAGGCGAAACAGGAAGGGACGGCAAGGCTTTTGGAGGAGCTTCCTAAGTTGGAGCGCTTAACCAGTTTGGAAATCCGCGGCGGGGAACTGGAGGACTTGGCTTTTGTGCAGGAATTGCCCCGGCTGGAGGAATTGGCGGCAGACGGCGGAAAGGGGCTTGAGGATATATCGCCATTGACAGCGTGCCAGAGCCTGAAGAGACTGGAGCTGACGGGAGGGAAAATCCGGGATGTTGCGCTGTTAGGCCGTCTGACGCAGTTGGAGCGTCTGTGTTTGCGCGGGAATGAAGTGAATAGCCTGGATGGATTGGAGACTTTGGGGAAACTGGCTTTTTTGGATATATCGGATAACCAGGTGGAGGATTTGTCTCCTTTGGCCGGCCTGGCGCAGTTGGAGGAGCTTTATGCCGGGGGGAACGGGATTTCCAGGCTCGCGCCATTGAAAGGGATGGGAAAGCTGCGCTGTTTATCCTTGGAGAGGAACAGAATTCAGGATATAAGCGCTTTGGAAGGGATGGAGGGACTGGTTTCCCTGCGGATGGAAGAAAACCAGGTAGAAGATTATGAGCCGCTTATGGGGATGGAGGAACTGTATTTTTTAAGCCTGGATTATGAGCCATGGCAGGATGTGGGGGATTTGGCCAAGCTCCCTTATCTGGAGCTGGTGGAAAAGGGGCCGGAGGAAACAGGAGCCGGAAACGGACTGCTGCAGGAAGGGCCGGAGGAAACGAGGGCCGGAAGCGGACTGCTGCAGGAAGGGCCGGAGGAAACGAGGGCCGGAAGCGGGCTGCTGCAGGAAGGGCCGGAGGAAATGAGGGCCGGAAACGGGCTGCTGCAGGAAGGGCCGGAAGAAAAGGGGGCGGGAGAAGACGGCTCCGGAGATGGGCTGACGCAGGAAGAGCCGGACGAACAGCCAGAAACCGGACTTGAGCTGGCGCAAAGGTGGCTGGATATGGTTTATCCTGGGCTTGGGGCGGAAGCGGCAGGCATAGCCAGGGGCGATATGAATGGGGATGGCATTGCGGATATGGCCATTGTCGGAGAGCTGCCTGTGGAAAAATCCAGGGAGAGGGATAGGATGGACAGCGCATGGTATCTTTACTTGGTTTTGAGCAAGCGGGACAGCGGCGTTTGGTTTACCATGGCGGAACCTGTCCCGTTGAGCGGACGGGAAGGGACGGATGGATTTGCTTATGTGGGAATGGCATTTTCCGGCGGGCAGCTTATGGTACAGCATATGGAATACGGCGCCTGCGCTACGCTTAGGAAAACGGAGCTTTATGGCTATGATGGGGAAACGATGGTGAGAAGATGGGGACATACCTTGCAGTTTGATTGTTTTTCACAGGAGGCGCTATGGCATGTGGAAGATGTGGGGACAGGGATAAGCCGCATATATGGCATTCCGTTTGGGGAGAAGGGAAACAGACGGCTGCTTTATGAAGAGATAGACAGCGCGGGATTGGAAGAAAAGAAGGGGAGTGCAGAGAGATAGGGGAAATGGCTTTCCCGGTTTTTGCATTGTTTTCAGGGAAGGGCATTGCGAAGGATTTGTGACGATGATATACTGAATAAAAAGGGGATAAACCGCCCGGAGAGAGGAAGCGCAACCGGAAGAAAAAGGAGGAAGGCTATGTTGGGGTATTCGGAATTGTATCCATGCAGCAATGCTTATAGGAGCAAAGTTTCATTGGATGGGTTATGGAGGTTTTCGTTTGATGCGGATGGGGTTGGGAAAGAAAAGGAGTGGGGCCGCAACGGGCTTGCGTCCTCTTGCTCCATGCCTGTGCCGTCTGCTTTTGCGGATTTGTTTACCAAGGAGGAGGAGCGGGATTATACCGGGGACTTTTGGTATGAGACGGAATTTTACTGTCCGGACGATTTGCAGGACAGAGCATGTTTTCTGCGTTTTGGCAGCATAACGCACCGGGCTGCGGTTTACTGCAACGGGCAGTTGGTGGGGGAACATGAGGGAGGCTTCCTGCCAGTGGTGTGCGATATTACCGATGTTGTAAAAAGGGGAGAAGCAAACCGCTTGGTTGTGTGGGCAAACAATGAACTCAGCGAAGCCGCGCTTCCCTGTGGGTCGGTGAAAATACTGGCTTCCGGGAGGAAACTGGTAAAGCCCTATTTCGATTTCTTTAATTATGCAGGGATACAGCGGAGCGTATATTTGCTCCAGATTCCAAAACACGCCATTGTGGATTACAGCGTAACCTATGAGATTGAGGAGGGAAGGGCGAAAGTCAATTATGAGGCGGCACATACCGGGGACGGCGATATTTGGGTTAGCCTGTATGACCAAGACGGCAATCTGGCGGCGTCGGGCGAAGGCGCTAAGGGGACGCTGTGCGTGGAAGGAGCGCACTTATGGAATGTGCGCAATGCATATCTGTATACGATAAAGCTGGAGCTGAAAGAAAATGGCAGGGTGGTGGATGAGTATAAAGACCGGATTGGGATACGCACCGTGAAGGTGGAAGGGGAGAAAATACTGGTCAATGGGAAGCCTGTCTATCTGAAAGGATATGGGAAGCATGAAGACTTTGAAATTATGGGACGGGCATTCCAGTGGGCAGTGGCAAAGCGCGATTTTGAGTGCATGAAATGGAATGGGGCCAACTGTTTTAGGACAAGCCATTATCCGTATGCGGAGGAGTGGTACCGGATGGCGGACGAGGAAGGCTTCCTGGTGATAGACGAGGTGGCGGCTGTGGGGATGATGCGTTCCTTTGCCAATTTCGCAGACGCGGGAAAAGGGAAGCACACTTACTTTTTTGAAACGCCCACTGTGCCGGAATTAAAGAAGAACCATATGCGCCAGGTGGAAGAGATGATTCAGCGGGATAAGAACCATCCAAGCGTAATCGCGTTTAGCTTATTCAACGAGCCGGAAACAACCAGCGACGGCGCGGCAGCGTATTTTAAGGATATTTTTGCATGGGCAAGGGAACTGGATCCCCAACGCCGTCCGCTGACCGGGGCCATGGAGAAGAACAGCGCCCCGGATAAATGCAGGTGCTATCCTTTGCTGGATTTTATCTGCCTAAACCGATACTATGGCTGGTATATTGCAGGAGGGCCGGAAATAGAGGAAGCCATGGAACTGTTCGCCCAGGAAATGAAAGCCTGGGAGGAAAAGAAGCTGCATGTCCCTTTTGTATTTACGGAATTCGGGGCGGACACACTGGCGTCGGAGCATAAGCTGCCGGGGGTTATGTGGACACAGGAATACCAGGACAAATATATGGAAAAGACCTTTGAAATTATGGACAGATTCCCGTTTGTGCAAGGAGAGCTGGCCTGGAACTTTGCAGACTTCCAGGCGCAGGAAGGCATTATGCGCGTAAACGGAAATAAGAAGGGGATATTTACGAGAAACAGACAGCCGAAAAATGCGGCGTATGTTTTGAAAAACAGGTGGGAGAAAATGGAGCGGAATCAATAAAGGCAGAAAGAACCATTTCTTATTCCATCCGGCCGGAGATTGGAGTTTGTCTCTGCCAGGATGGAATAGGGGGTGGTTTTATTGCGCCTTTTTATCTGGAAAATAGCAGTACCGGCTGTTTTTCCCCACAAAGAAAAGGACAGTCAATAGGGCGGCCAGCAGTTCGGCTGCCACGATGGCCAGCCAGACGCCGTCTATGCCAAGGAAGAGGGGCAGTAAGAAGACGGCGGCAATCTGGAAGACAAGGCTGCGCAGAAAGGAGATGGCGGCGGAAACCGCGCCGTTATTTAAGGCTGTGAAAAAGGCCGAACCCCATATGTTGAAGCCCATCAGCAGGAAAGAGAGGGCATAGAGCCGGAAACCGTGGCTGGTAATGGCAAACAATTGCTCGTCATAGCTTGTGAAAATCTGTACCAGGGGGCGGTTTAGCAGTTCTGCCAGTAAGGTCAGGAGAAGCCCTCCGCCGCCCATCAATGCCAAGCCTTTTCCAAACAGGTTCTGCAGTTCTTTTTTATTCCCGGAGCCATAGTGGTAACTGACGATGGGGGAACTGCCGATGGAATAACCAAGGTAAATGGCCATAAAGATAAAATTGACATACATAATGACGCCATAAGCCGCTATGCCGTTTTCCCCTGCAATCCGCATCAACTGGAAGTTGTACAGGATATTTACCAGGGAGGCGGAGAGGTTGGAAACCATTTCTGAGGAACCGTTGACGCAGGTTTTTGCCAATACGCTTATGGAAAATTTTGCTTTGGTGAGCCGCAGGAGGCTGTCATTTTCTCTGGCAAAATACAGGAGCGGGATAATGCCGCCTACGATTTGCCCAACGGTGGTGGCAAGCGCCGCTCCGGCTATGCCCCAATGGAATACGGCGATAAAAAGGAAATCCAAAATAATATTGGCGCATCCGGCCGAAACGGAGATTTTTAAGCTCAGTTGCGGTTTTTCTGCAGTGACGAAGAAGCTGTTAAATACATTCTGCAAAACAAAGGGCATGGTGGAAAGAAATAAAATCCGGCCATACAGGATGCATTGCTCCAGCAGTTCCCCGGCAGCCCCCAGCGCTACGCAAATCTGTGGGGTAAAGATAAAGCCGATGACCGACAGGGCCAGGCTGATGGCGGCCGTTACATAGACCAGCATGGAAAAATACTGGTTGGCCAGTTCCTTTTTCCCTTGTCCCAGGGTCATGGAAACAAGGGCGCTGCCTCCGGCGCCTACCATAAAGCCGATGGAGCCAAGGGCCATGGCGACGGGCATAACGAGGTTGACGGCGGCAAAAGGGGTCTTGCCTACAAAATTGGAGACGAAAAATCCGTCTACGATGCTGTATAGCGAAGTGAATAGCATCATCAGGATAGGGGAAAGGACGAACCGCGCCAGCCGTTTGTAAGTAAAGTGGTCAGACAACTGGATGCGGGGTTCCTTTGTTCTTTTTTTCTGTTTCATATCTTTACCTCCTTGGAAGAGTGCAATATTTTCTCATCGGCATTTTTACGGAACAGCTCCGTATATTTCTTGGTCAGGCGCAGCATTTGCGCTGTTTCTTCCGGAGTCATTTGGGCAAAAACATGGTTTTCCGCATCAAAAACGGGAACAATGTATTCTTCCGTGAATGCTTCTCCGGCAGGGGTTAAGTGCAGGTGCATATCCCGTCCCTTTCCGCGGCTTAAGGTAAGGTAGCCTTTGGCTTCCAGATTTTTAATGGAAGAGTTGATGGTTTGCTTGCTGATGTTATACTGGGTGGAAATATCTTTTTGCAGGCATCCGTCGCCAAATTCCACAATGCTGTATAAAATATGGAAAGCGCTGTCGGAAAGGCCGGCGTGCAGCGCAAGCTTATGGTAGATGCTGTCCGTTTCTCTGTACAGGCGGTTAAATTCCTGGAGTTCCCGTCCTGGTTTATAATTCATATTCCTTATCCTCGTATAATAAGTGTATAACCAATAGGAACAGATGGTTATGCACTTATCCTTTCTATAAATTTATAGATCATCTAAGACACCTGGGATAATCCCTTTCCATCTCATCTACATTGGTTATTAGTTACATAGGTCATTCTGTGGTATGATATCAGCAGAGTCTGATGTCTAGAGGCACTGCTTTTTGTCCTTTCAGCCCGGTTCCCGGTGTCTGCTTATGGAGCTTGCAGCCTGAATCATATGCCACATTCCGCTTACACAGATGTTTCATCCCCTGGTGTACAGCACCAGCAAATCAGCTGCCAGGGTGCATGCTTATTACGCGAGGTTTCGGTCAGCATATGATTCCCAGGATAAACCTTTACCTTCAGGTCCCATAAATCCTTAATCGGAAAGGCGGTGATATCTTGTTAAAGATTAACCCTTTATCTACGCTTTACGTCGGTATTGACGTCAGTTCAAAATCCAACTATGTTTGTGCTTTGGATTTTTACAAAAATAAATTCATTCAATCTTCTTTTGACAACAATCAGCCTGGAGCTGAGGAATTAGCAGGGAAGATTTTGAAGTGTTTAAACCAACACCCTGATCTTAATACGATTGTTGCCGCTTTGGAGTCTACTTCTGTGTACAGCATCCACATCGCCAACTATCTTTCTTCCTGTGAAGAACTGATAGGTTTTAAGCCTTATGTCTTCGTACTCAATCCAAAATGC
>CAJTQO010000007.1:22327-102386 GCA_910578405.1 uncultured Lachnospiraceae bacterium | reverse complement strand
TTTTATTTTTAGGATACCATATATTACCATATTTATCAACCAGACATTACACTAGGATATGTCCTGTGCAAGATGAAACAATAAACGAACATGGCAATGAATTTCAAACACTATGGCCGGGAGCTTTCCTTCCCGGCCATAGCTTTTCCTATCCTTTGCTTCCCCTTATCTTGCCATGTCAAAATCAATGGGCCACAATTGCCTTCTTCGGGCATTTTTCCGCACATGTCCCGCACCCGCTGCATTTCTCCTGGTCAATCACTGCCAGGAAATCCGACACTTCCACCGCGCTCTCCGGACAGTTTTTCTTGCAAAGCTGGCATCCAATGCAGGCTGACGTACAGGCTTTCATTGCCACAGGCCCTTTCTCCTTGGAACTGCAGGCCACTGCATACTTGGCGTCGTAAGGGAGCAGTTCAATCAGATGCTTGGGACACACCTCTACGCATTTCCCGCAAGCCTTACACGCCTCCTTATCCACAACCGCCACACCGTTTACCACATGAATGGCGTCAAAGGGGCATACCGCCACACAGCTTCCAAATCCAAGACAGCCATAATTGCATGACTTCGGCCCACCGTTTGGCACAAAAGAAAGCATCCGGCAGTCCTCAATCCCATAGTATTCGTAATCCATTTTACTCTTCTCACAATCGCCCTGGCATTTCACAAAAGCCACTTTCTTAACCGCTTCCCCCGCTTCCACGCCCATAATGCCAGCAATTACTTTTCCTACCGGCTCGCCGCCCACCGGGCAGGCATTGACCGAAGCTTCCCCCTTGGCAATAGCCGCCGCCAGCCCTGAACATCCCGGGAACCCGCACCCGCCGCAATTATTGCCAGGCAATGCCGCCAACACCGCTTCTTCCTTTTCATCTACTTCCACCTTAAATTTAATGGCGGCAAGGCCCAGGAACAACCCGATAAAAAGCCCCACACCCCCCACAATGGCAGTGGCTGTCACCACTCCTGCTACACTCATAAATTCCACCTCCGATTTTTTATTCCAATTCCCTCCTGCCTACAGCAATCCGGAAAACCCGCAAAAAGCAATCGCCATCAGCCCTGCCGTCACCAAAACAATCGGCATCCCCTTAAAAGATTCCGGTATATCATTATATTCCATCTTCTCCCGGATGCCGGCCAGTATCACAATGGAAATCGTGAATCCTACTGCCGTGGCAAACCCATTGACAACCCCTGTTAAAATCCCGTACTTTTTCTGCACGTTCGTTAAAGCAATCCCCAATACTGCACAGTTTGTTGTAATCAACGGTAAATATACGCCAAGCGCCTGGTATAAAGAAGGCATAAACTTCTTTAAAAACATTTCCACAAACTGCACCAAAGCTGCAATTACAAGGATAAACACAATCGTCTGCAAATAAGTAATGCCCAGTGTTTTTAACACAAATTGATAAATCACCCCTGCCACCGCAGAAGCCAGCGTTATGACAAAAATAACCGCAACGCCCATGCCCGCTGCCGTATTCGTCTTTTTCGACACCCCCAAAAAAGGGCAAAGCCCTAGAAACTGGCTTAAGACCACATTATTCACCAGGGAAGAACTGATTAAAATAATAAGCAACTCTTTCACCATCCTATCCACGCCCCTTTCCGTCTTTTCCTGCCTGCCCCTGTCTGCCGGAGGATTTCCCTGTCTCCCCGCCGTTACCGTCAGAAGCGCCATAGAACCTGTGGCTGCATCCCTTTTCCCCACAGTTCATGCAATCTTCGCTGCAGCCGGACTGTATCTTTGACATATCCTTCCCCTTCTTTTCCCCCTGAATCCGAATCTTGTTCTGCAGCGCCGTCAGCCCTGCCAGTACAAAGAACGCGCCGGGCGCCATAATGAAAATGGCGCAAGGCACATAACCATCCGGCATAATATGCAAACCAAAGATTTCCCCTGCGCCCACCAGTTCCCGCACCGCGCCGATACAAGTCAGGGCAAAAGAAAATCCAAGCCCCATGCCAATCCCATCAAACAAGGAAGGAATCACCGGGTTTTTCGAAGCATAGGATTCCGCCCTTCCTAAGATAATGCAGTTCACAACAATTAATGGTATATATAATCCCAACGCGTCATAAAGCGCCGGCAAAAAGCCTTCCAGCAAAAGCTCCACCATAGTTACAAAAGAAGCGATTACCACAATAAAGGCAGGGATTCTGACCTTATCCGGAATGATATTGCGCAACAATGAAATAATCATATTGCTTAAAGCCAGCACTACCATGGTCGTCAGCCCCATGCCCAGCCCGTTCACGGCCGAAGTGGTTACGGCCAGCGTAGGGCACATCCCTAACATCAGCACAAAAGTGGGGTTTTCCTTTACCAGCCCATTATACAGCCGCTCTGTGGCGCTGTTGCTTTTATAACTGCTTCCCCCGTTATTCGCCATTGTTCTCCCCTCCTCCCAAAGTCGTCTGGAAATAATACAGCCCGGCATTCACGCCGTTTGTCACTGCATTGGTCGTAATCGTTGCGCCGCTGATAGCGTCAATCTGGTCGTCTGCCGTCCCATTGCCTTTTACATAAGAAAAACGCTCCACATGTTTTCCCGCAAACTGCGGCTGCAGCTTTTCTTCCGCCTTCATCCCAAGCCCGGCGGTTTCCGAAATCGACAGCAGGGAAATCCCATTCAAAGTTCCGTCGTTGCATATCCCCATCATAAACTTAATGTCGCCGCCATAACCCTCATGGTCAACCACTGTAATGACATAACCAAGCGCATTTCCATTGGCGTCTAACGCCACTAACGTCTCTGCGATATCCACGCCGGAAAAGCCCTGCTCCTCCCAGGATGCGTCCGTGGGAGTGCGGTACCCTTCCTCTTCTTCGTCCGCCTCTCCTTCCCCGGCTCCAGACTGCGCTTCCACTGCTTCAAAACTGGCCGCGTCGGCAAAGACTTCCATGCAGGCCCGCTGTTTTGCTTTCTCCTGCTGCGCCGCAATCGGCTCTTTCGTCACCTGATATACCACTCCTAACACAAGCCCGGCAATCAAGGTAATGACAAATAACACCATCGCGTCCTTTACCATATTTCTTATATCCTTGTTCATGCGCGTTTCCCTCCTTTGGTGCCGAATGCTTTCGGAAGGGTTGCTTTCTCAATCAATGGCGTCAGCAGGTTCCCTATAATAATCGCATAGGAAACACCCTCTGCAGAAGGCCCAAACAGCCGGAAAATCCCGGTCAGGCACCCAAGCAAAATGCCAAAGACATACTGCCCCGCTTTGGTAATCGGCCGCGTCACATAATCCGTCGCCATAAAAAACGCCCCAAGCATCAGCCCGCCGCCTGCCAAATGCGCGCTGATATACGCAGCGTCCATCCCATGCCCGCCAAACAGGCATAAAAATACAATAAAGCTTAGTATGTAGCTGCCGGAAATCCGCAGGTCAATGACGCCCAGCAAAACAAGGAAACATGCGCCGATGACAATGGCAATCATAGACGTTTCCCCAATGGTTCCGGAAGTCCTTCCAATCACCATATCCAGGACATTGACGCTTTCCCCGTTTTTCAGCGCCGCCAGCGGCGTAGCCCCTGTATAAGCGTCACAATCAAAGTTCGTCATAATGGACGTAAAGGAAATGAGCAAAAAGCACCGCCCTGCCAGCGCCGGGTTCATAAAGTTCTGCCCCAAGCCGCCAAACAGCATTTTCACTACAAGGATGGCAAACACACCGCCCACCGCCCCAATCCACCAAGGCGCCGTGGAGGGCAGGTTTAACCCTAACAAAAGCCCTGTCACCACCGCCGAATAATCTCCGATTGTTATATCCTTCCCCATAAACTTTTCATAAGTATATTCGGTAATGACCGTAGTCGCCACCGTCACCGCTATCAAAATCAGCGCGTCCAATCCAAAATTGTAAATCCCAAAACCCGCCGCCGGAAGCAGCGCAACCACCACAGCCAGCATAATGCTGCTGGTAGTCACCTTGGATCTTATATGAGGATTGGAGGACACCTTCTTCAATTCACTCACTTTGCGTACCTCCTATTCCAGTTCCACAACCATATTGGCATAGTTGCCGTTTTTATTCCTGTTTTGCACTTATCCGTTTAACGTCCCTACTTTTTCCTGCGCTTGCCAAGCTGTATCTTACGCATGGATTTTATGGTTTGGGTCAGCGGACGTTTGGCCGGGCATACAAAGCTGCAGCAGCCGCACTCGCAGCATTCCATGCCGTTCTCCGCCAAGAACGCCTCTTCGTTATAATGCTCCGCGTAATCCGCCAATCTTCGCGGCGCTATCCTTCCCGGACATACTTCCACACACTTTCCGCAGTTGATGCAGGCCGTTGAATCCATTTTAGAAACGTCGTCCTGGGTCATGCATAAAAGGGCGGAAGCGGTTTTCGTAGTCGGCACATCCAAGTCGAAAATGGCAAAGCCCATCATCGGCCCGCCGGAAATAATTTTCACCGGCTCTTGTTTAAAACCGCCCGCTTCTTCAACCAGCTCATGGTAATTCGTGCCAATCCTTACAATGAAATTGCGCGGATCGGCTATGGCGTCCCCCGTTACTGTCACAATACGGTTCATCAATGGTTTGCCAAGCATGACTGCATGGTATACCGCCACAATAGTGTCCACATTGTCCACGATGCAGCCTGCATCCGCCGGAAGCATGCTGGAATTAATGCTGCGTCCTGTAGTGGCAAAGATAATTTGACGTTCCGCCCCCTGGGGATACTTGGTTTTCAATGCCTTTACGCTGATGCGGCTTTCGTTTTTGGTCAGTTCCTTCAATATCGCAATGCAGTCCGGTTTGTTGTCCTCCACTGCCAGTATGCCTCTTGCATGGTCAAACAGGCTGAGCATGATTTTCAGCCCGTTCACCAGCTTCTCAGGCTCCTCTAACATCCGGCGGTAGTCCGAAGTCAGGTACGGCTCACACTCGGCACAGTTTGCAATGACATATTCTATTTTCTCCGGCTCTTTGGGGGAGAGCTTGATAAAAGTGGGAAAGCCTGCGCCGCCCATACCGACGACCCCGGCCTCTTTCACCCGTTCCACAATCTCCTTTTTCGTCAGTTCCTCCAAGGAATTGATGGGAGAATATGCCACTTCCTCATACAGCCCGTCATTTTCCACTATAATGCTCATCACACTGTCGCCAGTCACTACCCGGCGCGGCTCAATCGCCTTCACAGTCCCCGACACCGTCGCATAAACCGGCGCCGATACAAAACCGGAAGCCTCCGCAATCTTCTGCCCTGTCAGCACATGGTCGCCTTTCGCCACAATGGGCGTTGCGGGGGCGCCGATATGCTGTGACAAGGGATACGTCAAATCCCCTTTTGGCAGCGCTTCCTTAATCGGCTTATCCTTTGACATATCCTTTCCGTCAAAGGGATGTATGCCGCCCACAAATGTTAATTTTGCCATCTTCCACCCTTCTTTCTGCTTTTTATTTTACTTTCTCCCCGCATTCACACAGGTTATTTTCTCTGCGTTACTGCCCACCCAAAAGGCCATTCGCTGCAAGGCGGCCGATGGGGATTTCACACGTCCGGCTTGTGTAAATGACATTGCAAGTGAGCAGTAACTTCTCTATAAACAATATACTATTTTTCTACAAAAAATACTACTGAAAAATGAAAAAACATGTTATTATTATAGCAGTCCATGATTTTACGCCTACAGGCGGCAAGGACGGCCTGGAACTTTTTCCTGCGCCGCCCCATAAAACAGCTTTCATTTTGTGTGAAACAGCGATTTGGACATAAAATTGTTTTGCAAAGCCGCCTTGCAGAACCGGAAAGGATAGGATGTGCTGTGAGAATTTTACAACAAACAATGTATATGCCCCTTTTGAATTATCCTTTGGAAAAAATTGCCCCTTTTGATAAAATATTATTTTTGGATATAGAAACCACTGGCTTTACCGCCAAAAGTTCCTGTCTTTACCTGATAGGGACTGCTTATTATGAAAACGGGAAATGGTTTATCCGGCAATGGTTCGCCAACCGTCCGGAGGAAGAGGCGCAGGTTTTATCGTCCTTTTTTGACTTTGCCGCCAAATTTACCCATCTGGTCCATTTTAACGGCAATAATTTTGACCTGCCCTATCTTTTGCAGAAATGTGCGTATTACCACCTGCCTTATAATTTTAGCAGGCATACGGGGATTGACATATACCGCCGCCTCTCCCCTTACAAATCCTGCCTGCGCCTGCCAAACTGCAAGCAAAAAACGCTGGAGCAGTTCCTTGGCATAGAGCGGGAGGACACTTACAGCGGCGGGGAACTGATTAGCGTCTATCATGGCTATGTGGCCAACCCTACCGATTTTGCGCTGCAGGCGCTAACGCTGCACAACGCGGACGATATGAAAGGCATGGTAAAGCTCCTCCCGCTGTTGGCGTATTACGATTTGTTCAATGAACCGCTGCGTCCGAAAAAGGTACAAGCCAATTATTACCAGGACATGGACGGCACGCAGCGCCAGGAGCTGATTATGAAGCTGAACCTTCCCGCCTCCCTGCCCCATCCTCTTTCCTGTTCGGCCAAAAGCTGCTATTTCAAAGGGGAAGGCACGCAAGGCAGCCTGCGCGTTCCTTTATATGAAGAGGAAATGAAATATTTTTATTCCAATTATAAAAATTACTATTACCTTCCTGACGAAGACACCGCCATACACAAATCGGTGGCCTCCTATGTGGATAAGAAACACCGTGTGCAGGCAACTCCGGCTACTTGCTACACCCGCAAGCTTTCCAGTTATCTGCCACAGTGGGATGTCCTTTTTGAGCCGTTTTTCAAACGGAATTACAATGAGAGGGAACTTTTCTTTGAATTGACCGAAGAACGGAAAATGGAGCGGGATTTATTTGCCCTCTACGCCAGACATGTGTTAGGCATGTTGTCCGGCGCACGGTAAGGCAAATCCGCCCGGCTTAAAGCCTGGGCGGATTTGGAGCAGAACGCTTTTTCATTTGCTGTCCTTAGGAAGGCATGGAAAAAGCCGACATATCCGCCTTTTCCATTGTAAGAAGCTTTACTTTCTTATCCAGGCCCCCTGCATACCCTGTCAGGCTGCCGTTCGCCCCCACTACCCGGTGACATGGGATAATCAGGGAAACCGTTCCCCACCGCCCTGGCAGACGTCTTTGGAAATCCCTTTTGCTGCGCCATCCGTTTTGCAATCTCCTTATAGCTCATAGTCTGGCCAAAAGGGATGGTAAGCATAATTTCCCATACCGCTTTACGGAACGGCGTTGTTTTCATAGACAGCGCCGGAAGAAAGCCCGGCGCTTTCCCACTGAAATAAATATCCAGCCATTCCCTTGTGCGCCAAAAAACCGGAAGTTCTTTTGGCACGCTTTCCTCCGAGAGCAGCGCGCCAAAATATTTCTGGCCGTCAAACCACAGCCCTATCAAATCCGTCCCATCGCTTGCCAGCGTAATCCCGCCAAGCGGCGATTCGTAGTGATGTGTATATTCCATTTTTACACATGCCTCCCATTTTCCCCAATTTCCTATTTTCAGGTTTACAAAAAGGCGGTTTCCCGCCTTCCTGCTTTTGCTTTTCGAATTTTTTGCAATATCCCTTTCTAATACGCCTCCAAGCTGCCACAGCATATCGTCTGTGCCGCCCGGGAATGCTTAAAGCGAATCGCCTTGCCTTAAATCTCCACAATCCATCCTTCCGGCGCTTCCAGCTTTCCCATCTGGATGCCTGTCAAAGTCTCGTACAGCCGTTTGGTCACTGGCCCCATATCCGACATACCGCTTGGGAAACAGATTTCCTTCCCATGATCCACTACCTTTCCCACAGGGGAAATCACTGCCGCCGTGCCGCAAAGCCCGCATTCCGCAAAATCCTTTACCTCTTCAAACAACACTTCCCTTTCTTCCACTTCCATCCCCAAACACTCTTTCGCCACATAAACGAGAGAACGTCTCGTAATCGAAGGCAGGATGCTGTCGGACTTTGGCGTAACTACCTTGCCATCCTTTGTCACAAACAGGAAGTTGGCCCCTCCCGTCTCTTCCACCTTCGTCCTGGTCGCCGCATCCAGGTACATATTTTCATCAAAACCGTTTCTATGCGCTGTCTGGATGGCATAAAGGCTCATGGCATAATTCAGCCCGGCCTTGATATGCCCTGTGCCATGAGGCGCCGCACGGTCAAAATCGCTGACGCATATGGTAAGCGGCTTCACGCCCCCTTTGAAATAAGGCCCTACCGGGGTCGTAAATACACGGAACTGGAATTCATCCGCAGGCTTTACTCCAATCACCGGGTTCGTCCCAAACATGTAAGGACGGATATAGAGCGTCGCGCCTGAGCCAAACGGAGGGACATACGCTCTATTGGCGGCAACGGTCTGCACTACCGCTTCCACAAAACGTTTTTCCGGAAACACAGGCATCTCCAGCCTCACTGCCGAATCCGCCATACGGGCGGCATTTAAATCCGGGCGGAACGTGACGGTACGGCCGTCCTCCGTCGTATATGCTTTCAATCCTTCGAAAATGGTCTGCGCGTATTGAAGAACCCCTGCGCACTCATTCAGCGCCACTGTAGCGTCCCCGGTCAACGCCCCTTCGTCCCATGCGCCGTCTTTAAAATGAGAGACATATCTTTTCTCTGTCTCCATATAGCTAAACCCTAGATTTTCCCAATCAATATTTTTCTTCTCCATCTATGCCGCTCCCTCTTTTGCAACTCACTTATTTTTCCTACTTATTATTATACTTTTTGAAAAAAAAGTCAACTGTTATTCTGCGTTGCCAGCGCAAACCAACCGACCGGGAACCGGCCGCGCCCCGGTTACTCCGCGCTTTCTATCACTACTCCATGCGCAACCCCCGGCACGGTCTGGCCTTCATTAAAACTGGTCTTGCTTAACAGCGCTCCTGTAGGGACGAACAACACCCGTTTCCACGCTCCCTCTTCTATCTGTTTCAAAATATAGGCGGACAAAGTCACTGCACTGCAGCCGCAGCCACTCCCCCCGGCATGGGTGTCCTGCTTTTTTGCATCATAAATTTCTATTCCGCAGTCCATATGCTGGCCGGATATATCCACATCCTTTTCATTCAAAAGGTCAATCAGCGCATGTTGCCCTACCGTCCCCAGGTCGCCAGTTATTATTTTGTCATAATCCGAAGGTTTTCTGCCAAAATCCATTAAATTCCGGTAAATCGTATCGCAGGCTGCAGGCGCCATGCAAGCCCCCATATTCATGGAATCCTTTAATCCGTAATCCATGATTTTCCCCGTCGTTAAACCCGTAATCCGCGCCCTTGCCTTCTTTCCCGGCGTGCTGCTTAAGATAAAGGCGCCGCTTCCAGTCACTGTCCAGGAAGCCGATAAAGGACGCTGGTTCCCATAGCCAAGGGGAAACCGGAACTCTTTCTCCGCGCTTGCAAAATGGCTGGATGTGACACAAGCCACATGCTGCGCATATCCGGCATTTACTGCCATGGCCCCCATGCTTAACGACAGCCCGCAGGTGGAACACGCCCCATATAGCCCCACCAAAGGAATCTCATACCCTGCCAGGCCAAAGCTGCTGGCAATGGACTGCCCAAGCAAATCCCCTGCAAAAAGATAACGTATCTCCTCCTTCTTCATCCCGGCCTTGCCCAAAGCCAGATATACCGCATCCTTCTGCAGGCTGCTTTCCGCTTCTTCCCAAGAAGCGCAGCCAAACATATCATCCTGCCCTATCATATCAAACAGCTCCGCCAAAGGCCCCTGCCCTTCTTTCGTCCCCACTACGCTGGCGCTGTCTCTGATATAGACAGGGTTCTTCATCTCCAAACTCTGTTTTCCCAGCATATACCTACCATCCATTTCCTGGCCCATACCATTCACTTACTCCTTTCCCATTTACAACTTCCAATCCTGACCGCGTTTTCCAAACAAAAATATCCGTCTATGCGGCAGTTTCCCCTCTACAGCCGTAAGCGCAGCGCCATTGCCCGCCCAGCTATGGAAATGCCGTGCCGTTTGGAAAACGTTTCGTTTGGTATAGTATGGGCAGGAGCTTTCTTTCCTATTCCCTGCAAAAACAATCCCCAATCCGCCTTTTTATCCTTCTTTGGCCCGGTTCCTGACAATTCCATGATTTAGCAGAAATTCCCTCCATATCCCGTAATATTTTGCTTTCAGATGCACATCGTCCGTAGTATACTCACTGTGCAGGTTTCCGTTTTCATCACATACCGCTTCGTTCACATCAATATAGAAAATGTCCTTGTTATCAGCCAACCGGGAAATCGCGTCGTTTTTCTCATTTATATTTGCATTATTGAAAACCGGGTCACTTTCGTTTTTCGCCTCTGTCACACGCATAATCCCCTGCACAAAAATAACCGCATCCGGCTGCAGTTCCCGGAGCTTATCCACCACTGCCGCATATTCCTCCATAAAGCTTTCTGTGGTTCCCGTCCCCAGTTCGTTGAGCCCTAACATCAGGTACACCTTGCCATACTGTTTCCTTCCCAGCGCCTCTTCCACTGTAATCCGTTTCCCCGTCTCTTCGTCCTTCGCCACAGGCTCCGTAAACACATCATAAATGGTCAGGGATATTTTGGCAAAAAAATCCGCCCGCATTTCCAACTCACCGTATTCATACAGTCCCACTGTCCTGGAATCCCCAATGAACGCCGCATCGTTAAAATAGTCTTCCGGCACTTGCTGAAATTCATAGATAGTCTCATTTTCTGTCCCGGTATCCGCCGGAGCGTCCAAACCCGCTGACACATCCGTCTTTGCCGCATCCTCTGTCCCCTCTGCGCCTTTAGCCCCAGCGTCTGCTGACGCATCCGTTCCGTCCGCACTCTCCCTGCCTGTATCCATTTCCATTCCGTCATTGGCTGCGCCACTGTCATCCTCTATAAAATCCTCTATATTCTGCCCACCGCCGCCCACAGTTGCCACCGTCTCCTTCCCCCCTTTTCCAGACGCCCTTTGCCCAAAGCACACTTCCCACGGCGCCACGCCCTTTCCTGCCCCTTCCAACATTAAAACAAGGAACGGCTCCTTTAGCGCCTGAAACTCATATCCCTTATACATGGAAAACCTTCCTGCCAGTCCCACCAACGAAAATGCAAGCCCGCTCACAGTCAGCAGGAAAAAGACAGGGCATTTCTTTATCCACGTCCATCCCATATCTGCCAAACCTCCATCAAAACTTCAAATACGCAAAAGGATTGTTCCCCATACTCACAATGCAATAGACTGACAGCCAGAACAAAACCGCCGTCAACGCCGCTGCCGCCGGATGCCTTCTGTGTTTTTCAAAAAAGCGGTACACACCCGGCACGCACCATACGGCCCCATATGCCAGATATCCCCCATACAGCCTCAAATACTTGAGCGCATCCCACGGATTTACAGAAATCCCGCTCCCTGCCACAGGGAACATCCTTCCCAAGTATATGCCCAACTGCCCCAAATCCGTAATGGCGAAAAAAATCCACGTAACCGGAATCAAAAACAGCACATAACACCGTCCAAGGAAAGGCGCTTTTTGGCACACTTTCCAAAGCCATAACTTTTCTATCGCAATCAGGGCAAACAACAACATGCCCCAAAGGATAAAATTCGGACTTCCTCCATGCCAAAACCCGGTAAGCAGCCACACTGCCAGCAAATTCCGCACCGTCCTTATCTCTCCGTCCCGGCTGCCGCCTAGCGGGATATACACATAATCCCGGAAAAATCCCCCCAGCGTCATATGCCACCGGCGCCAAAATTCCCCCATGCTTTTAGCCGCATAAGGATGGTCAAAATTCCGGATAAAAGGCATTCCAAGCATAACGCAAATACCGGACGCCATAAGGGAATATCCCCAAAAGTCAAAATACAGCTCCATGGAAAAGCCCACCGCTCCCAGCCATGCAAGCGGCGTGGAAATGCTTTCATAGCCAATTACGCTGATATCCTTCCACAAAATAGACAGTCTGTCCGCCAGCAATACTTTAGTGGAAAGCCCGACGGCAAAATACCACAGCCCCTCTTCTGCCTTTTCCCAAGAATATTCCCGCCCATCCTGCGCCCACCGGCCTTCTTTATAACGCATAATCGGCCCAGACGCCACCTGAGGGAACATGGTAAAGTAAACTGCCGTCTGCCAAAAAGAAGGCAGTTCACGGATTTCCCCACTGTAAACGTCTGCCTGGAAAGAAATCATTTTAAACAGGTAAAAACTCAATCCCAAAGGCAGCACACTGGCTCCAAGCAAAGCCCCTGACACTTTGAACGCCGCCAGCAGGCCCACGTCCATGGCAATGGCTGTCACCAGCCACATCGCGCTCTTTTTTTGCGACCTGCGTTTCTTCCGTCTCCGGAAATGCGCTATCCTGGACGCAAACAGATAATTCAGCCACACTGCCGCAACCAACAGCAAAATAAAATACGGTTCCCCCACCGCATAAAACACCAAACTCCCCATTAAGAGCGCCCAATCTCTGTATTTTGCAGGCGTTATATAATAAACGGCAAGAAATGCCGGTAAAAAGCGAAATAGAAAACCAATTTCCGTAAAAGCTGTCATTTCCACCAGATCCCGTTCTTCTGTATTTTGATACGGCGCTGTATCCCCGCCACAGCGCCTCTGTCAATATTCCTATTCTAGCATTTTCATCCCTAATCTACAATAGGCTTTCTCACCACTGGCGGCTTGGAAAATGACTGCATCCATAGCACCCCGTTACGATTGCGCCCTGATTTCCTAATCCCAAACTTCCTCCGGGTCGTCCCAATCCTCCTCATCGCCCATATCATTAAACAGCTCTGTGACTTCCTCCTCCGTCATATAGGCAACGCCTGTGATTGTATTGTCCCCATCACGGACAATTTTAATATTGACGGCGCCTTTGGGGTTTATGCTCAGAGTGTAGAAAGCTTTGTCTGGCTGCACAACGTCCAGAAAAATGTGAACCAGCTCGCCTTGATAATAATAATTTTTACCATCCATTGTAACGCCCACCGCCCGGTAATTTGCAATATGCGCTTCTTCCCATTCTTTTTCCTTCTGCTCTTCCAGCTTGTCTAATTCATCTTCCCGACCCAGCGCATGGGACAAAAAAGGCTGGAGCGCCAAATTTTCATCCTCCTTATTTTCTTCCGTCTCTTTGGAATAAACAAAATTATCATAGGAACGAACCCATCGCCCAATCGCAAGGATTGCCCCAACTGATTTATTTGCGGCATTTCTTCCCGCACTGGCAATGTCACAATCCCGCATAGTAATATTGTAAATATGCGCATTTTCAGCAACGCCAAATAGCCCTACAAGCTCTGCCTCGGGGTCAGCCATGGTAAGCCCTATAATTTCAAACCCATTGCCGTTAAAAACGCCGGTAAATGGGTTATCCCATGTTCCGATGGGCTTCCATTCATCCCCAGACAGCCAAATATCCGCCTGCTGCATATAATTTTGCTCCATGCCATACTCCCCTGTGCCAATAGCTCTAAGCTGGGCCTCGTTATGAACCAAATAATACGTTGTCCCCTTCATATCCAAAGTTTCCATTTCCGCCGGATTGTCCGCCATGTCCGATGGCAAATCATCCGGCGGCAGTTGCGTTAATTTCTCCCCATTCATTGCATTTGCTCCATCTGCGGCAGCGGCAACGGAATAAACGCCAATAAAGGAGGCGCCAAACGCCATGCATAGCGTCAGCGCGACAGTCAAAAGCTTAACCGTTTTCGATTGTGTTTTAAATCCCATAATTGCACCTAACCTTTCTTTCAATAGCCGCTTATTTTCACTTAAAGTGACCGTTCCAAGTTCTTCCTTATATTTTCCAACTGCCGCCATAGCGTCAAGCAAAGTTTTCCCGTAATCCTGTGCGTTATCGCGCCCCATTTTAGCAAGGACTGCTTCATCGCAGGAAAACTCGCACGCTTTGGCGATTTCCCGGCTCATAAGATGCACAAGCGGATTAAACCAATGCAGGCAGACCGTAACCTGTACCAGCCATTTATAGAACATATCCCCCCGCTTACAGTGCGTCAGCTCATGCAGGGCAATATAGTCAAAATCCTTTTTCGCAATGTCTGCGCTTGGCAGTACGATACACGGATGGAAAAAACCAATCAGCAGCGGTGAAGAAATCAAAGGATTGACGCATAGCTCTACCGGCCTTTTCATGCCTGCCCGCTGTGCAATGGCGCAAAGTCTGTCTAACGACTCAAGGTCAGAAACCGGAGCCAATGCAGCATTGATATACCGGATAAAACTCTGATAGATTGTCACTTTTCGTATCAGCAGCCCCAATGCCGCCATCAGCCAAACCACCCAGATATGTTCTGTCAGCATGGCGCCTATGTCTTGAAGCGGCTGGACTGTCTCTAAATCTTCTGCCAGGCTATTCTCCTTTTCATTGTCTGGCCCGTTCCCCTCATCAGAGGCAAAACCGTCTCCAGAAGCGTTGGGCAGGAGGCTCTTTTGCAAAAAAGGCTGCGCCTGCGCCATTGCCTGGTCAATAGACTGATAAGTTTTTCCAAACAAAGTCGTTTCCAGCCCAAACGGAAGCAGTAACCGCAAAACAATAACAAGCCAAATGTAATACTGCCACTGTCTGCTGATTTTATCTTTCCAAAACCGTTTCCCCAAAAGCAGAACCAGGATAAGCAGCCCACCGGAAAAAGACATAGAGAGGAAAATTTTCAAAACTGCATTCATAATTACTCTTTCCCTTTCTCCAAAAGCCTTTTTAATTCCTCGTATTCCTCATCCGCCAGCAAATCGCCCGAAATCAGATTGGAAACCAGCCCTTTTGCGCTCCCTTCGTAAATCTTATCCAGGAATTTTTTCGTCTGCGCTGTCTGATATTCCGTCTCGGAAACGAGTGTGGCATATTCGTTGCGGCGTCCAATTTTCCTGGCGCTTAAAAAACCCTTGTTCATCAACCGTGACAATAACACAATCAGGGTGTTCTTTTGACACGGCTTACCCCTGGCCGCCAATCCATCCATAATATAAGGGAACAACGTCACCTCCTCTGGATTCCCCCATACGATTTTCATAATCTCAAGTTCGGCATCGGATATTTGCTGTATCATATTTTCATCCTCCTAATGTATGACATAGTGTTGACGTTTAAAGTATAATGCTTCGTTATACTTTTGTCAAGCCTATCTTGGAAAGGGATTGGAAAATATCTCCTGCAAAGGAATGGAAGACATTAAAAAACGGCAGGAATTAGAACAGGCGGCAGGATTCACTCCCGCCGCCTTTCATTCAAAAAACTGCCGCTTCCAAGCCCAATACAAATCGGGGCGCTGTGTGCATATTTATTTCAGTTTCCAGATATCCCTGTTATACTCCGCAATTGTACGGTCTGAAGAGAAAAAGCCGGACTTTGCAATATTCACTAACATCATCTTCTTCCACTTCTGCCTGTCTTCATAGTCCTTGAAAATCCGGTCTTTTGCCTCAATATAGTCCTCCAAATCCAGCAGAGTCATAAACCAGTCTTTGTTCAGGAGTTCTTTGTACAGCCGCTCCAGGTTTTCCTTATGGCCTACTTGCAGCATTTTTTTGCTGACAATAAAGTCCACCGCTTCTTTGATTACCGGGCTTTTCTCATAATAGTCTTTGGAAATGTAGTCCTTCTTCTCATAATGTTTGATTACTTCCTCGGACTTTTCCCCAAAGATATATATATTGTCATCGCCCACCAGCTCGTGAATTTCCACATTTGCCCCGTCCGAAGTGCCAAGGGTCACGGCGCCGTTTAACATAAATTTCATATTCCCTGTACCGGAAGCTTCCTTGGAAGCCAGGGAAATCTGCTCGGAAATATCACATGCCGGAATCAGCTTCTCCGCATAGCTTACATTGTAGTTCTCCACCATAAGCAGCTTCATATAAGGGCTGACTTCCGGATCTTTATTGATAATCTCCTCCAATGCCAGCAGCAAATGAATGATATCTTTTGCGATAATATATGCCGGAGCCGCTTTCGCGCCAAAGATAAACGTCAACGGCGTGGAAGGCTTTTTACCGCCTTTGATTTCCAAATATTTGTGAATAATATACAGCGCGTTCATCTGCTGGCGTTTGTATTCGTGCAGCCTCTTCACCTGTATATCGAAAATGGAATCCGGATTTAATTCCACGCCCTCTTTTTCCTTTACATATGCCGCCAAATCTTTCTTTCTGTTCATCTTTATCTCTGCCAGCCTATCCAGCGTTTCCTGGTTATCCGCAAAATCCAATAATTTTTCCAGTTTATCCGCATCTTTTTTGTAACTGTCCCCAATGGTTTCTGACAGGAAGTCCGCCAGTTCATGGTTGCACGACAATAGCCATCTGCGGAATGTAATGCCATTTGTCTTATTATTGAATTTCTCCGGGTAAAGCTTATAAAAAGGATGCAGCTCCGTTTCTTTCAGAATCTCGGTATGAATCGCCGCAACGCCGTTTACGGAAAAACCATAGTGGATATCAATGTGCGCCATGTGTACCGTATTGTTTTTATCAATAATCTGCACTTTAGGGTCATCGTATTTCTTCTGAATCCGCTTATCCAGCTCTTTAATAATCGGCACAAGCTGGGGAACCACCTTCTCCAGATATTCCAACGGCCATTTTTCCAAAGCTTCCGCCAGAATTGTGTGGTTGGTGTAGGCGCAGGTTTTGCTTACCACTTCAATCGCTTCATCCATAGTAAACGCTTTTTCATCTACAAGAATACGGATTAATTCCGGAATCACCATAGTCGGATGAGTATCGTTAATCTGGATAACCGCATGGTCATACATCTTGCGCAAGTCGAATTTCTTCTCTTTCATCTCCTGCAGGATTAGTTGCGCCGCATTGCTTACCATAAAATACTGCTGGTAAATGCGCAGCAGGTTGCCTGCCTCGTCGGAATCGTCCGGATATAAAAACAACGTCAGATTCTTCTCAATGGCTTCCTTATCAAAGTCAATTCCCTCTTTTACCATACTCTCATCCAAAGATTCGATATCAAATAAATGCAGCTTGTTTACCCCATTGTCATATCCTACCACATCAATATCATATAACCGGGACGTCACCTTCTTTTCCCCAAAATATACGTCAAAGGAAGTGTCTGTTTTCCGCAGCCAGGAACGTTCCTCTATCCAGTCATTCTTCTCTGCCGTCTGGAGCCTGTCTCTGAACACCTGCTTAAACAGGCCGTAATGATAGTTTAAGCCAATCCCTTCACCAGGCAGCCCCAAAGTGGCGATGGAATCCAAAAAACACGCCGCCAGCCTTCCAAGCCCGCCATTGCCAAGAGACGGTTCCGGTTCCGCTTCTTCAATCTTTGCCAAATCTTTCCCTTTGCTCTGGAGAATGGACGCCACCTTATCATAAATGCCAAGATTAATCAAATTATTGGAAAGCAGTTTCCCAATAAGGAATTCCGCTGAAATATAATATATCTTCTTCTCACCGGAAATATGTTCGGAAACATCAATCAGCCTCTTTGTCAGCTCCAGCAGCGCCACATATATTTCTTTGTCGTCCAGCCCTTCCAGCTTCCTTCCAAACAATCCCTGCGCCACTTCCTCCAACTGCTGTTCCAGGTTCGTCACTAATACATCACGCTGCATATTTGCTTGCTGTACCATTCTTTCTACCTCTCTTTTCCTTTCTTTTCCTTGATTTTTATTTCTGCCTTTCTATTTCCATCCCCTGTCCGTGCAATATCTAACCCCCTTATTATATATTGCATTTTATCCGGTATCCCTTTACATATACCGTATCCTGCCAGAAATTTCCTGCCTATGATATACGGTCAGGCCCCTGCCCTGTACAGTAAAATACCATAGGAAAACGTTTTCTTCAATCAGCAAAATACACAGTTTTTTTCATCCGTTTTGTAAACATTTAACAAATAATGTCCAAATATTTCATCCGCACCAAGTCGTAACCCAACACCAGGTTCCTGCCTTCCCCGCCTTCCATCAGCCGGTGCAGTTCTTCCACCGCCGCAGAGGAAATCCCCGCAAAATCCTGCCTGACGGTATTCATCTGCTTCCCCGCATACCCCATTAATATAATGCCGTCAAACCCACACACTGGGCGGAAAATATCCATTTCCGTCAAAGCCCGCATAGCGCCGATTGCCATCAGGTCGCAGGCGCACACTACCGCATCCTTATTCTTTGCATTTTGGAATGTAATATTCCTGGCCCGCAGTTCGGAACTTTCCCCGTTGCGCACCAGCAGTTTCAGTCCCTTCTCCTCTGCCAGCCTCTGAATTCCCTTTAAACGCTCCCCGCTGACATAGCCGTCCCTTCTGCCGGCAATGTATAGAATGCTTTTGCTCCCGTTTTGCTCCACCGTCCTGCGCGCCACGTCATATTGCGCCTGCTCCTGGTTAATCCAGACAGAGGACGTGCTTTCGTTAAAAACAGGCGTATCCACCGCCACTGCCTTAAATGCCTGGGAATCTATCAGCTTATGCAGCACCTTATCCCTTCTGGACATTCCATAAATAATTATTCCATGGATACTCTGGGAAAGCAGATACCTGGTGATTTCCTCCTCCGACTTTCCTTCAAACATGGAATAAAAGAACGTAACCACGTCCATGCCCAGCTCCTTTGCCTTATGGATTGCCCCGGAAAGGTACTGCATATTAATTTCATCGCTTGCCTGCGTCTTCCTATTCAGCTTCAATAGCAGCGCCACCCTGCCGGACTGCTTGGAGGACAGCGCTGCCGCTACGGAATTGGGCATGAAATTCAACGCTTCCACTGCCTCATTCACTCTCTGCTTTGTTTCTTCGCTTACGTTTGGGTAATGGTTTAACACCTTGGAAACGGTGGAAATCGCCACTCCCGCACGTTTCGCCACATCTTTGATGGATACCATGCCAGTAAGTTCCTTTCATGGTTTGCTTTAAATAAACATCAACGGATAAAATTCATCTGCTGCGCCGCCTCTTTTTGGGGAATGCCATACTCTGCCTTGCCAAGCGCTATGCTCTTCATTAAAAATGCCATATTCCTTGCCAGAGTGCGCATAATCTGCAGCCCTTCCACATCTTGCGCCGCCTCTCCGGGCAGCCTTCCATGGATGCTGTTCCAATACTGGCCCGACGCCACCGGCATACCGGCGATGGTGAAAAATTTGTTCAATTCGTCAAAAGCGGCAGACAGCCCACCCCGGCGCGCCGCAACCACACTGGCCCCTACCTTCATTGTCTTATCAAAAGACGTACTGTAAAACAGCCTGGTCAGAAATGCCACCAGGGTAGCATTGGCCGACGCGTAATAAACCGGGCTGCCCACCACTAAGCCATCACAGGCTTCCAATTTCGGCGCAGCCTCATTCACCATATCGTCGAAAACGCATTTTCCTTTTGTCTTGCACGCGCCGCAGCCAATACAGCCCCGGATTCCCTGGCTGCCAACCTGCAAAATCTCCGTCTCAATGCCCTCTCCGGCAAAAACCTGCTCCATTTCGTGCAAGGCGATATACGTATTCCCTTTGGCATGGGGACTTCCATTGACCATTAAAACCTTCATAATGCTCCTCCTTTTTATTCCAGTTCTGCATCTGCCATACGAAAGCCCACTTCCATGGAAGGGGTTCACGGCTCTTGTTCACTGGCAGATTCTGTTTCCGGTTCCCACATCTGTTTTTTTATCTTCAAAGCCCACTATTATGGTATGCGTCTTTCCTGTTATGATAACACAGCATCCCATAATTTACCATATCCTTTGAAAAATACGGTTTCCGGTTTTATCATTTTGAAAGGCGCCTTATCTATCATGCAATCTGAGAAAACAATCGGCGGTAATTAACATTGCCTTTTGTGTAAAATAGCAAGTTTTAGAAAATATTTACGGATTTATTCAGGAAAATTCCCCAACTCCCTTGACAAATCTCTCCAGATGTCCTATTGTATTATTTAAATAATACAATTCGACTCTAAGAGATGATATCCGCTATGCGATAAAATCATATCAAATAGTGAATTAGTATCATAGAGTAAAAATAACTCATATGGTAAAATTTATGCAAGGAAATGTAAAAGGAAAGGAAGGATCACATGGCATGGAATCTGGATGCAGATAAGCCTATTTATGCACAATTAGTGGAAATCATACAGATGCAAATCATTTCCGGCCAGTACCGTGCCGGGGACAGGCTCCCCAGCGTGCGTGAACTGGCCGCTGAAGCAAGCGTCAACCCCAATACCATGCAGAAAGCATTAGCCGAACTGGAGAGGAACGGACTTATATACACACAGCGAACGAGCGGCCGCATGGTAACGGAGGACAATACTTTAATCCGGCAGACACGCACACAACTTGCCGATGAATATATCCGGAACTTTTTCCGTATTATGAAAAAACTGGGCTATTCAGAGGAAGAAATCATAATACTGGTCAAACATGCAAGCGAGGAGGTTAAATAAAATGGAAGCATTAGCAGAAATCCGGGGAGTGACTAAAATATTCGGAAATACCCTGGCCGTAAACAACATGAACCTCATGATTCCCCGTGGCAAAATCATTGGCCTGTTAGGGCCGAACGGAAGCGGTAAGTCTACTTTGATTAAAATGATAAACGGGCTGCTTACGCCCACCGCCGGAAACATTTTCATCAACGGCCAGAAACCCAGCCCGGCCACCAAGGCCCGGGTCGCTTATCTGCCTGAGCGGACTTACCTTCAAAATGGCATGAAAGTATGCGACATCGTGGATTTATTCTGCGATTTTTATGAAGACTTTGACCGGGACAGGGCATTTACCATGCTGGGCAGCCTGACTATCCCTTTTACCGCCCCTCTGAAAACACTGTCCAAAGGCACCAAAGAAAAAGTCCAGTTAATTCTGGTTATGAGCCGCAACGCTGACCTTTACATCCTGGATGAACCAATCGCAGGCGTAGATCCTGCGGCGCGGGATTATATTTTAAAAACCATTATTACAAATTACAACGGGAATTCCAGCATCCTGTTGTCCACCCATCTGATTACGGATATTGAAAACATTCTGGATGAAGTGGTTCTGGTGCGGAACGGGCAGATTCTTGCCCATATGCCGGTAGACCAGATCCGCGAAGAGTATGGCCAATCGGTAGATGCATATTTCAGGAGGGTATTCGCATGTTAAAAAAATTACTAAAATATGATTGGAAATTTTTTTGGAAAGTTCCGGCCGTCATCAACTTGGGAATTGGCATCCTTACTTTACTTGGCGTTATGTCCATGGTCTCCCCTTTATGGACGATAGACTCCAGCCCGATAGAAGCCTTGCTTGGCACTTCCCTGTTCTTTTACTACATTGCCCTTTTCGCCGGTTCCATTGGCGTCAGCGTTTATGCGGCTATCCGCTTTTACAAAAATATCTATACGGATGAAGGCTACCTCACCAACACCCTCCCTGTAACGCCGCGGCTGATCATCCTGTCAAAGCTGCTGGTCAGTTCCTTATGGAACTTGATTACCGGTTTTGTTATCCTTTCCAGTGTGGCAATCCTTCTTACCGCAGGGGAATTTATTTACCTTGACTTGGATGTTGTGACTGTCTTTTCCTGGATTCCATATGTATGGGATGGCTTTTGGGCTCTGCTTGCGGATTATGGACTCCACCCATTCGCTGTTGCCTTTTTAGGTTTTTTGTATATCATCAGCTCTTCCCTTTTTAATATGCTGCTAATCTATGCAGCGATTTCGCTTGGGCAAATGTTCCCACGGCATAAGATTATGGGCGCCATCTTCTGGTATATTTTAGAGTATGTCATAATACAGTTTGGCTCCACCATATTAATCAGCATCGTTACTTTTGGCTATTATGATTATATTACTTCGGATACTTTATTCCCTTACCTTTATACGCTTCTAGTCGGCAGCATCCTGTTGACGCTGGCAGGCTGTGCCGGGTTGTATTTTATTTCGGAATATATGCTGGCAAAGAAGCTGGACTTGGATTAAGCGCCTGGAAGAATGCCCTGGAATACGGGCATTCTTCCAGGGCTGGTTTTCTTATGTCTGCCATTCTACCTGTTTTCCCTCGCCTCTGCCAAAGCCGCCGCCAGACATACCAGGAAGCAGATTCCTACCAGAATCCGGTCTAGATTCTTCTCTACTTTCTTTTTCCTGGCTTTCACTGCTTTGCGGTGGATTTTTTCCCGCATTTTCCTCACTCTGGCCTTTTCCCGTATCGTCCTTTCCACTTCTTTTCTCAACATTCGCTTCCATCTCGCCGGCTTGCTTTTTTTCTGAGTTCCTGATTTTCCAATGTACATTGATTTCTTTCTCCCTTCCCATCCTTTACTGCTTTCGTCGCCTATGCCATTTCCTTCCTTTCATTGCTTCCATCCTTTTGCTGTTTCCAGTCCGCCTGCCATTTTCATCAGCCCTGTCCTTTCCGCCCCTTGCGCTTTTCCAACGCCTCCGCAAAAAATGCCTCCACACTTTCCCTTGCTGCTGCCATTATAACAGATTCTGACAGGAATGTCACTGAAAATCCATTTCCGCCATCCGCGCCATCCTGCGCTTCCTTTAAACTGGCTCTGCAATCCTGGACACGCCTACATAAATATTGGATATCTGGTACCAAGTGGGATAATCCACAACGCCTGACTGGGGCAGGTTAAAGATACGCTGAAAAGCCCTCACTGCCTCCGCCGTCCGGTTGCCATAGATTCCGTCCGCCGTAATCACCGGGATAGCCGGATAATTCTTGGCAATGCGGTTTAACTGCTGCTGTATCTGGCGCACCTTATCCCCGGACGCTCCGACTGTCAGGTCATACCCAGGCCATGAGGATGGCACTCCTGCAATGCTTTCCGCAGAATTGATATACATATCATTCCCGAAATAATACCGGATAATCTCAATGGCAGAATATCCTTCATCCCCAAGATATTTTGACCCCCACTGACTAAGCCCGCTGCAAGTCACCCTCTGTCCATCACAATATGAAGTGAAAATTGGCTGACGCACGCCAGGCCGTGATAAATAGTTGGCAAATATTGTGTCTACCAGGTAATCAATGTTATTGTATATATTCCTTCCCCGCATCCATTTCTGGTCATATGCCGTGGAAGAGGTTATGGTAAAATTGTAGCCCTGGTTCCGGTACCCCGAAACCATCACTGATTCGTGGTAAAAAATCTTCCGGGATGCTTTCTGCTTCTATGTTTCCATGCTCCATGCAGGCCTGACTGTGCAGCTTCCCATCCGGCAGAAAGGCATCCTCCGGCTCTTTATGTTCCATGCCGGTTCGGCTTCGTAATTTTCCACCGGGCGATAAAGCCTCCTCCATACCTCTGGATTCCAAGCCTTTCTGACGGCGCTTTTTTCTATCCGGCAGAAAATCGTTCAAATTCAGCTTAAACCGGATTACAATCTGTTCCTCCGTCACCTCTATCTTGTCAATCAGCTTATTTACAAGCGCCCTTTGCGTTTCCGTATCCGCATTCCGGAAAACCTGCTGCCAGGTAGGCATTTCAGCCTTTAACTGCATCCACTCATCCGCGGTGAGCGCCGCTTCCCTTATTGAGCTTTTCTTTTCCCTTAAAAGCCGTTTTTGCTCCTCTTCCTTTTCCTTCTGCTTTCGTATCGCGGACGCAAGCTCTGCAATAGACAGGGGATAGGAGCCTGCAATCGCCTCCGGGATACGCTCTTCCATTGTGGCAATCCCGTCCGCTGTTTTCTTTAATTCCTTTTGCAGCTTCCTGATTGCCCCTTCCAGGGCTTTCCTTTCCTGAGCCTGGTTTTTCTCTATCACCTCAAAAATATCTTCTTTTTCCTGCAGATTTTGGATATATTCCAAAATACTGTCAAAAACAATTTTTTCCACCTTATCCGCCCGAAACTGTGACGCCTTATCATGCGGCATTCCCGTTTGGGCGTTCTGGCAGCGGTAAATAGGGATTCTGCTGGCCCGCTTTTCTCCGGTGCCTTTCATTGTCCAATAGCTGTATTTCGTCCCATTCGTCAGTTTCCTCCCACAATAACCGCAATAAGCCACATCAATCAAAGACAGCCTGCCGCCATTCCTGCTCATCACCCTGACGCCTTTCCCATCCAGCGTTTTGCTATATTTATCCGCGCGTTTTTTCCGCTTTTCCTGCACCCTGTCCCACGTTTCGCCTTCAATAATCTGCAGGTTTAAGTCCGCTTCCTTGGAGCGGATCCAGTCTGCGCTGTCCAGCCTGTGGAGCTTGCCGTTTTTACGCTCCCTGCGTTTGTATGCCATATACCCTGCGTACAAGGGATTGGTTATAATGCTGGTAATGGCGCCGCTTTTCCATACATCATTGGGCGCCATTGTCTTATAATATTCATCCTCATTCAGCAGCCTGGCTATTTTCGCTGAGCCGAATTCCATATTTAATGACAAGTCATAAATATGCCGGACTACCTCTGCCTGCTCCGGGATAATTTCCAGCCGGTGCAGCGCCCTTCCATGCTTGCTGAGTTCTCCTGACAGGACAAGTTCATAGCCATATGGCGCAGTCCCTCCCATGAACCTTCCCTGCTGCACTAATTTTTGTGCGGTATCTTTTACGCGCATCCCGGTGTCCGAACTGCTTTTTTGCGCATTCCCAAACCGCAGCGCAAGAATCATTTGTCCCATTATATCATCGTCTTCCGGCGAAATACAACCATCCTTGACGGTATAAATGTCCACGCCATAACTTTTCAAAGTCATAACATAAGCGCCAATTTCCCACATGCGCCTGCCAACCCTGTCATCCTTATAGGCGACTAAAATGTCATACTCTCTTTTCCTAGCGTCCTCCAACGCCTCCTGCAGCGCGTCTCTGTCACTCACCGCAGTCTTATACCCGCTCTTACTCCCCTCAAAGTATTCTTTCTCATCCAATGTCCAGTCCGGACGCCTGGCAATATAATCCGCCACAAGCTTGCGCTGTACCGATAAGTCACCGTCCGCTTCTAACTGTTGGTTGGAACTTACTCTCAAAAGCATACGCACAATCTGCTTCTTCTGCATAAAAGCCACTCCTTTTGCCGCAATTTAATCATTGCTCAAATTATCATATTCTTTTTCCCTCCCCTTTCTAACTGAACCCCCTTTGATTTGCTCTTCCAGTTCCATCATAAGTATTGACTTCACTGCTTCCTGGATCATCATAGCATCCTGCGGCTCGTCCGGGAACTGTAAGATTACCCGGACTGTCCTGCCGCCATAGTCTGCATCTTTGCGTATTTCCTTCATATGCCGCCTTCCAGCGCCTTTTACTTTCATATTACTTGCATATTGCTTGTCATATTCTATATTTTTCGTTTGCATTGTTTCACCTCGTGTCCGCTTCTACAGACTCATATTCCACAATTGACAGCGCATTTTTAACTTCTCGTTCCATCGGCCTGACTGATATTTTTCCTTCCAATACCCGACAGGTCAAATAAATAAAATTCCCGTATGCATGTTCATAAAATGATGCTATGGATTTTTCAGATTAGCGTTTTGGTTGCTCTGTGGAATAAATTTTGCATTATTTCTATTCCGGCCGGATTATTTTTCTGTATGCAAGATAATTGTTTTTCATTATTCTTTGGTTATATTTATGATTCTAACGAAATACAAAAAGGCCGCATGGTTTCTCTTCCATACGCCCCTGCACTATTCATTCCCCATAATATCCATAACCGTGGAAAAACCCTTCTGCCCAAGCGCATGCTGAATTGCTTTAAGGTTTACCCCTGCTTCCACATCTAACTTCCTTTTTGCATTTTACTTATCTCATATATGCCATATCATATGCCATTCCAAAATGAAATATATATCCAAAAAATAAATGCTGCTATGCAACTCATATTCTGTATTCTTTAGAGGAAAGGCATAATTGGGCGCCATGTCCCCAATTATGCCAGTTCCACCGTTTTGCCCTACTCTTCGCCTTCCTGGGACAATACTGTAATAATTACTGTCAAAGCTCCAATCACAATAGCTTTTATTATTTTATCCATGTCTTTGCACCCTTCCTTTGGTAACTTGTCATAATGCGCATATTCTCATTTCGCCTGTTCCCGCATCATAATAATAACTGTGGTCTGCCAGACGTTCTTCCTGCGCTACGCACGCTACATTCACCTCAGCCACCATATTGTCCAGCTCTGCCTGGTCTATGTCGTCCGAATCTGGCAGGAAAATTGTCTTTTCCTCCGCACAATGCTTGCCTCATATATCCGCTCATTTCACAAAAGTGATACCCATCCATTTCCAGGTTATGCATAGCCTGCGCATAAAGCTGCGCTTTGCTTACTCCGTAAAGCTCCATTAAGCCATCATTAATTTTCACGCTGCATCCATCCCCGTCCTCTGTGATATGCCTTATGATATAAATAATTGATAAATCCAACAGTTTTGAACCGTCCCCACAAGCTGATATGCTTTATCAATCATCGCATTGCCATCCATCGTTCTAATAAACAAGTTCTCCTTGTAATTCTCTGTCCGACGCAGCGGGTCTGCATGGGTCGCAAAACCGAACACTGCATTAATGAAACGGTATGCGTTTTTCCCCATATCCTTTAAGTCAGGAGCGTCATAATAGCGTTTCTCCATATCTTCAGATAAAGAATGCTAAGTCAGAAAATGAAACTTTAAGCGGTTATATCCAAAAGAAACTGCTACTTGCCAGAGATTATTGACACTATTAACTTTTTTAAAGAAATTTACCACAAAATTGAAAAAAGCGGGAATGAAACATTGACAAAAGAAGTCTACTTACTCTATCACCAATATATCTCCCACTTTGGAAGAAAGGAATAGTATATGGAAACAACATCTATGGGATTTTAAAAAAACAATGCGCAGCGTGGCCGCTATCATAAACAGTCTGATATAAAGAATGTCATAAACTACGGAAACCGCAATGGCAAAAAGCCAAAAGATGATTTAATTGCATCCGGAGGGGTAGGGGTCATGGAATTCCCCGGTAGTAAAAACATAGCTAACCAATTCGCGGCTGTCCAGCAGCTCCGCACCCGAAAAGGGAACCCAGGCAGATATCTTGACCATAAATTTTTCTCCTTTACCAAGGACGGCGAACGTCTCATACGTGAAAACAATCTGGATATTGATGAAATCGCAAGAGAAATGGCCTATGATTTTTATGAGATAGACCATTGTCAAGTGACTTATAATGTCCACTGCCCTCCCGGGGAAAACGGCCGCCTGCACATCCATTTTTCCATTAATGCCACAAATTTTGTCGCAGGCCATAAACGACGGGAAAACATGCGACAAATACAGAAAAGAGAATTACGGTTCAATAAAATAGCAGTGGATGCAATCTACAAGGCAGAAGAAAGCCGGAAATCCGTTTAGGCGTGACTAAATGAAAATCAATATAACATATCCTGCCATTTCTCCTGTGACGTACTTTTCTGGCTGGCAGGAAATACGGAGTAACTATCCACTTCCCCGTGCCCCTTTATCTGGATTCCTCAATTCCTGAACCTGCAATATTTTATATAAAACATTCTTTTGCCTCATCGGCAGTAATGCCATACTTTCTCACGATTACCATCTTTATCCTGTACAATGCCTTATTCAAAGTCCCCTGATGCTGTACATTTCCAAAACGGTTAATAAATATAAATCCGTATAACCATCCACTACCGCTTTGCATACCAGCCCATTCATCTCCTGATACCGCTTTTCCACTAAAAATACTTCCCTCACCTCATTCAGCATGGAGATTAACCTTTTCCCATCTCTTTTTTAGGCGTATGGATACTAAAATATCTTCCGCTATCTGCATGGTTATAATAATCCAGCGTATGGTTGACCTCAATCATGCCTTCCTTTATGTCAATATCTCCAACCATAAGCCTGTGATTTCTATTTTTTTCAAGTTACATCTAAAAAAATATTTATGATGAATTTATAAAGGTTTACACATGAAATGAGCCTTGACAGAAATATTTGCATTTCAATGCCTAGGCTCTTTCTTCACTTTTAATCTTTATAAAATTTTATCATAGCACTGCAATATTTAAAAATTTCTTTTGCACTCCCCAAATTTACATTTCTGCTCAATTCAGATTTTTCTTTTGCATATCAGAAACACCTGTCAAAGCGCAGGTATCCCCAAATACCAGTCATCACATTCATCAAAATACATCAATTCTTTTCTCTTCTTAAATATCCGAAATGATCTGCCGGCTGAATTATCATATATATGGCAAATATCACAAACCTTAATCAAATTCTTAACCAAAGCCAGCGCCCTGTCATATCTTGTTATTATTTTCTCTTCTGGTACATCATGCCCGCCAGATTCTACTCTTGCCTTCACACGCCATACATTAATCATTGGATCCGCTGTAAGAATATAATAGCAACGTATAAAGTACCCTTTTCCCTTTGCCCTTTCTAACAATTTTAAATTCCGTTCTGTTGACAGCACCGTTTCAAAGCAAAATTCCCTCATCTGCTCCATATGCTCTTACCGCTGTTTTTCAGCCAATTGCGCCGCTTCTAAATCGGAACATTTTAAGTATTCCTTAATTTCATCTGCATTTATATAGTCTATTGGAGGTTTAGCAATTGTGTAAACGTACTCTTACCAGAACCGTTCGGACCTGCGAAAACAACGATCTCAGGATTCTTTTGAAACTCGTTCACCATAACGCTCCTTTCTCATCCTTTTTCCTACCTCCGTTCGGGTTCCATCCTCATTTTCCCGATATATGATTTGGCTTTTCCTATCATATATAACCGTTGGAATTCCTAATGCTCTGTTCTTCTCTAACTCAATTCTTACTGCCGCATTTGCACGCTTGATAACTGTCTCATCAGATATATATTCTTCTCTTTTCATATCCTACACCTTCTTTCCTCGTCAGAATACCTTTACGGAGCCTGAACATACACGTCGGTTTTGCAGACCATATTTTTCAAACTTATATCGAATTAATCTGAAAATTTTCTTCGTGCGTAAATAAAATATACTGGTACTCTTTAAAATCTGTCCTTAAAACTTCACAAAAGAATTCAACATTCAGTTCATCCATAGTCTGAATCGAATCATCAAATTTTAATTTCTTATAACCATTTTAATTCCTTTTTCAATATATTTTATCATTAATATTCTCTCTCATTGTCATTCAGCACATCACTCTTAAGCAGAAAATCAAATTCATTATATATCCTCTGGATAATCTTATATATTTTTACGCGCCTCTTCAAATATGCTTCCTAGATATCCGCAAAACTTAAGAAATAACCGGATATATTCCCTGTAATTCTCTGTAATTATAATTCCCGTTCGCAGATTTTTCTTCCCATATAAGCAGCCCCTCAAATAAATCACCTCTGTCCGTATAATTAACGGAAAAGAATTTCTCCAACATACTCATATCAAGGGACTTTCCAAACCTTCTCGGCCTGGTAAGCTGTGTCATATCATCATCAAATTCCCACCATTCCCATATAAAAATTATTGGTTATTCTAACTTTTTCAAAATCTTGTTTTCCAATGCCTATTACTCTCATTTTAATCAGCCCTCATATATAAATACCGGGGTTCTTTTTTATTACCAACAAATCAATTTCCAATGGTTTTGCATTCAAGCTATATTCCTTCTCAGGCAGCAGATCCTCCTCTTTTTTATCATAACCGATTTATCCTCAATTTCAATGTGCAGTTGGAAAAGGGCTAAAAATGCCCCTGCAGTATTTTTCAGCCTTTCCATTAACCTTGATACTAATATTCCTTTACAGCATTTCCATAGTCTCTTCATCCTATTCTCTGATCTTGTATATGTTTTCCAGCGCCTGGCATCTTTCCGCACATAAACTTTCCAGTGCCTTAAATCCACATCCATATTGAACTGCAAGTGGCTGATACAATCCATAAAAAGGGATAACTTTTTGCTAAATGCAATCCTAAGCTATTCTATATACTTTTCAGAATAGTCCATCCCATTCATATAGCCACCGCTATAAACTATAAAAAGGGCATCTCGTACCATCTACAAAAATGCCCTTTCTTAACCATTCATTTTTCTACAGATATTCCTTTGCCTCCTCTAGGGACAGTTGGAATTTTTCCTGCACCTTCTTCAATATCTCATTTTCCGGCACTCCCAAATCCCTATAGGCCGATACCATCCCATAGACTTTCCCTTTTTCAATCCCCTTTTTAATCCCTTTTTTAATCCCTTTTTCAATATTTTCTTCATCGCGCTGCTGCATGAGTGGCTCCATTATCTCCATTAACGCCTGACACATATTATCATCTCCTATCAATAATTCTTCAACGGTAGCATACTTTTTTATAATCTTCTCCCGTATCTAATCCTTCCTGTCCCAGCGCGCAGACTCCAGGATATTCTACAGATATTCCTTCGCTTCCTCTAGGGACAGTTGGAGTTTTTCCTGCACCTTCTTCAATATCTCATTTTCCGGCACTCCCAAATCCCTATAGGCCGATACCATCCCATAGACTTTCCCTTTTTCAATCCCCTTTTTAATCCCTTTTTCAATCCCTTTTTCAATATTTTCTTCATCGCGCTGCTGCATGAGCGGCTCCATTATCTCCATTAACGCCTGACACATATTATCATCTCCTATCAATTCTTTAACGATTCGTTTATTCGCTCCTACACTTACTTCCAAAACAGAGTCCGCCAACTCCTTATCCATTTTTTCCGTCAGGCGGCTTACCCCATCCAATAAATTCCGCATGTCCTCTTTCCCTAATTTCCCTGACAGCGCCTTAAGCCAGATATGCCCTTCCTTTTCCAGTTCCCCTGTAACAATAATCTGAGTCGGGAATAAAACCTTCCCTTCTATATAATAGATTCCTCTGTAAGGATTAGACATTGGATAACCATGGCCCTTTAGATACCGGAACAGTCCGGCCGGCCTCGCTTCCCTCACAATGGATACCGTTATGTCGTCCGCCTTTATTCCATCCACCGTCTTCCCATATGATTTGTAAAGGCTTGCATATGCCCCAGATTTATAAAAGGCATCAATGTCCAGATGGTCTTCCGGGGATTTATATTCTATAATATTATGTCCCTTAAAAAGTTTCCCTATTTCATTGGAAATAGACGCAGAGGCGTGTTTCCTGACTACCAGCAAATCAATTTCCAGCGGCTTCGTGTTTAAGTTATATTCCTTTTCAAATATCAAGTCATCCCTGTTCCCTGCCAGTTCCAGGCCCATAGCCGCCACAAAGCCCGGATGCCACTGTACTTTTGCTTCTTTCATATAAGCCCCTTTGTATATGAACCCTGTGCCGGATTCAAATCATAACATACTTTTTTATTTCTCCCTTTACGGAAAAGCGTTCCCACTGCTTATCCGGAAAATTTTGGTGAATATTATTTTCCTCTTCGATAATATCCGAAACATATTATAGCCCAAATTCCCGGTACAACTGCATATCCGGCATTTACTTGTCCTTGATTATCAAGCGCGTAACAACCACCTATAAATGTTAAAGTCAGAAAAACAATTCCTAAAATCAAAGCTATTTTTTGGCTCCGCCCTATCTTTTCTATAAGAATGACTTTTACTATCATGCAAACTGCCAATAATACAAGCGTTAATAATCCATTTATCAAAATGCTAGTATACCATGGAGCAGATTGCATAGCATATAAATACGGATATTTTCTAAAATGCCAGTATTTATATAGTCCTGAGCCAATGAACACACCAATAAACGAACCCATGGTAATATTTAGTATCTGATTTATCTTCTTTTTCATGGCTATCTTCCTCAAAAAAATCTTTTATATCATACTATATTTTACTGCATATTTCAATGTATGTAAAATAGTCAGAACGTATTTTTATTCATTATAAATGTATATTTATAGGCTCGTTTTCAGTGGCTACACAATTCCGAAAAGGGAGTTTTATTTTCACAATCTTCTCCCCATCCAATCCTGCCTGTTCCGGCACGCAGACTCCAGAATATTCTACAGATGGGTATGTCTTCCATACAGAAATATTCAAAAGTATAAATATTCCTCCCGGCATCCCTTTTTTATTATTATATCATATACCATCCATCTTCGCCAGAAAATAAATGATTTGCCCGCATATTGGACGCTTCACCCTATGCCAATAAAATATATGCCGTATTTTTAACCGCTATAGAATATTTTATTTATTCTTTGTCCATCCTGACCACTGTCCTGTCCAGCTAAGCCTCCCTGCTGTCCTCAATCAGTGGCTCTTCTGGTATCTTGCGTCCGCTTCTATAGACTATATTCCATAATTGCAACACTTTTTAACTTTCCATCCTGTCAGCCTGACTGATATTTTTCCTTTTAATACCTGACAAGTCAAATAAATAAAATTCCGCTTCCACTGCTTGTGTATTATTCACTTTGCTGACTACTTTCAAACATCCATAAATATAAAAAGAAAAAACGGCTTCACGCTCTTCCCGTCCATAAAATTATGAATTTTTCAGACTTGCATTTCGGTTGTTTGCTCTGTGGAATAAACTACACTCCCGTTTAAAATCATATGCCTTAATATACTCAATTGTTACCGATTTAAAAATCCTTACTTTTCCAGAAAAACAATGAAAATGTTCTTTTTTGATAAGAGTTTTCATATCCTGACTCTTACCAAAAAAGAAACGTTCTTTACCAAATCCACAAACAATGCCACACTATTTTTCACGCCTGTACGGGATTTAAAATTGTCATATTATGGTTAAAATTTCGTTTATCTAAATGACAGCAAAGGATAATCAAGCTACATTATCATTCAATTCATTTTCCAAAATATCCTTTGCGCTATGTATTACTTGTTCCATTTCCTCCTTATTTATTGTATTTATTTCATCTTTGTCTTCTGCCTGTAATACCAATTTTACCTGACACATCTTATATAACAAACCAACTAAAAGAACCAAATTTTCTGTCATCTTCTGTTCTGTTTTAGAAAAGTCTCTCCAGTCTGTTTTTTCGGAAGATATTACCATACAGTCAAGCATTTCTAACCGTTTCTGATATTGTCTTTCTACCTCAATTAACGTTTTTTGGTATTTTTTAGCAGCCATTCTCAACTTTCGCAAATACCAAGTAATTTTATTTACCTGTTCATCCGTTTTGCAAGCTTGTGAATACGCTTCACTTGCCTTATCTGCAAGTTTCGAACCAGTTACATTAAAAATAATTCCTCCAATAAGTAACCCGACGCCTAAAGTTGCGCCGCCCAAAACAACGCTACCCAAAGCCATACCTCCTCCTCCTACGGATAACGGTCCTCCTCCAAGCACTGCTAAAGTTGCGTTTGTTGCAGCAACCCCACTTAAAGATGATATTGTTGTACCTGTTGAGGCTACTCCCAGTGCCATAACTGCAGATGTTGTAGCTCCTGCAGCAGCAAATCCACCTGCCGTACCTGCCACAGCTCCTGATATTCCGCCAAGCAATACTCCTGCCCCTGCTGAAACTTTTTTCAATTCTTCTACCTTATACTCTGGCAAATCAATGCCATCCTTTGAATACTTTTTAAATTCTGGGCGGCCTTGAATTTTCTCAATTAAATCCGAAAAGCGTTCAAAACTCACTAGTATGCTAAGTTCCCTTTCTCCCAGCTCGTCCATGGTAAGTGTAGTCTCTTGATTATAATCCTTAAGTCTGTCAACTGCCTTCTCCTGTTTTTCCTGAGCAGATTTCATAGTATCATTCGCATCTTTCATTTTCATTCCGCCCCGGATACCCGTTCCTATCCCTGCCGCACCTGCCACTACTGCAAGTCCTCCAATAATAAATGGTAATGGCATTTCATATTCCTCCTTTTTCTCTTTTTAATAAATCACATGCCTCATGATTTAATTTTATATACTCTTCATAATTATATTGGTTTTTAAAATATATTTCGTAACATTCATCCACTCTGCACAACAATGGACGTCCCTTATATATACTGCAGATATTTCCTCTTAAATATCTGCACACACCGTCTCCACGATTCAATCCAGCATATACCGCCGATTGTTCTAAGCGTCTACAACATTCTCCACATTGATTACACATAAACATTATTCATATACCAGTTTATTGCCTCTGTCTGACATAAATTCATTGAAATCACCTTGCCATGGTTTATTCATTCCAAATTCTTTATAAGCATTTAAAACCATCACATTGAAATCTTCTTCTGATTTTGCCGAACAGAAAATTCCAATTATTAGATTATATTTTTCAGTTTCTTTTTGAAATAATTCAATATCAATCCGCTTAAGTTCATTTAAGTATGATAATAACGCTTCATTAACACGTTTAAAAGCCTCAAGATTCATCTGTAATGCATCAACTATACCTACTCTGATAAATACTTCTTTCAATACTAATGTTACAAATCTACACCAAGCTACTAAGTTAAACCTCAAAAAGAAGGCTACAAAGTCACCACCCGATTTCAACCCTGCATCAATTCCGTCTATAACGCAAAGCGTTCCATCACCAACCAAAAGCATCACTCGTAAGTCAAAATATTTCATTGACGGAATACATTCTTTTATTGGTTTATGATATCGAAACCTTTGTTTTAACGCCCAAATTAACCGAATACTTAATTCCGTTACTGCTAACGGAATCATTTGCGACAAACCAAATCTCAGATCATACCCCTGATTAAATGCCTGCATTGCTATTTCTGCCAAATCCTTTGTCCCATTTTTTGTTGAAAAACTTCCAAATTTACAAAATCCAAAAAACTCATATAGTGGCATTACTATACCAGTCCCCCTTCCATGTGAACCGGAACTTCCTGCAATGTCAGACATCAAATGTCCAAACCAATTGGCAATGCCACACATTATTTTCATAATGAAATTCCCACCACGAAGTTCAAATGTATCACTTGCAATTGTTACCAACTGTCCATCCACAATAAATGATGACGTAGATGTAAATTGATTCAATATTGAAAAAAATAATCCCACTACATCCGGTGAGTGCGCCAACGACATCATATGATGCGTACCTGGCGCAATATTAAATAAATCATTCACATCACTTGGTTTTCTTTGATCATAATTCACCTTAAAACATCCTTCCAAAAAGCCAATCGCACTATTTACATTATTCAAATTATTTTCCCTAGGATTCCATCCCAATTTTCGCGCAAATACCATCACTGTATGATCCACTTGTTGTTCTGTCCATGCTACAAGTGTACTGCCTTTTGGCGCACCTACCATAAAAATATCTATTATTCCACCTATAGCTCCACATGCAACTGCCGCTATATAATCATATTTATCACATTTATCCTTCCTTTGTAATAAAGCTCTGTTCTCCTCACAATTTACTAAGTATGAATATTTTTTTTCCATATTCCCACAATTTCACCTTTCTATATCATAGAGCGTGCGTTTTCCATGTGCCGGAAAAGTATTGCAGACAAACTTTTTCTTTCTAATTACGCTCTTCCACTGTTCTTTTCTTACCCTCCTTCATGAATCAAAATTTTCTCCATATCCTTCTTACTAGAAAATAAAGTTTACCTTTTTATTTTATGTACTAATATTCATACACATCATTATACTCGTATATTCACACATAGTCAAGAAAAACTTAAAAGCATAAAATGAAATAAGATTACGAAAAGGAGATTATACAGTGATAAGTTATTCCCCATTATTCGAAACAATGAAAAAAAGAAAAATAACATCCTACCGACTAGAAAAGCAGGGTTTTTCACGATCTACTTATTACTCCATCCAAAAAGGCAACAGTATCTCTACGAATACTGTTAATCAATTATGTAAACTTTTGAAATGTGGCGTTTCAGACATCATGGAATATATTGATGAAGAAAAATAAGATTTCCAATGGCATACTTTATTCCTGTCTCTTAATTTCCTTGACTCCATAGATTCTGAATCACTATAATACATAAAAACACAAACCTTAATTTACATATACTACAATAGAAAATAAATTCTATTTACAGCTATTGTCCCTATCTTTTATCCACCTTGACCACTGTCCTGTCCAGCTAAGCCTCCCTGTTGCACACAATCAATAGTAATTTGCGGCAAATAGTCTTTCTGAATGTTTTCCAGTTCCATGTTCCCTGCCAGCTTACCATAAGTTTCCCATCTGACAAAAATCGCTCAAATCCAGCTTAAACCGAATCACAAACACACGCAAAAAACAAAGTTGAAAAAATTGAAAACAGATATGCAACTGACTTTTGCTTTTTAGCTCTTGTCCCATTCTTTATTCCTTTTCTCGTATGCCTTATAATGGCAATATGGAGGAAAATTTTTATGAATATGAAGATTATATCGAATTACTTACAATTTCTGCGTAAAAGCCACAATTATACACAAGATGATTTAGCAAAAAAATTAGGCATATCAAGGCAGGCGGTGTCAAAATGGGAAACGGGAATGGCTATCCCCGACTTGGAGATTTTATTGAAAATTTCTAAATTATATGACATCACGATAAATGACATATTAGAACCCAAGATACAGCCAAAAAGGATATCTGATTTTGAGCAGATTTCCACCATTTCTAAAAAGGAATTGAAAAAAGCATTCAAACAGTTTGACGTCACTTCACTTGTAATAGCTTTAATGGGAGCGTCTCCTGAAACAAACAGTTTTTGTGAAAGAATGTTTCCGGATATAGATTTTGAAAAGATAAGAAACAACATTGGCAGGATTAGAATTGAAACCGTTGAAGTTATGCAAAACCAAATAATTGCTATGATAAATTTGCAGGCGTTTGAAAACAGCAAAGAAATTATGCGCTGATACGCGAAGCAACCAACGCTTAACTCCAACGGCCTGCCAGACAAAACGCCCCCAGGCGAAAGTCACCTCAACTGTGCCGGTTTAAAACATCCAAGCCATTTTCCGTGGATTTGACATTTATTTGTCCCAATGAGCCACCTGCCGCCCTTACCAGGCGGCTTTTCCAGCTCTTATGAATTCCACAGAGAAACGTAGGACTTATGCCTCCTCTCATTCATTATCTATTTCATAAACAAATTAATGATAATCATATAAAAATAATTGACTTACATTTATTTTCGATATATAATGAATATATAGGAGGTAAAGGAAATGAAACCTAGTCAAGAAAAAATTAGAAACGCCAGTAAAAAAATCACAGTCATTCTCAAATTGGCATTTATTGCATCCATCATTATCATGGCCTTAGTTTTAGTCGCAATCGGTATTTTAATGTTTTCACGGGAAGATACGAAATCATCTTTTCTTGCAGCGTTTGAAGTCACTGCGAAAAATGGAACCACCATAAGCATCGCTCCACAATCGCTTTTAACCATGTTTTCCTTTGCTCTAATAGATACATTATTTGTATCAACACTGATATTTATAATTCACACTATTTTTGATGATATAAAAAATGGCGCCACTCCATTTTTACGTAAAAATACAGCGCGCATTCAAAGCATTGCAATAATAACTGTTCTTTTGAGCATAGTTGGAAGTTATTCTAATGCATTGGTGGATTACTATACTATTGGAGCATTGACATGGCGAGTTAATGCAATTGGATTGATAATAGGCGTAATTATTTATTGCATTTCTCTAATATTTAATTATGGATGTGATCTGCAACAAGAATCGGATGAAACATTGTGAGGTGATGATATGCCAATAATTATGAGATTAGACAGAGTTATGGCAGACAGAAAAATGTCTTTAAAAGAACTATCTGAAAAAGTAGGCGTTGCGAATGTAAATTTGTCCAAAATGAAAACAGGAAAAATCAGTGCAATTCGCTTTTCAACTTTAGAAGCTATATGCAATGTTCTTGATTGTCAACCGGGAGATCTTTTAGAATATAAAAGGGAATAGGGGGGATGGAGCCCATGGTTTCCTCTTTATAACACTGACGCTGGCATTTAACCCGCGTCAGATATTGTTTAAATTGTATTTTGTCTGCCATCATACCCCGCTTCCATAACCTCTCTTTTGACTTGCTCATAATCATCCCCCTTTGGAAACGGATGCTTTTTTCATTTCCTCCATGTGCAAAAATACCTGTCGCCCGCAGACAATAAGCTCTGAAACTTCTTTACAGGCCCTGTCTTCTTCTTTACTGCATTAAACTGCCACATCATATTTATAAAAGCTTAATGCTGTCATCATCTGGCAATAAGGATAGTTTTTCAAAATTGCATCTTCTTATCTAAGCCTGTCACGAGTCTTTCCGCCACAAACGGGACAACCTATCCATATGGTTTCTCTTTTATAAGCGCTCCACTATAAATTGTTTAAGCATTGGATTAAGTTGCCTGGCATTTCGCATTGGAAAGTCGTGGTTTCCTCCTTGTAATGTTATCGCTCGGCAGTTTGGATTTTGAGCAAGCTGTTTAAGGGAAACTTTCATATCTTTCACTTCCTTACTCCCGCAAATAGCTAACATAGGTATTGTTACAGCTTGATATTCCGATAACTTTGATAAATCTAATGTATTGGCAAAAAAAGAGCGATACACCTGTGGAGTAATCTGTTTTAAATATTCCGCCAGATTATTCGCTTGTTCTCTGGTGTAATGCCAATACTTTCCTTGAAGCAGCGCCAACCATCTCCAATGCAGCATTTTGGCGGATAATCCTGCAAGAGAACAGTACATCCAAATTGTTTTCGGTTTGGGATTTACCCATGCACTTAAAAATACGGCAAAATTAAATAATTCGGGCCGCTTGCTGACAAGCATAATTGCAATCTGACCGCCAAGCGAATGGCCGATTACGCCAATCCGCTTTTTATGCAGGGTTTTAATGAGCGTAAAAAGTTCCTCGACGGCCTTCTCTGGCTTATAAATCTCAGCAGCAGCCTTTCCCGCACCTGCTAAGTGAGGCACAACAAGATGATAGTTATCAGAAAAGCAATACTGTCCGCAAAATGTATCAAGCGCACCCGCCCCATGCAACAGCAGGATAGTCGGATTTTCCTTGCTTCCATATTCGTCATAGTGCAGCATAATTTTTCCTTTCTTGGTGTACGGTTTCGATAATAAAGTTTTCTATTTCCTTATTTACCTGCTCTGGATTATCCCCATTGGCAAAATGCTTTGCCTGTTTTATAAAATGCAAAGGATAACCTGTTTGTTTTGCCCATTCCATGCAATATACCTTTACCTTGCCTGTGCTGTCCTTATCACCCACCAATATCAATACCGGGAATGAAAAAACAACATCTTTATTTTCCACTATAAAATATTCATAAGCAATGCGCATTTGTTGAATAATTTCTGCTTTAGACAGCGGCTTTAACATAGACAGCATTTGTTGATAGGAATAACGGCTCTCCGATACCGACCATGCCATGCTCTTTCGCAAAAGATTGGCAGTAAAACATTTTGCCATAGGAGCAACTTGCTTCAGCCACCACAAATCTGATTTTGAGTAATACTTAAGCCCCAACGGCGTTGTATCTAATGCCACAAATCCTTTTACCATATCAGGATACATAGCCGCAAAATGTTGACTTGGATATCCCCCCATAGACATTCCCACTATAAATGTTTTTTCAATGTTTTCTTTCTGCAATATACGATGTAATATTTCTGCGGTATCCCGATAAGAGAATTGTTGATATGGCCTGGACAATCCATGCATAGGAACATCCCATAAAATAATTGTATAATTATCGGAAAAGTAGGGTATCTGCTTTTCAAACATCGTATGGTCTGCAGTTACGCCATGCGTAAAAACAATACAGTGTGATGAATTTCTATTTCTAATAATCCAATAATGCACAATTCCGCCTTGTGCCAAAACTGTTTTATGCTGCATTTTATTCACACCTCCTGCGTATAAACCTTTTTCTCAAACACTGCCATTTCACTCGCCTTACTGACATCATTATAATTTTCTTGGATGAAATTTTTTATTTCTGGAACCGCTCCATAATATACTCCTAATGAAAAAGCATTGCTTTTGAAATACCGCTCTTGTTTGTTATTTCTGACATTGGGGCTTTGGGGTAGCTATTTTCGGAAAACATTTGTAAGAAGCGTTTATTGACCGTAACAGTTAATACAAATACATTATATATCCGTTGACCGTTTTTGAGAAGGCCATTACTAAAATTACAAAAAATAGTGGAATAATCTGCTCACCACGCCGCATAAAAAGGAATATCTCACAGACCGCATCAAAGAATGCTTTGATATATTCGGCAGTCAGTCGGAACAACTGGGAAGTATTATTATGAGATTTCTAAAGCATTAGATAAAACAAGGGAATTGTCAGCAAAGTCTTTTGAGAAACAACAACGAAAATTGCAGCCCAAAACGCAGACAACAGAGCAAGAAACCTCACAGATACTGCCAAAGCCTGTTATGTCTGTTGAAGCCGCCGCATATTCTAAACTGCTGAAAATTTATAAAGAACTGAACCGCCAAAACCGGATTATCTTTGACGCTTGGAGGGAATGCAATGCTTTAGAAGCCGAACTTGAAAACAAAGACCGAGGGGCAGGTACTTTCAATCTTTGCCATACATTATAATTTTTTGATGATAAATATCAAAGAATGTGGTATTATAGACGAGAAAATATTATTACTGTCTGGATGAATCGGAATAATAAAGAAATTCCCAATGGAGTAGTAGCTGTTGTATTTTAAACCAAGATATTCTAAAGAAACGAATAATAAGAAAGGATTCCATATATGATTAGAGAAATATTGAAAAAGGATTTAGACGGTTTATTAAGATTGTATATGCAGCTACATGATAATCCTATGCCGGAAAAAACGGCTGAACTTTTGCAGATTTGGAATGATATTTTTCAGGATAAAAATCATCACGTAATTGTCGCGGAAGAAAATGGAGAAATTGTATCTTCCTGTGTCTGCGTCATCATTCCCAACCTGACTCACAGCCAGCAGCCGTATGCTTTTATTGAAAATGTAATAACTGATGAAAAGTTTAGAAAAAGAGGACTGGCAACGCAGTGCTTAGATTACGCAAAAGCGATTGCCATAAAAGAAAACTGCTATAAAATGATGTTGCTCACAGGCTCTAAGAAAAAAAGCACATTGGATTTTTACAGAAAGGCAGGGTATAACAGTGATGATAAAACAGCATTTATTCAATGGACATAGCATGGCAAAGGAAACGCTTGACTTGTATTTTGCAATGCAAAACTTAAATCGGGCAACTATAAAGTATGCAGCCGGTATGATTAAAGTTGGGATGAATCTACCGGACATTAAAGCATTGTGTGAAAATTATCTGCTGGAAAATGGCGCGGATTCCTTTTGGTATTGGGATGTTGGCGCGTTTGTTTTTGCAGGAAATGAGACTGTTGTTTCTGTATCAGGCAAAGATTATAACGTGACGGATAGAACCATACAGGAAAATGATATTATCACGATTGATTTAAGTCCTCAAAGGAATAACATTTGGGGAGATTATGCAAGAACGCTTGTATTTGAGAATGGCGTTTTATGTGATGAAACTGATAGAATAAAAAAGGACGATTGGAGGAGAGGATTGCAGATGGAAAAATATCTGCATAAAACTCTAATTGATATAGCAACGCCGGATATGACATTTGAGGAATTATACTGTTTCATGAATGATTTAATAGTGAAAAAAGGATTTCTTAACTTGGATTTTCTTGGAAACCTTGGACATTCTATTGCGAAACATAAAAATGATAGGATATATACCGAAAAAGGAAACCATAAAAGATTATCAGATGTCGAAATGTTTACCTTTGAACCGCACATCAGTATTCCTGATTCAAAATATGGATATAAGAGAGAAGATATCTATTATTTTGATAATGGCAAGTTAATAAAATTGTAGGCGGCATAGATAACTGATGCAATCAAAGCCAATCTCATTCCGCCAAAACTTACGCCACAACAGACTTCTATTATTTATGCATCAGAAGCTGATGCGCTGAATATGGCGCTATTTGGCATGACGGCAAAACAATGGCGGCATAGGAATCCTGATAAAAAGGGTAATATCATGGATTATGCGAGCATAAATGAATTGATATGCCTGTCAAATATGGAAAACATCAATGCGGCGCTGATTGCAGATGGGTTGAACCAAAAAGAACTGTAACACAAGGGAAACTTTAAGGGAAAGCTCACCTGCGATAAACTTAAGGGTTAGCGGGTATTTTAATAACAAAATGCAACAGCTAATATTTCCCTTGAAATTCATCAAATCACAATCGGAATTTAAGGGAGCAGCTTATGGGAACAGGGATTTTGATATGCGGTTTAAACGGCTCGGGAAAGAGTACACTGGGAAAGGCTCTTGCACAGAAACTGCATTTTTATTTTATAGATAATGAAGACTTGTATTTTCCTAAAACAAACCCCACCTATATTTATGCCGCTCCACGTACTAGAGAAGAGGTTGAAAGACTTTTGTTTGATGAGATTGAAAAACATCAAAATTATGTTTTTGCGTCTGTAAAGGGCGATTATGGAGAAGCTATTTATCCCTTTTTTCAATATGCCGTATTGATTGATGTTCCCAAAAATATCCGGATAGAACGAGTTAAAAATCGTTCCTTTCAGAAATTTGGCAATCGAATGTTATTGGGCGGGGATTTATATGAACAGGAAGAACGATTTTTTGATTTGGTCAAATCCAGAGCTGAAGATACCGTTGAAAAATGGATACAGTCTTTAAGCTGCCCCATCATAAGAATTAACGGAACAAAACCCATAGAAGAAAATATAAACTTTCTTATGGAACAAATACAAAAATAAATTCCAGCTTATTGAGCAGTCATCACCAATGAATAATTGTCCGCTTTGGATATTTTAACGAATGGTTTGGCGAAGCCACTTTCGGCAACACCAATCTGAAAAGGAAGTTTTTGAAAAAGAAAACAGCGGTTTTGATTTTCAAAACCGCCATCAGGCTATTGTTATTATTAGGTGTGTGAAAACTCTGCCGCCAAACAACGTTTCTTTTTATTTTCCGTTCTATTGCAGCACAGTCAGATTGAACTATTTAGTCTGTGAAATATAAAAGTCTCCGTTTAGGTTTGCTCTATCTCCGACAAATCTAATTCGGTATTCTCCGGCAGACAACTCATAGTTCTCTATACTATTGCTATCTGTTCCATCGCATATTACCATTTCTATTTTTGAATTTTCTAAATCAACTAAAACTATTTTGAAATTTCCTTACATTTATATCCCACGAAATTGAAATCTGCGTATCCACGTTTAAAACAAATGCATAAACTGTTCGCATACCCGAAAAATTTTCGGATGAGATTTTGTTCTCGTGATTAGGGGTTATTGACATTCCATAAGTTGCAGAACATTGATAATTATCATGTGCATTAAGAAGTAAGTCATTGTCATAATAAATGCGTCCTGGATGAAACAATGGGGTGTAAAATAATAGTATAAATAGAAGTATTGCTAACATAGCGCATATTGCAGAAAAAACATGTGCTATCCGCATTTTTTCAGCTCCTGTCATTACATTTCTTATTTTCATCTTGATTATCCTCATTATTAAATATTGTAATCAGGCTCTTTTTAATTATCTGTAAATTTACCCCTATTACAATAGCAGTCGCAAGAAAGAAAATTATTGCTAATTCAATTAAGGCTGTTGACAGAGAATTTCCAAATGGCTCAAGATATGGCAGTGGCAATTGGAGGAAAAAGAAAACTGCTAATGCAATCGCATATATGAAGCAACTACTTAATATGCGGAAACTTTTAATATGCTCTTTTTTTATTTTCTCCTGCAAATCCTCATGTTGTTTTTCTAACTGCTTTGTTCGATTTGTCAAAGTTTCTACTTCACCAGACAATAAAAGGTAATCTGTTGAAACGCTAAACACTTTACTTAATTCTATTATGCGCTCAATCTCCGGCACTGTTTCGCCAGACTCCCATTTAGAAATAGATTGTCTTGAAACATTTATTTTTTCAGCCAATGCTTCTTGCGACATTCCATTACTCTTTCTTAATTCATATATTTTATTTGATAATGGCATAATGAACCTCCTTTGAGATATATTTTAACAATAATTATACTTACCTACTATAAAGAACCTATTACATTGCCGCAACTACTACGGGCAATTACGGTTGCATCAGTAAAAGTCAAAGTTTTTTCTTCTTTATTCGTTTGTCTGTTGGTTATTCTGCGTCTTTTGGCATCAACCACATATAGCCATTTTTGAAATGCCCGGTATTCGATTGTCCTCACAAAGTTTCTGTGCCCGTCTTTCTGAAATGCCCTATTTCTTCGCAGCTTCGGGACAAGACATATATTCCATAATTCGCCCGTCCTTTCTTTAAGGGAAAAGTGAACAACAAACGCTGCCATGCTTTGCAAGCGCCAGCTTATTGTAATAAAATGTAATAGAGTGAATAAATATGGCAAAAAAGACCAATACCGAAATACGACTTTAAAGCTTTGGGGGAAGCAATAAAGGCGGCGCGGACAGGACACAAGGAAAGCTGCAAAAAGTAAGCGACGAAATGTTTATCTCGCCGCCCTACCTTGCAAATATTGAGAACAAGGGGCCATGTTTTGGTAAATAACTTCTTTATGCTTTGTGCCCTTATTTTCCCATACAATCTTTGTTATCTCATAACGGTGTGGCAGATTACGAAAAAAGAATCCCTGTCACGGTCATTCCGATAAGTCGCCATAAAAGAATTGCAATGATAAAAGTCTTTGCCACTTTCTGATTTGACAAAACCCAAATGCAGGATTTTCTTCCCATTCTCATGCACAAGCAGCCAGCCACAAGGCTGTTCAAGGGGGTTGTGGCGCTACCCCAGCAAGCAGAAACTGTCAGCGCATGACCTTCTCCAGCAACGATTTATAGCTGTCTACCACATCATACACCACATTATCGCCTGAAATAGCTTTGAAGTGTTCCCTTGCGCAATGGATTTTAGATTGCTCAATCAGCCGCAGTTGCATGGAACTCATAGAGCCTTTTGTTTCTGCCACAAAATAAATGTGCTTAACGGTTCCCTCATAAAAAGCAATCGCCCAGTCCGGGTTATAATGTCCTACTGGCGTTGCAATATAAAAGCCATCCGGCAGCTTGATATAGACCGCCACATTTGTATTTGTATCAAGCTCAGCGGCAAAATCCCGCTCCCCAGTCGAATCATAAACGATATGGTCATACAGATGCTTTTTTGCTTTCATTGCGTTTACGCCAAGCCTGCCCTTGATGGTTGGAGCAGTAAAGACATCTGTGCCGTAATGGTCATCCAGAACATCGTAGGCAATATGCTCGATTACCGCTGTGGCTTTTTCATCGTTAATCAAAGCGGCCGCCTTCACGATGAACTCTTCCGGGTTATCCTTGAATTGGTTGAATGCGGATGGCCGAATGCCTTTCAAAATCGCCACAAGGGCTTTGCGGGTCAGCCCCGTTTCATCCACTAACTTTCCAATCAGGTCATACTTCACATTGGAGTTTGCCGTCGCGGCCACCCCATAGCTGCCGGATTCTTCCTTCGCAAAGGACGCGCCGGAAAGCAGTTCTTCTTTGGATTTGATTGTATCCATGATGCCGGTTTCCACCTGGAAGTGAATTTGGGAAACACGCAGTTTGCCGTTCAGGGAGATGATGGCTTTTTGAATCAGTTCTTCGGTGTCAAAGTCTACCACATAGACGGATTTGGCATTGATTCTTGACCACAGCGCCTTAAATTCCGGCATAGCCAGTTTGTCCTCATCCACTTGCAGTTCCACATTGTTGCTGCGGGCGTTCTCCGGCTGCATACTGTGTCCGTCATAAACAGAATCTATGATATCAAGCACAGAAGCGGCGAAATCGGCGACTTCTTCCGCAACCTTAATTTCTCCGTTTGCCTTATCCTCATAATATTTATCGGTCAGTGCGCCTTTACGGTCGATATAACCGTTGACAATCATGTCATAATGGATGGCGGAGGCCGTATCCCGGTTGATGGCCTGTTCATTGCCTTGCTCATCTTTGATGACCTTGCCGACAAACAATTCGACTGTGACGGCGCGGGGACGGTCAGCGACAGCCTCTGCCATTTCTGTTTGCAGACCTTTGACAAAAGAGTCGTAACTCTCACTGGCAATGACGGTGAGGACATTGATGTTATGCACATCGTTGCCAAGCGCATTGGCGTCCATTCGCTCGCCGTTCTGGTTGACGCATAGGCGCAGACCGCGCCCCACTTCCTGACGCTTGCGGACATCGCTGCCGCTCTGCTTCAAAGTGCAGATTTGGAACACATTCGGGTTGTCCCAGCCTTCCCGCAGGGCGGAATGGGAAAAGATAAATCGCACAGGGGAATGAACCGGGTCACAATCCAGCAGTAACTCCTTACTCTTCATAATCAACTCATAGGCGCTTACATCATCGGAAGTTGTCTCTTTGCGGACCACCTTGGAGTTTATCATTTTACCCTTGCCATCCATGGAAAAGTATCCGGCGTGCGTCCTTGCCGCAGAGATAGACTGTAAATATTGGATATATTCCTCTTCACTAATGGAAAGCCGCATACTGCTTAGAACATCTTCATATTCTTCCTCGAACATAGTGGCATATTTTCCGTTGACCGCCTGGCCTGCTGAGTCATATTCCCGGTAGTTTGCCACCTCGTCGATAAAGAACAGGGAGAGAACTTTAATGCCCTTGTAAAACAACTGGCGCTCCCGCTGGATATGGGAAAGAATTGTTTCCCGTATCTGGATACGGCGCATCTCATCCTCATCCACCCCACCAATCACATCCCCAGTGAAAATCTTGATACCGTTCAGGAATTCCACAGAGTCATCGCGTCCGTCAATTTGCTTGACCACGAAACCGTTTCTGTATTCCTCCAGACCACCGGAATAGTCATAAAGGTTATCGCCGATTCTGATAATTCGGCTCTTTTTCTTCAGTACGCCGTTAGCCATCTTCACCTCGAACTGCAAAGTGGCAGTTGGGTCGCTTTTGGAAAGATTAATGCTCTCCAAATAGACAAAGCTGTCAGTGGCTGTGCTGCCTGATTCGATAAGGCCCTTCACGGCAATTTTTTTGACCAGCCGCCGGTTATAAGCCTCCATAGCGTCCAAGCGGAACACCATGTTGTAGATGCTGTCGCTCTTGTGCGTAGCGGAATAGCGCAGGGTCAGAAGTGGGTGGAACTCCTTCAGCCGCTCCCGCGTCTGCTTACCCTCTACCGACTGCGGTTCATCAATAATCAAAATCAGGTTTGTTTTTGCAATAATGTCGATAGGCCGGCGGGAGCGGAACTCGTCCAGTTTCATATAAATCCGGCGGGCGTCCTTGCCTTTGGCATTGAACGCCTGGGAATTAATAATCATCACATTGATTGAACTGTCTGACGCGAAGCGGTCGATTTCGGTGAGCCGGGCGGAGTTGTAAATGAAAAAGCGTATCTTCTTCCCGTACTCCTCGGCAAAATGTTCCTGAGTCATCTCAAAGGATTTATACACGCCCTCCCGGATAGCCACACTGGGAACAATCACAATGAATTTGCTCCAGCCATAGCGCTTATTCAGCTCAAACATGGTCTTGATATAGGTGTAGGTTTTGCCAACGCCGGTCTCCATCTCAACGGTGAGGTTGTATCCATTTTCCCGCCCTTCCAACTTATCCGACGGCTTAATTTGATGAAGGCGCTGAATCTTATTTAACTGCTCCAGTATTCGTTGGTCGGACAACTCCGGCACAATTCTCTGGTTGCTGAAGCCTGTAAAGTCCCGTTCTTCGGTGACGCTAATCTGATAGTTGCCACTGCCTCTGTCCATCCTATAGGTGGGAATCAGATATGGCTGTCCGGCAAAGACATCGACTACCGCTTTGGCGGCGTCCGCCTGAAATTTTTGGCGTCGGTACTGTATTTTCATCACTCCTCACCTCCTGTTTCCTCATGCGCTCCCCTCCTTACAAAACCTTCACCCTAGTGTCCGGAGCCAGCATTTTGAATGTCTCACCCATGTTAATCTTGGCAGGGCTGTCGGCAAAGCCGCTGTCCCGGAACACAGCGCGCAGAGGCTGGCGTTTGGCAATCTCCTTGATAACCGCATCGGGAATATTCTCGTCAAAGCAGGCGATTAGGTCGCCGTCATTGTAAGTGTGGACGGTGCAGCCCTGGATTTTCTCGGAGGTGTAGGGCATGGAAAGGGGCAGTCCCCACTCCAGCAGGCAGCCGAACAGCAAATCCAAATCGGTGCGGTCTGGCTTGATGTTGCTTACCAGTTGGTCAAGCATACCCTGGTCGTATTCCCCGGCGGAGTAGTACACATCAGTCATGTTGGCGTTGTCCAACTTGAACACGCGGAAACCACCGTCAAAGGGCTTACCTGGGTTGTCTGCGGCAATTTTCTTGGCGGCGCGGCGGATGCGCTCCTTGCCGATTTCGCAGATGTTCGGATACCCCGCCTTGTACGCTTCGCTTTTTTCATCGCAGGGTTCCGGCAACTGCACCATGATAAATTTCCTGTGCCCGCCGTCCTGGGCGTTCAACTGCATCACCGCGTGGGCGGTGGTGGCTGTGCCGGAAAAAAAGTCTATGAAAATTCCATCTTGCGCCCTATTGCAGATGCTTAGTATATATCTGATTAAAGAAACTGGTTTTGGCGTTTCAAATACAGCGATTCCATCAAATAGAGAAACCAGTTCACGTTTTGCCGAATCATTTGTCCCTACCTTTTCGGCAGCCAGGAGCGTTTCTGGTGTAAGCCCCTGCTTCCCTTCAGACAAAAACTTTTTTATCCGAGGAACTCCAGCGCCATCGCTTCCAAACCATATTCTGTTATCGGCTATTGCTTGTTGCATGCGTTCTTGCGTATATCTCCAGCATGAGCCAGAAGGCGGATCGAAGGTTAATCCTTTGGGAGAGGTTAGAGTATAGAATTGAGCTTTTGTTCCATGCCCGCCTTGTGCAATAGCAGGAACGGATGTCCAAACACCTCTAGGATCATTGTCAGGGTTCTTATATCTGTCAATAGCCTCATCATTCATATCTTCAAGTCCAATGGCATTTGCACGCTGTTCAAATGCTTTGATAAAGCAAACAATATAGTCATGCCGGACAGATATTATTTTTCTGTTTTCTCTCGTTTTGCGTTTCTCCCACACAAATGTCGCTATATAGTTGTCAAAGCCAAAAATTTCTTTCCCAATGTCAATTAAGCTGGTCAGTTCATTGTCATCAATACTGATAAAAATAACCCCAGCATCATTCAACAAATTCCTCGCCAGCATCAGCCGGGAATAAATCATACTGCACCAATCGGAGTGGAACCTCCCGTTGGAGTCGGTATTGCGAAACAGCCGGTTTCCGGTTTCCTCATCCACCTGCCCGGTTTCCTGGCTGTACTCCTCACCACTCATTGCAAAATCATCCCGATAGATGAAGTCATTGCCGGTATTGTAGGGCGGGTCGATATAAATCATCTTCACCTTGCCCAGATAACTCTCCTGCAACAGCTTCAGCGCTTCCAGATTGTCACCCTCGATGTAGATGTTTTCGGAGCTGTCCCAGTCCACACTCTCCTCCGGGCAAGGGCGCAAGGTTTTGCAGATGGGCTTGTTGGCCTCCACAATAGCGGCCTTTTTGCCCACCCAAGTGAATTCATAGGCTTCATCGCCCTCCAGCGCTACGTCGGACAGCATTTGCCGTAGCAGTTCAAAGTTGACCGCCTTTTTCAGCTTGCCGTCCTCGCCACGGGCCTCGGTGATGCAGGAGGGGAACAGGGCGGCGAGCTTTTCAATGTTAGTCTGAGTTAAGTCGGGGGTTTTCATTTTCAGCTTGTCCATTTCCTTCTAAACTCCTCTCAATCTATATCTTCCGCATTTCTTTGCGCAATTCTTCGATAGCCTTTCCGGCTTTCTTTGCCTGTAAATAAGTATGTTTCCATGTTACTTAAAAATAGCTTTGCGCCTAATCCAGTCAGCACACTCTCTGGCAAAAACCGGCTGGGCCATTCCATTGCGCAGCTTGATTTCCGATGCCTTTCCATACAGGCTTGTCTCCCTGCTGAGCCTTGGAATGTAGAATTCACGCCTTTGTTTTTCAAGGCGGCTGCTATGGAAACCTTGCTGCCACACGGTATCGTTTCTTTCAAGTTATTCCGGACGATATCCGTAATATTGTCAAATATTTTCCTCACAGGCTGTCCCTTGCCAATCGCTATCCCTTGCCCATTTTTCGTCTGCCTGTTTAAGCGTCATATAATCCATAATGCACCTCCAATATAATATTCTATATTATATTTCGTTTTCTCGAAGAATACAAACATAGCAAATGAACACTATATGAATTACTTGAGCTAAATTATAAACAGCCAGACTGCATAAAAAGCAACAGCCTGTCAAAACATGGATTGATTTATGGCCTGGAGTGGACTAAAATAAAAGGGACGACCAAAGGCCAGCTACATAAGTGAGGTATTTGACATGAAAAAATATGTGCTTTACCGTGCGCCCGGAAAAGTGGATCGGGATCTTGGAAAACATGAATTAGTGGGAGTTGAGTATGGCAAGGATATTTTTGCCGCCACTGATGCTCTTATACGGGCAGTTTGCGATGACCTATCTGAAAATCAGGAATACAAGACGTGCAGGGTCTGGGCTTATGCGCCGGAGGAAACGCCCCTCCATTTCCGCACGAAGCGGTATCAGTATTTTATGGACGGAATCGTATCGCCGCCTGTTGCCGAGAAAAACATCATCATTTCCTATGGAATCATCGAAACGGAGAACAGCCCGTAACGACATCCCAGGTTTCCTTAGGACGCAAAACGCGCCTGTGGACAATTAGAAGCCATTTTCGTTAGTAGGCGGCATATAACCCTTGTCCTATGGATTTTTGCGTCCGCAACACCTTGAAAATCAAGCCTTTTCAAACCCTATTGCATAAGACACTCTTTCGTTTTGCTTGAATTTTTTCAAAATAAAGCATTGTCAGGGCGGCGGTGACTATCCCGCCGCCCTGTCTGTTATCGCTCCATATCCTGCGCCCTGCGGGACTGTCGGCAGATAATGCTCCGATTGCTTATATAAGCCTAACAAAACTGCCGGAAATGAAAGCCGGCAAAACAAACGAACTGCAAAAACATAAAAACAATACTATATTTCTTGATATATAAATAGAATTATGATAAGTTATTAACAATTTTCGGCGACATATTAAAAGGCGGATTTGTATTAAATGAAAATAACCCACTGCGAAAAGAACTGTTTACTTTAGATGAAATTGATGCAATACGGAAACAGTATGGAATCAAAAGAGTTATTATTACGCACTGAAAGAAAGACTGGGGAAAATCATACCTTTCTGTCTCATTTATATATCTTCGTCAGTTACGCCATAATACAAACATATCCTTTGAAACCATTTCTTCATCCGCTTCATCTTTTTCTTTTCCTCACTGAACGTGCCGTCAAGCGTCTGCCAGACAGTTTCCACCCCTACCTGCATCATGCGGTTCTTAAAGCGCTTAATCTCATATATGTGGAAATCTAAGGGGAAGATATCCTCTGCGCTGTTTTAGCCTGAACGCTGTTTTTCAACCGGAACCTATACATGCCTGTTACTGTGTCCCTGTCAATTTCTGCACTGCCTCTTCCTTCGTTGCCACAAAGAAAAAGTCTTTCCCATGATTTGACTCATAAATAAAATCTTTCAACGGCTTACTGGTATAATGTGAATAATCCCCATAAATAGCCACCTTCACCTGATAATTCATAAACTTCTGGAGAATCTCACCCGCCATGCCTGTGCTAAGAATAAAAAAATCCTCACATATCACATTTTTATCAATTACAATCCTCTCCGCGCCTGTTTCATATTTCACAGTCATTGCCAAATCCAAAGCTGACTGAGTGTCACTAATTATCATCCCTTCACCGGAAACGACTGCAATATCAATCCCGTTCTCCTTCAAATGTTCAATATTCATAATGCCTCCTAATCTAAACCGGCAGTACAGATTCCAGTTGAAAATGAATTTTACATGACAACACATAAATTGTCAAGCGCTATAGATGGCCAATGTTATTTTCACCCTGAAAAGCTGTTGTCGCTTTCTCACCCTTTTTCGGCCGTTTGAGCGTCTCACCAAATAATTTCATAAATGTATTCTTGCGCACACCTATATTTACCCTGTAAACCCCTGGCCTGTCTAAGCCAGAGCCTTTATCATTAACCCCGTCTTTCTCCTTAACCGTCAGCGCGTAAATCCCACTTTTCAACACATAACCCGGATTATAAAAAATGCCTTTTTCTCCCCAGCATTCCACAAGAACATTCCCCTCCAAACTTTCCAGGCAATGCTTCAAAATCCTCCCAGGCCCCATACCACACTCCCTATGCCTTTCCTATTCTTTAAATAAACCTCTAATCCATAAGTTTTCCAACCGCAAAATCCCGTTCCCTGTCCTGGATGCCGAGAATTAATCCTTGCAGGATAATGCCAGCGCCTTCCGGGAAAGACTGTTTGCCTAACCGCATATCGGGCTCTGCAATTTTATAAGATAACATTCCATTATTTCTCCTGCTTTTTACTGCAATACACAACAATGGCCTGTTTGACAAAATCAGCAGTTCCATCTCCCCCTGCTTTATCAATATTATTCTTGAAACGTTCATCACCTACATACATTTCACCTAATCCATTAAGAATTTCATTGGTGCATACATAGTAGTTATCCGTTATAAATTTCTGTAATGCTAAGATTTTCTTTTGCACTTCATCCGCATCAGGAGTTAAATGTTTTAATTCTCCAAAATCAGAAAATATTGTCATCAATTCCTTTGCAATCTTGCTATAACTGCCTTTATTCCGAGCAATATCCTTTTGTCTGTACTCCTGATACGCTTTTGTATTGCCCCATTTTTCTTTAACTTCCGTCTTATACTTTTCCATTTCGCTCTTGTCGAAAACATCAAAATTCATTGTCGCCACTCCTTTGTTTTGAATTTCACGGGCAAAGGTAATAAGTTCCACTATGCGTTTGCATTTTAATTCCAACAGCTCAATTTGATGGGCAATTGCTTCCGATGGGTCAAAATTAGGACTGTCAAGAATTGCTTTGATTTCTTTTAAAGGAAACTCTAATTCACGGAACAATAAAATATTTTGCAAACGGCTAAGCTCTGTTTCGTCATACATCCGATAGCCTGCTTCGGTTACTATTGTAGGTTTCAAAAGCCCAATTTTATCATAATAATGAAGTGTGCGGGCGGTAATTCCTGTCAATTTAACAACTTCATGGACAGACATAGGTTTTTTAGTCATTCCAAAATTCCTCCGCGGCGTCCAAAATTTCTTTTGCAGGTAAAAGCGTCGCTTCAACCACACTCTTGCCCGTTTTTTTCAAGTAATGCTTTACTAAGTGATAGCCGCAAGCATATCCAGCGCAATAAGGTAAGCCAACTTGCGGAAAATTTTGTAACTTAGCCAGTTCATCACCATAAAGATAAGCATTGAGATTTTCAAATCCCTGAACATTTAATTCAATCCGAATAATAGGTTTGATAAGTTCACGCAAAGTTGCCATATCCGTTTTTGTCACCCATGGCCCGGCTTTATCTTCACCATATAAAGAAGTTGCAAAGTTTTCTGCCAATCCTTCGCTAATCATCATCTCTCCAAGTGTAATGTCATTTTTCCATTCAATAAACTGAAAGCGGATATTGTGATTTGTTTCGTGCGCCAAAGCTGCCGGAAGATGTTCCAGTGTATATTCGTTTGGAACTAGCCAAGAAAAAATATATCCCGGTATGCCACCGTCTCCACAATACCCCTCATTTAATATAATATATGGATTTTCAGCATTCGCAAGCAGTATTGTAAATAGATACTCTTGAACAGGTAAATCAATTCCATGTTCAATAAAACAGTTTAACGATTCCCTAATTGCCGCCTCACTTTTTTCCCAAAGTTGGTCGTCTGAAATTAGCTGAATATTTTGTTTTTGCGTTTCGTCCACTTTCGTTGGCGCAATATGTCCAAGCAATCCGCTTGCCATAATAACATCATACCCACCAGGCGTTTTCGCTTTTATGGGAACATTGTAACAAGCCCATTTTCTTTCAAATGGCATCATTAATCCATACCTATAAATATCATCTTTTTTATCCAAAGGCGCGCTCATAATTCTTGCATAAACGCCGTCTGAACGTACAGCAGACACTTTCATACCTTTGCCCCTTTCCTGTTTTTCTATATAATAAACTATGACGTAACGTTAGAGTCAAGAGGCATTGTCGTGAATTTTTCTGATTTTAGAACTTATACCCAGCCTCCTCTACTGAAAATTTTTACCATTTCCGTTAATTCCTAAGCTTCTTTTGTAAGATTTCCTCACTGATTAGTTTTATCCGGTATTCGGAAATCATGGTTGGACTCATTTTCCGGCTCGGGGCATATTCATGAGATTTCTTAAAAACTAAATTTTATATAAAGTTTTTCTTGACTTCCTAGTGTTATCAGCAATAGTGATCTCAGTCTCTTCCTTGCCAATACTGTTATGCTAAATCAAAAACTGGCAAAAAAACGACGGGAAAGAAGCCATATCCCTCTTCCTTCCCGTTGCAATTTCTAACTTTCTTTTGGACTGCATCAACCAAAAAGCAGCCTCAATGGTTTTCTAATAACACTGGCCAACCCCTTCCCCATTGCTTTTACCCCTTCCCAAGCAGTCTTCGCCACGTTTTTTACAGATTTGGCAACCGACTTACCCGCACTGTAAACAGCATCTCCTAATTTAGAACCGCCAAAATACCCAACCATTCCGCCAACAACCCCAGTGGCAATTGCCAATGGAGGGCCAATTACTGGGATTCCCGCTAACAACGCGCCTGCCGCTTTTCCTACTACCAAGCCCTTTGCCGCCCCGGCAATGCCTCCCACCATTGAGGAAGTCGCCCTCCCCATATGATCAATCCCTTTGGCGACAGACAACTCCCCACTGGCAACCTTAGCTAAAATCTTTACATTTTCAACTCCGACACAAGCGATATTGGCAATCAAGCTGGCAGGAGTTCCTTTGGGAAGAATACCAATAGCGCCTTTTCTAACAGCAACATTTAAACTGCCCGCCGCCACAGTTTTTACAGAAGTATCCACCCCTGTTTTAATCGCTGTTTCTACTAACTCGTCTGGCTCCACCGTTTCACCCTTAAATATTTTAGCGGCAACATTCATCCCTGTTGTAATTGCAGCCGACTGTAGTCCAAACACTGCCGCATTTTTCCCAATAGACGTAAGCAAATCTTTAGTTGGGAGCTGATTGTAATCCATCACTGGCGCAGCATTTTCCTTTTGAGCTATTTCCTGAATTTTCTTCAACTCAGCTTTCGTGAATTTCTTACTTTCCGCACCCCATGCGTCAATATGGTCTGTTATGGTTTTCTTCGAACCTTTTGCCCTGAAATATTCCTGCACTTCATCTAACTGCTCGGTTGGAACGACAATCCTTTGGTTATTATAATTCCCATTCTCAATCAATTGGATAGTCGCCTTAGCGTCTTTTCCAAATTTCAACTGATAATTCTGGTATTGCCCGGTATCCAGATTTGTTGCCCTAACATCTACGGAGTTTGCCGTATATGCTTCGCGCACATCAACTTTTATATTTTTCCCCTGCAGGCCAGCGCTGAATTCCGCTGTCTTGGCAATCATATGTTCCGCGATATTCCCGTCCAGGTTAGGGCTCATCATAATATGCCCATCCGAAGAACGGCTCAATGCCTCCGCCATCTCCATATTCCCACGATAAAGCATATCATCTATAGACTGCAGCGCCTGTCCATACTCGTTAGCTGCAACAGCCGAACATCCCAACGATAGCTTATCTGCCAACCATCTCTCCTTTGACACTCCATTCTCTGCAGCTTCATTTACTGATGTAAGATTCTCGTTATATTCACTTATCGCACTGGCAATCTCTTTAGCATCCTGCCTTGCTTCTTCCTCTAAAATGATTCCTGCCAGCTCTGTCTGAAACAGCCGTTCCAGCCATTCTTCATCGGACATGGAAACATCTTTTTCTTTATAAGACTTTAGGTTTCTCTTAAAAAGCTCCTTAATTGCCTTCGCCTCTTTTTTTGTAATATACTCTCTTCCCTGCGCTTCTCTTGCCATTTGTCCTTCCTCCATTTCCACTATATTATCTGGATGCATTTTTAAATTTTCTTTCCCTGTATATTTCTTCCATTTTCTCAATGGCATCCTTCATAATTTCCTTAAGGGAATGGGTATTCTCTATGGCATTAAAGATATCTTCTGTCCGTACGCTGTCTTTTCCGTCTGCAAATGCCGTTTCTATTGCATCCTTTACCACACCCTCAATATCCGCCCCGCTGAATCCTTCCGTCTTTTTTACTAGTTCTGCATATTTTACATTTTTAGAATCCTTTGCCCTGCGTTTATCCATATGTATCCGGAAAATGGTTTCTCGTTCCTTCTTATCTGGCAGTCCTACATAAAATATTTCATCGAACCTTCCTTTGCGGAGCAGTTCTGGAGGAAGTTTCGTTATATCATTGGCCGTAGCAACTACATATGCCGGGCTGTTCTTCTCCTGCATCCATGTTAAAAAATTTCCGAAAAGACGTGTAGTCACTTCTGCGCCGCCCCCAGTCCCTCCTATCCCGGCAAACGCTTTTTCCAATTCATCAATCCATAATACACAAGGGGCAATTGCCTCTGCCAAGGCAATCGCACTTCTTAGATTGCCTTCTGACTCCCCTACGTATTTCCCCATAAGCCGTCCCATGTCTAACCGGAGCAGAGGAACCCCAAAAAGGTTTGCTGCCGCTTTTGCATTTAGGGATTTTCCACATCCGGGCAATCCAGCAATCAACACTCCTTTCGGCATGTCCACGCCATATTTTTCTGCTTGCTCCATATTCTTATAGACTTTTGCCTTACGTTTAAACCATTTCTTTAAATTTTCCAGCCCTCCTATATCCTCTATTGTCTCTTTCAAAGGTATCATTTCCAATATTCCAGCTTTTTTAATCATCTGCTGTTTCTGGTCAAAAACCAATTGCAGATCTTTTTTTGTAAGTTTTCCATTATCTGCATAAGCCAATGCTAAAATATTCCCAATTTCAAACTCTGTCAACCCCTTAAATGCTACTGACATTTCTTTTAACAGACTTCCCCCCACAGCCTCCATCCCATTTTCATCTATAAACTTGAGAATAACCTGCTCAATTTCAGCGCTATTCAAATAATCCATTTCCAGTATAGTAATAAACTTTTCTAATGCCCTTGGAATGACAACAATGTTTGAAATTATAATAACCGTTGCCTCTACTCCATGATGGATCATTTCTGCCAGCCCTTTTATTTTCGATACAATACGGTTATCTTCTAAATACGGTGCAATGTCTTTTAAAAGTATAATTTTCTTATCAAGATTTTCTTTTGTTTTAAATTCGTCAAGCGTCATTTCCAATGTATAGCCTTCCATCCATAATGGGGCTTTTGTATCAAAATCAACAAATCCATTCGTGCCGTTCCACTCACAGACCTCTTTCCTATAACTGATAGATGCTATGATTTCATCCACTTTTCCTTCTTCAAAAGTATTTATGTATAAAATAGGAAATCCCGCATCAATATATCTGGCCAATTTATTCCTTAATGTTTTATTCTCCACCTACTTCCCTCGCTTCCTGATCTTTGCGCTCTTTTTCCTGCCACTATTCTACGTTCTTCCATTTCCATTTTTTCTGCCTTATGGGCGTTTTCCAAGTGTTTATCCCACCATGCTGTCACATAAGCAATACGTTCATCAGCCTTCTTTAATCGTTTTTTTCTTCTTCATAAGCTTGCTTTAATCATTTTTTTAACTCTTTCTGATTCAAAGCATTGGAAGCATAATCTGATCTTGACACCGTCACTGAAAATTGTTTTTCCTGCACGACAGGCAATGAAGAAACCTCTATTGACAAAATTTCTGCATATTTTTCATCAAATTTCACCCCCTGAAATGAAATTTGCTTTTCCTCAAAATCTATCTTATGTTTTGATGAAATAATACACGATTCATTTTAAGTTATTTAATATCTTATGTCAATATTATTAGGATATTTAAAATCTAATCTTTGTATCCATCATACTATATACTTTTACCAAAAGGAGGGCAAGACCATGTATGAAGATTTTTTTGCTGAAAGAATCACTTCCCTAAGAAACCAAAAGAATGTATCCGCCAGGGAAATGAGCCTTGCATTAGGCCAAAATGGAAGCTATATTAATCGTATTGAAAATAAGCTGGCCCTCCCCTCCATGCAGGCTTTTTTTTACATTTGTGAGTATTTCCAGATTTCGCCACAGCAATTTTTTGATGAGGACAACCCTGCTCCAATAAAAATAGACCAAATCTTAGCAGGGCTTAAAAATCTGGACAGTAGCCAATTAGATATTGTCATGGCAGTTGTAAAAGGGTTGCAACACAAAGCCAAATAACGCTTACATATGCCAAAACCGCCTCCGCAATCTTATTCTCACCACGATCCATATTATCTACTTTCTGTCCTCAGCGGATACGTGCATTAGGATATTGAAGTGAAACAATATCTCACAAAAAGCAATTTCATATACACTCTGATGCATCCATTCCCTGGACTGCATAAGAGTGTAAAAATATCCTTATTTCAGAGAAAATCTACATAGCCATATAAAACAGTTTTTCTCAACATAACTAGTTTAAACTTTATGTATGACACTTTATGTCAATCCAAATTTTTTTGAAATTTTTATATGCAATTTCATCCAGGCAAAAATTGGAGTTTCCCTTTGCGGCCCTACACATAGTATCACTTAAATTTCTAGCTGATGTACCATCATCATCGAAATTATGCCTAAAACTGACACAGATCATGTATAGGGAAACTCCAATTTTTGCCTGGATGAAACAACAGAGCTTGTCTGAAATTTGCTATTCCAAAAAGATGCCATTCCACATTACCACCTGTTTTTCCTTTTTCGTGTCCTCATAGGATTTGAACGTGAACCATGGCAGTAACGTCAATTCGTCCTCTTGCACTGCCACAGGCTCCTCGCTTGCAATTTGTAGCGGTATCGCGGTTAAAAACGTTTGCAATTCTGGATCGAACTTGTCTTTCGTTTGATTGGCAATGCTGGATACGGCGCTTCTATGGTTGCACTTTTTGTCGTTGGTATACTCTTGGTATGCATAGAACTGGTCTTCCAATACCACAAGCTCCACTTGGATACCGTAGGAAAAGTCCCCCAACCGACAGCGTTTTGGAATGTTGTCTCCAAAGATGTCTTCCACAGTATGGCCTTTGAATATGTGAGTGATGTCCTTCCCCAAATTTTGTTTGGTGTCATATCTGGTGAGAACGTTTACGATGGTGTTCCCATGGCATTCGAACACCGCAGAGTTTCCATCGTATTTGAAGTTTGCCTGGAAGATGACAGGGCCATCCGCGGTAAGAATGTTTGGGATGGTTTGCGCAAAGTATTCCTCCAAACTTTTTCTGGTGTCGTTCTTTGGCACGTCGCCTCGCGTGGCAAAATGCACTTTTTTAAGGCTCCCCCGCAGTTCCGGGTATTGGTGTGTCTTTGTAGGAATCCCTGTGCCAGTATGCACATTTCCAATAATTTGTTCTCCGCTATAGTCGGCCACAAGCTCCAATATCTTGTCGTAAAGCTCATCCGGGATGGGTGTTTGGATGGTTGTCTCGCTTTCCAGATGGTTCAAACACCAAAGGCATTCGCGCAACGCTTCCATCACATCCTTGCGCTGCGCACCTTCTTCCGTTAAGCAAAAAGAATACGCATCTTCCAAAACGCTTTCCAGGTCAATGGTTTCTAACAATTCCCGGATGCCATCTTCGTTGTCTGGATCGTTGCAACGAATCCAGAACGAGGTTGCCACATGGCATAGAAAAGGGGCAACCGATTCGAATTGAAACAAACTTTCTTTCATAAAAAACTCCTTTCTTCTTTGCGTTGGTTTATTACTATGTCATGGCAATCATATATAGTTATAAACAAATATAAAAAAAAGGAGGGGTGTTCCCTCCTTTCCCAGCGGTATGTTTCACCCGCTGTTATTTTGATTCCTTTGCAATCTTATCTTGCTTTTGTAAGTCTGCCGTTGACATTTCTCCCCGTTCGTGAGCTTTCTTTAAATGTTCGTCCCACCATTTACTGGCGAATTCGCCGGCATGGTCACGTATCCACTTTTGGAAATCTTCACTTAATTCCTGTTCCTCTTTGTCTGGCTGTTCTTCTTCGGTATCGTGCAAACCAGTTGCCGCAAGAGCGTTCTTTATGCTTCTATCCATTATTTCTTCCATGCTAGGCTCTGCAGCAAGCGCAGCTAACACATCTCGGAGTTCTTGTTCTTGCTCCTTCGTCAATCCCATCTCTTCAATGGGAATATCATCGTCGTCCTCTTCTTTTGGAGATTTTGTTTTTGGTTTCTTTGTCTTTGTTGCTGCTGGCTTTTTCGTGACAGCAGTTTTTATAGGACGTTTCCCACGAACAAAATCGCTCTCTTCCACGATCAGTTCCGCCTGTGTTTTGCGTAACTCAGCCTCCGTCTTTTTCGAGTCGGCTTCTTCGTCCCTATACCACACTTTGTTCATTTCGCACATTAGGTCTATATCTCCCGATCCACCGATACGTTTGGCGTACAGGAAAAATACCTTTTCCAGCATCACTTCGTCTTCGTTGTGCTTGTCTACCAACGCCATGATTTCTGGATGACCTCCGTACAACTGTTCCGCCAGCCAATCTCCGAATACAGAAGCCAACGTCTGGAATCTCTTTTTTAAGTAAGAGTCTTCGGAAATTGTTTTTCTGATTTTTGCCGAACATTTGGCCATATCCTGGTAACGATCTTTTAAAATGTCTTCCGTTTCCCCATGGATGGCAATGGTGGCAATCCAGTCCTGCGCATTTTCCAAATCTTTGGTTAGAAAATTCACTCTGCCAAAAGGTCTTCTTGCTGGCGCTTCGTTCTGCTCCTCCTCTTCCTCCGCACCACTACCGGATCCAGTAACCAAATTTGCTTTTAGTATTTCCTTATATTTTTCATCAAATTTCACCCCCTGAAATGAAATTTGCTTTTCCTCAAAATCTATCTTATGTTTTGATGAAATAACCGCTACCGGAGAGTTTATCCCAATATATTGCACTCCACTTTTCCCAAGCGGGATAGAGAACCTCTCCCCGCACAAATAAATCTCCGTTATGCCTTCGTGGAGCAGGTCATACAAATCATCCTGGCTAAACGCTATCTGTTCCACAACCTCTAAATATTTCCCCTCATCCGTAAACTCCTTTAACAATGTTTCCTTGCGTTTCCGTTCCATCGCCCTTTCCATGTCTTCCTGCGTTCCCGTATATTCCGCTTCAAATATGTCACAGATTTTTTTATAGAAATCGGCATCCTCTTGGTTTAACGCCTGAACCCTCTCCGCAAGCTCCTCCTCGCTACGGTCGCACAGCCATTTTACCAGTTTCCCGTCCTCTAAATAAACTAATATCTGCTCTAAAGAAAAGTTTTCTTTCAATTCCCCTATATCTCTTACCTCAACTCCGTCCTTCATCACTAATGGAAACCTGATTTTCTTTGCCATTTCTATCCCTCCATGCACTTCATTTTTATTCCAACGCATCTTTTTCCCACTCTGCATAAAAGTGTAAAATTATCCTTTTCTCACAAAAGGCTCCAACATTACTGGACAAATCTATTTTCTCAGCATAGTTATTATAGACTTCATATATGACACTTTATGTCAATCTATTTTTTCCTTACTAATTTTTATCACACATGGCTTTATTCATTTATGACTAATCCCTCTTAGAGCCATAATGCAAAAAAATATTTTTTATAAAAAAATTCTTGGCGTTCTTTATCAGAATGAGTTTAAGAAAGATCATGTTAATTTTATTGGTAAAATTCCAAAATCTTTTCTACTTCCCTTTTCATTTCCAACCGTAATGTCTCAGGACTGATAACTTCTATCCTCTTTCCCTGGCTTAACAGCCACATAATTATCCCATTCCCATATACTTCTGCATCAATAATATATTCATCCTCCTTTTGTTCGACCACACATGCAGTAGGCAGCCTGTCCAATACTGGTTCCGGACTATCCCCATAAAACCGTAACCGAATTCTCATAAGTTGCCCTGCATACATAAACTGAATTCTTTTCCTAAATTCACCTTCCTGGAACCTGTCCGCATAAATTACCTGGAATTTTTCCTCAAGTCTTTTATATTCTATTATTCTGTCAATGCGAAATGTTGCATGGCACTCATATTTATGTGCATATTGCTTCTCTGTATTCAGTTCAACGATAAATGCAATTAGATAAAAATAATACTCTGCAAAGAGAACTGCTGCCGGTTCTACTATGTACCGAACAATTTGCTTATTTTTATTGTATTGGATTGCCACTAAATTTTGCTCTTTTATACACATGCCAATGTCCCACAGCCGTTCCTGGACATTGGTTTTATGGCACAATTCTACATAGTGAGACTGCTCATTTCTAAGTAAGTCTTTTACCAATTCCATATTTTTCAACGGAACGCAGCCATCCACCATCTTTCTGAGAACACTGTCCAATTCCCTTTTTGTGAAAGCCCGGCTTGCCAATAAGATCTTGCTCACTGCAAGTATTTCACTATTTGACATCATAGAGCCTTCCTCTCCAGTCAAGACAAATCCCTTTCGGTTACGGTCATACACTATGCTCCTTCTATCCGTTGAATGCTCTACCTGCCGTTCATCTAAAAATGCCCGAATATCGTCAATATCCCTATGAATCGAACGTTCGTCAACGCCAAACCTTTCCGCCTCTTCTGTTTTATTTATTGCCTTTCCTTCACATAATCGAACATAAATATCAATTCCCCTAATAACTTTTGAATATTTTTTCTTCATAAGCCTTCCTCGCAGCATATTCCCATTTGTTCTATATTTATTATACATGAATCCGATAAGCGACACAAGACTGTATGCCTTACCCTGTTTAATCCTTTACCATATGCAGGATAATGTCTTCCTGCATTCATAGAAATATTATCACCTAATCCCCCCTCTTTCGTCCTAAAATCCATGATAAAATACTCAGCAGTTTATGCCAATCTTATTGGATATCACTATTTTTGAACTCAGAATCCATCTGTGATTATTTCTGAATTTCGGGCAAAAAATTACCGCTAAACAGCAAAACCAACCAGGACTGTCAACGGCACGATAAAGATTTCTTCACATTACCTTGACAGTCCCTTCCGGTTTTGCTGTTTAACCGTCAAAGAGCGGCAGTCCAAAGCCCTGCCTGTCACAAGTTACTTTCCCTCTTCCTCCCTATCTATCCTCACCACCAGCCTGTCCAGCAAAATCTCCCTGCTACCCTCAATCAGTGGTGGTTCCGGTACCACTCCGTATACACTCTGTTTAGCGTCACGGACATAATTGCCAGTATATTGGCATAGATGGCATTTTCCGGCCAGGTGGCATAGATTTCGGATGAAGCTACATTTTTAATATAGTCTTTATATCTGACATAATAATTAGGCGCTGTATAGTCATCCGGGGTTCCGTCATGAACTACTACGTATTCCGGTATCACCACTCTGCTAAGTACGATCTCCCCTGTTTCATCCATAGGCTTAATCTCATCTTCCGGTATTTTAGGCGGATATTCCCCATACAATGTATGGTCCGGTATGACTATCGTCTCTTCCTCCTGCCGCTCTGTTTCCACCGGCGTCATTTCAATTGGCTGCAGGGCCAGCGTATCTGCCAGGATTTCCGTCCCTGATACGGTAACCGGCTCATACCCTGGAGCATTGACTTCTATGTTATATTCCGAATAGGGTTGCTCACTCCCCGGTTCCAGGCTCAGTTCCGGCGGCGGGGCAGGAAGCCCGATTTCCTCAGTTTGTCCAGATATATCCGTATCCAAAGTTTCTATAATGGAATCCGGCATCCCCTTATAGGAAATTTTGACTGTAGCGTCACTAACCGGAATCATCCCTACCGTTGAAGTAACGCTGACTTTCAGATTCCCTGCATAAGGGCTTCCGTTCGCTTGTGCAGAATGCAAAATCGTAACAGGCATAAAAAAACCTCTGCATATTTGTTTACCCACATTATATGCAGAGGTTTCCATCTTGTGAAATTTTTACTTTACCTATTTGGTAAGCAGCATCAGAATATCGTTGCTTCTTTCAATGAATTTTGTCATGGCCTCCGGCGCAAGCGGCGCATTCTGAATTTGCGCCAAATCATACAACTGCTCACAAATCATCTCTACGTTTTCGCCGTCCTTATGCTCCAGCACATACTCTACCAACGGATGGTTTGCATTTAGGATAAGAGTCTCTCCCTCTTTCCCAAAGTTCCCCATATCCATCCCATTCATGGAGTACATTCTCATCATATCCTGCATACGCCTGCTTTCCTCGGAAACTGTAAGCATGGAAGAAACTTTCTTATTTGTCAGCCGCTCCACTTTCACCGTGAGTTCTTCCTTCTTCAAAGCTTTCTTCATAACCTCGGCAATTTCCCCCGCCTGCGCTTCCATTGCCTTCACTTCTTCTTCCGAAGCCTCTGCTTTCAAAGAGCCTGTCAAATCTGCGTCAATGCGCATAAAACGAATCCCTTCGTTCTTCGCTTCCAATTGGGAAATGAACGGTTGGTCAATATTATGGGTAAGGATTACCGCATCCATATTGGCTTCTTTAAACATATTGATATACTGGCTCTGCTGCTTCTCGTCGGTAACATAATAAATAATCTTATCGTTCTTCTTTTCTTCCTCTTCCTCCTCTTCTGTTCCGTCTTCCCCATCCTCGACGATTTCCGCCTCTACCTTATTGCCATCTTCATCCACTGCCCCTAAACCGGACTGGCTGTTCTCGTCGGTTGCTTCGGCTTCGCTCTTGCCGCTTCCATCCTCTGCGTTTTCCGGCTGGCTGCTTTCTTCTGCCGTTGTCTCCGGCTTGTTTTCACTGTCTGCCGCTTCTCCCTCCGCTTTCTTTTCCGCCTCTGGCGCGTCCTTCTCATTCACTTCCAGACATTCCGGCAAGGTGAGATATTTGCCGTCCAGATTTTTAAACAGAATATAGTCTGTCATTTTTTCACAGAACTTGTCATCCTTTAAGCAGCCGAATTTAATAAACGGACTGATATCATCCCAATATTTGTCATACTCTTCTTTCTCTGTTTTGCACATGCCAGAAAGCTTGTCCGCCACCTTCTTGGAAATGTAATCGGAAATTTTCTTCACAAAACCATCGTTTTGCAATGCGCTCCTGGATACGTTGAGCGGCAAATCCGGACAGTCAATCACGCCTTTTAACAACAGCAGGAATTCCGGAATCACTTCCTTAATATTGTCCGCAATAAACACCTGATTGTTGTAAAGTTTAATGGTACCCTCTATGGACTCATACTCCATATTGATTTTCGGGAAATAAAGGATGCCCTTTAAGTTAAATGGATAATCCATATTCAAATGAATCCAGAACAACGGCTCCTTATAATCCTGGAAAACCTTCCGGTAAAATTCCAGATACTCTTCCTTTGTGCAGTCATTGGCATGTTTTGTCCATAACGGAGTCGTATCGTTTAGAAGCTCCGGCCTCTTAACGATTTTCAGTTTCTGCTCGTCCTCCTCTTTTTCCTTTGCAATTTCCTCCACCACCGTATCGGTATCGAGCTTTTCCTCTGCTTTAATAATCTGCGTTTCCTTCGTATTTTCCTTTTCCAGATAAATCTCCGTAGGCATAAAGGAACAATACTTCTTAATCACCTCACGCGCCTTATACTCATTGCAGAACTCCAAACAGTCCTCATTAATGAAAAGCGTAATTTCCGTACCTACCTGTGTACGCGTGCCTTCTTCCATGTCAAATTCCGTACCGCCGTCACACTCCCAATGCACTGGCGCCGCGCCATCCTGATAGGAAAGGGAATCAATCTGCACCTGATCCGCTACCATAAATGCGGAATAAAAACCTAAGCCAAAATGGCCAATAATCTGATCTTCATTGGTCTTGTCCTTATATTTCTCAAAAAAATCCGTCGCCCCGGAAAAAGCAATCTGGTTAATATACTCTTCCACCTCATCCGCTGTCATACCGATACCGTTATCAATAAATTTCAGCGTCTTCTCCTCCGGATTTACAATCACCTGAATTTTTGCCTTATAATCATCCGGCAAAGTGCATTCTCCCATCATTTCCAATTTCTTCCGCTTTGTAATTGCATCGCATCCATTGGAAATCAACTCCCTCATAAAAATATCATGATCCGAATACAACCATTTTTTGATAATTGGGAAAATATTATCACTGTTAATTGATAAATTGCCATGCTTTGCTGCCATATTGCGCCACTTCCTTTTCTTCTTTCTTTTTCACTTTTTGAATCTGTTTCTTTTTGCCTGTTTTTGTTCCAGTTACATTTTGCATTTTGTTTTGATGCTTTTGGCTTTTCTGTCTTTTGCTTTGAACGCTTTAATGCTAAAACTTTTGGTTCAAACGCTTTCGCTCCAAGCCCCTTGGTTCAAAATTTTCATTTAAAACCTATTTTCTATCCGTCCTGCCGGCTTCCGGCTATGCCGTTGCCAGCGCATAATCCAAGTTTAATTCTCCTTTTCCGAAAAGTCAAGAGAAAATTAGCACTCATTCCTCCCGAGTGCTAATAATCTGTGTTTTCACCAGTATTTCTGCGGGTTCGGGGAATTCTAAAATTTTTGTAAACTCCCTGTTAGCTCCAACTTTAATCCTCCACGAAATATTCCTCATAAACATCAAAGAAGTCTGCCGTCTTCACTCTGTCGTCCCGAATAAAAGCTACCTGCTCCCACGCCTCTTCGTTCAGGTTCCTTGTCAAAGCATTCACAAATGTATCATATTCCTGGCCAAATACTTCCTTCTTCCGTTCTTCCACAATTTTCACCTTATTGGCATCCGTTTCCGCCCGGTCAAAAGTAGTGACGCATTTAATGATATGATAGCCGAACTTTGTCTCTACAATATCGCTGACTTCCCCTTTTCCCAAGTTAAAGGCAGCTTCTTCAAAAAGCGGTTCCATATCCCCTTTTCCAAAAGAATACAGTCCTTTGCTGTCCTCACTGTACCGGTCCATCAATTGTTCAAAATCCGTTTCCCCATCCCTGGCCAAAGCCAGCGCTTCCTTTGCCTTATCATATGCTTCCGCTTTAGCGGCGGCCGTATATTCAATTTTCTCCCCGGCCCCGTCCAAAGCATATGTTTTAATCAGGATATGCTGCACTGTAATGGTACGCGCTTCATCATCGCTGATTTCCGGGTTAATGTCCCGTATAATGAAATTGTAGACTTTGTTGGCCAACCCGTATTCCGCATAAAGCTTTTCAATTATCGCTTCCGTCACACCCATCTTTTCCCGCTCTGTCTCGTTTAGTGAGCCGTAATACACCTTTGCCGCCGCCGCTGCACTCTCTTTCTCCTGCACGGACAACTCCACTCCATGTTCTGCCGCCAGCAAATTCATAGACTTAATTTGCGCAATCCTGGCCAGCGCCGTGTCTTTAATATTCTGCTCCAAGGTAACGCCCTCTGCATTCGCCTTCCAGATTTCCGGGCCATACACACTCTCATACTGGTTCTGGGTATTGGTCAAATATACCATAATTTCCGGCGCCGTACAGGAAATGCTTTCAATGCGGAAAATCTCATCCTTTGCAAAGCCAGTGGTCAGCACTACCTTTGTATCCGCCACTTCCTTACTGCTGCCGCAGCCTGCCATGCCGCCTAAAGCATAAACCAGCAATAAGACAAAGACAAAATTTTTCAAATCCCCTGCCACGCCTATCCTTCCATCCCTTTCAAAATACTCCTTGCCACACTGATTCCATTCGCGGAAGCCTGCTGCAGCCCTCTGGTCACACCTGCGCCGTCCCCGATGGCGCGCAGACCCTTGACACTCGTCTCAAAGTCGCTGTTTACCACTACCCGGTTGGAATAAAATTTCACTTCCACCCCATACAGCAGCGTTTCATCCGATGCAATCCCCGGAGTCACCTTATCTAACGCCTCCAGCATTTCCTGAATATCCACCATAATCCGGTGCGGGAATACAAGCGACAGGTCGCCAGGCACCGCATCCTTCAGTGTGGGAATGAGGTTATTCCGGCACAGCCGTTCCTCCGTCGTCCTTCTGCCACGTTTGAAGTCGCCAAAAGTCTGCACCATAATTTTCCCACCGCAAAGCATGTTGGAAAGCTGCGCAATCTGCTTCCCGTATTCAATGGGCGTTTTAAACGGTTTGGTAAAGTTTTTTGAAACAAGTATTGCAAAATTGGTATTGTCGGTTTTATAATCCTGTGATTTATAAGCATGGCCGTTTACCACGGCTAAACCGCCTTCATAGTATTCCGTCGCCACCTCGCCGGAAGGATTGGTGCAAAACGTCCGCACTTTATCGTCAAATGTAGGCGTATACAACACCAGCTTCGCTTCATACAAATTCTCGTTCAGATACTGCATAACCTCATCCCGCACTTCCACGCGCACGCCAATATCCACCGTCCCTGCCTTTGTTTCAATGCCGATTTCCTCACACTTGTCTTTAAACCAGTCCGCGCCTTCCCTTCCCACTGCGGAAACAATTTCCTCCGCATAAAAGTTTTCGCCCTTATCCGTTACAATCCCTATGGCCTTGCCGTCTTCCACCAGAATCTGTTCCACCATCGTATCAAAAAGCAGCGTTACTCCTTCTTCCTCCAAATGCCGCTGCAGCTTTGCGTAAATCTTATACCCTTCCTCCGTGCCAAGATGCCGGATGGGGCATTCAATCAGTTTCAGGTTGGCATTGATTGCCGCCTTACGGATTTCCCGCAGTTCCTTTTCCTTATCCGCGCCGTAAACATTTTCATCCGCCCCGAATTTCAAGTAAATGGCATCGGATTCCCCAATCAGCTTCCTAGTTTCCTCGTATCCCAAAATAGCAGGCAGGTTGCCTCCCACATCCGCAGACAAGGACAGTTTCCCGTCGGAAAAAGCTCCAGCCCCGGCAAAGCCAGTGGTAATGGAACAGGGCTTGCATCCTACGCATTGCTTTGTAATGCGTTTCGGGCAATTCCGCTTCTCTATGGAACGCCCCTTCTCTACCACCAATACCTTCAGCTCTTTCTTTCCGGCCATTAGTTCATATGCGCAAAAAATCCCCCCAGGGCCAGCGCCTATAATAATCACATCAAACTTATTTTCCATATATTCTCCTTTCTTACTTCCTATTCCGCACTGCTTATGCCGCCGTCACTCCCACAGGGATATAAACGCCTCTTAAGGCTTAGACTATTCTTATCCCTGGCGCTTTCTAAATCATTTTGTTCCCTGTCCTGTTTGGCTCTATTCCTGCCGCCTTTCCTATGGGGACAGGAACGCTCCTTAAGGCTTAGATTACCCTTATCTCTGATGGCTCCAAAATTGCGCTGTTCCTGTTCTATACCGTTTCTGCCATCCCCGCTTTCCTTTATTGTACACCATTTCGTCCCATTTGATAATTCTCAAGGCATCGGATTCTATCTCCTTCTGCCGCCATATAATTTGTAATAAAATGAATTATCATATTTTGCCCGAATTAGAACTTATGTTCTTATATTAACAGAATAAAATATACTTGTCAATACAAATTTATGTCCCGTCATTGGCTGCGGACATTATGGGATTGGAATAAAAAATGCAAAAGCCAAACAAAAAACTGCCGCAAAAAACAAACTGCCGCCATAACGCTTTCTGAAATCGCTATAGCAGCAGCCTGATATGCTACTTCTCCTTCTTTTTCCCTTCCCTCTTCTCATCCCCTGCCACCTGGCAGAAGCTGTCCACCATCTTTTCAATCAACAGCTTCTTCACATAAGCGTCAAAACTCAGCATACAGATAAAAGAGAACAATTGGAGCATCTCCCGTTCCCCTTCCGGCACATCTTGGAAAGTCCCCTTTGCCTCCTCATATTTGCGCACCACATCCTCTTTGAGCGAATCCACATGCGACTTCTCCAGGCTGAAAACCTCTTCATAAATATCCCCCAGGTTAAAGCCTTCCTTTTGAAAAAACTGCCCCGTCAAAGGATTTAACAACGCCTGAATGTCATTAATCGTCAAAATTCCCTTATAATAATATATAAAAATCAGCAATACCACATGTTCCTTGGAATACTTCTTCCTCACCGGAGGCGGAAGCAAATTATTCTTCGCATAATTATTAATCATCGTCTTCGTGAGTATCTTGCCTTCCTCCGGATGCCTGGAAGAATTCTTCAGCTCCTTATCCATAAAAGTCGTCACCTGATCCATATACAAGTCGATATTCGGAATATCCTCCAACTCAATATGCCGGATACGACCCAGGCTCTCCAGGATGCTGTTTAACAAATCATCTTTATCTATCGTCATACAAACCTCCATGCCGCTTTCCTACAGCATAACTCCGTTAAAAATTAATCCCTATACTTCATTATATAGTATCTAAAACCACATGGCAAGCGCTTCTTTCTCTATAAAAAACGAAATTCCCATTGAAACACATTATCCATTGTGATATCATAGTAAAAACCAAAGGCACGGATTCAAAAGGAGGTAGCCAATGACAGCAAAAGAATGCATCCAGGGACGCAGAAGCATCCGCAAATTTACCAGCAAACCCATTGACCACGCGCTGCTGGAAGAAATCATCGGAACCGTTTCCCATGTCCCCAGTTGGAAACATACACAAATTGCCCGCTACATCGCCATAGAAGGGGAAATGAAGGACAAGATTGCAGAAGAATGCACTCCCGATTACCCCAAAAACGGCGAAATCATCAAAAATGCCCCTATGCTTATCGCCATTGCCGTTATCAAAAACCGCTGCGGTTTTGAGCGGGATGGCTCCTACTCCACACACAGGGGCGACGCTTGGCAAATGTTTGACGCAGGCATTGCCTCCCAAACTTTCTGCCTGGCCGCTTACGAGCATGGCATTGGCAGCGTAATCCAAGGCATTTTTGACGACCGGAAGGCGGCGCAGCTCCTTGGCCTTTCCGAAGACAGGGAAGTCGTGGCCCTAATCCCCATCGGATATCCCGATGAAGAGCCTGCAGCCTTAAAGCGCAAGGCAGTGGAAGATTTGTTGACCTATAAGTAACCAATAAATGACCAAGTTCCGGCACGCCGCCGGATATCTGCATAAAATCGAAGGGAGCTGTTTCTCTTCGATTTTATTTGAGCGAAAAAACAATTTTAAACAACAAGAAAGGAGTGCATCACATGCGACATTTAATGAGTCCATTGGATTTTACCGTTGAAGAACTGGACAGCCTCTTCGACCTGGCAAGCGACATTGAACAGAATATGCCTAAATATGCCCACGCCTGCCAAGGGAAGAAACTGGCCTCCTGCTTCTACGAACCCAGCACCCGCACCAGGCTCAGTTTTGAATCAGCCATGTTAAATTTAGGCGGTGACGTCATTGGCTTCTCCGATGCCAGTTCCTCTTCCGCATCCAAAGGGGAGAGCGTTTCCGACACCATACGGGTCATTTCCTGCTTTGCCGATATTTGCGCCATGCGTCATCCAAAGGAAGGGGCTCCTATGGTGGCGGCCAGCCGCTCTTCCATTCCTGTTATAAATGCCGGGGACGGCGGCCACCAGCACCCTACCCAGACATTGACCGACTTGCTTACTATCCGCTCTTTAAAAGGGCATATTGAACATTTCACCATCGGCCTTTGCGGAGACTTAAAGTTCGGACGCACCGTTCATTCCCTAATCCATGCGCTGGTCCGTTACCCCAAAATCCATTTTATCTTCATCTCCCCGGAAGAGCTGAAAGTCCCAAGCTACATTACCGACATGCTAAAGGAAAAGCAAATTCCTTATGAGGAAGTCATCCGGTTGGAAGAAATCATGCCCCGTCTGGATTTCCTTTATATGACCAGGGTGCAGCGGGAACGCTTCTTTAACGAAGACGATTATGTGCGCCTGAAAGACTTTTATATTTTAAATAAAGAAAAAATGAAATTAGCCAAACAGGATATGCTCATTCTCCATCCGCTTCCCCGCGTCAATGAAATCTCCGTGGAAGTGGACGACGATCCCCGCGCCGCTTATTTCAAACAAGTGCAATACGGCGTTTATGTCCGTATGGCGCTGATTCTTACCTTATTGGACATCCATGTATAAATGCCAATGAAATCTCCACACCCATTGCCATATAAAAAAGGAGGACGTTTATGTTAAATGTAGGAAAAATTGAAGAAGGCTTCGTCCTTGACCATATTGCAGCCGGAAAGAGCCTTTCCATCTACCACCATCTGCACCTGGACAAGCTGGACTGCACGGTGGCCATCATTAAAAATGCCCGCAGCAATAAAATGGGGAAAAAGGATATCCTGAAAGTGGAATGTGACATTAATACGCTGAATCTGGATGTTCTGGCATTTATCGACCACAATATCACCGTCAATGTAATCAAAGACGGGGAAATCGTAGACAAAAAGGAACTGGTTCTTCCAAAGGAAATCAGGGATGTCATCAAATGCCGGAACCCACGCTGCATCACTTCCATCGAACAGGAACTGCCCCATATATTCGTCCTTGCCGATGAAAAGAAAGAAATTTACCGCTGCAAATATTGTGAAGAGAAATGCAGGGAACGCTTTTAGATGTCTTTGGATTTTCTTTGTCTTAAGCCAAAACATTGTTGCCGCTCACTCCCAAATAAAGGATTGCAAAATTATTTCAAAAACCTATTTACATTTGTCCCAAATAGGATAAAATAAGATGTGGCACAGGTACGTGTTCCAGTCAGAATGCGGCCATATAAACACATTACATTACAGACAATCCCATGGCCAATTGCGTTGATGAATGAATAGAAACATTGCAAAATACAATTACGCTGCTAACTAAGCCGGACAGATGCAAAACCCTGGCCGTTACAAACGGCAGGGCGTCCCACGGCTGTCGCCAGAGCCGCCGCAATCCATCTGGCCAAGGGGATGGGAAAGAGGTATCCATTGAAATTCGATATGCATTGCCATACAAAGGAAGGTTCTCTGGATGGTAAGATAACGATCAGCGAAACCATCCGTTCTTTACAGGAGAAAGGCTACCACGGTATGCTGATTACTGACCACAATTCCTATAAGGCGTACCGCCATTATGAAAAACAAATCAAAGGAAAGGAATTCCCGGATTTTGTCGTATTAAAAGGAATCGAGTACGATACTATAGACGCGGGACACATAATTGTTATTATGCCCACAGGCGTGAAACTCCCTATCTTAGAACTGCGGGGGCTTCCGGTTTCCCTTTTGATTGATATCGTCCATCACTTCGGCGGCGTTCTAGGCCCGGCGCATCCATGTGGGGAAAAATACTTAAGCCTGATGAACACCCGTCAGGGGAAAAAAGCGGGAACGCTGCTTTCCCGTTTTGATTTTATCGAAACATACAATGCCTGTGAAACGCCGGAATCCAACCGGGCGGCGCTGGAACTGGCCAAGACCTACGGAAAACCCGGCACCGGAGGCAGCGATTCCCACAGGGAAAGCTGTGCAGGCTTCGGCTACACCATGATTGACGCCGCTATTAAAAACGAAACCGATTTAATCCACGCAATCCGCTCCGAAGTGGCCATCACGGCAGGCGGGAAGCGATATCTGCATACCACAAAGCAGAAAATCGGTAAAGTCAACAATGTGCTTGTTTATTCTTTCTGGTTTTACAATAAATTTCTGGCGTTATTCCGCCAACATAAACGGAAACTGGAGCTAAAAGAAAATCATTTATATGCATACGTGCCAAAATATAACCACCATATCCGAAAAGCCGGTTAAAAACAGGCCGCCGCACATTCTTTTCTTCCGATGTGCGGCGGCCTGACGCTTTTTTATTCTTTCTCTGCCTTCTCCTTCAGCTCTTGGAGAAACTCTTTAAACCGTCCCAAAGCCATGGTTGGATTCCCTTTCAGCATACGTTTATAAAATTCCTTCAAATTCGTAAGCTGTCCCCGGTTCTCCAAATTCAGTTTATATTTCACCAAAAGCTCCGTAATTTCCTCCCGTACGTTATCCGGATAGGCTGCCCTGCCATTTGCCATCCGCTCCCTGATATGCTGCAACCGTTTTTCAATATTGGCCGTCAGCTCATCCAACTTTTCACTGCGCTCCTGCCTCTTTATCCCACGCTCTTCATTGGACAATGCAATAATAACGTCCAGACGTTTCTGCACACGCTCCAGTTCTTCCCGCACCGTTTCCATCTTCACAAGAATATCCCGCAGGTCGATAGCGGCCCGGAAAGACAAAGTAAAGTCCACAGCCAGACAGACCGTCAAAAGAATAACCGCTGCCGTCAAAACATCCGTCCCTATCCCCAGCGCAAGCCGTTCCACCGGTTTATGCACGAACCGTGTCATCAATATCGTCAGCCCGCCCCAGGCCAAAGTGGAGCTTAAACATATATGCCCCTGGAAATTAAATCTCTGGTTAGAATAGTCCCAATACCGTACTTTAAACAATGCCTCCATCGCCACGCCGGTCACATATTCCAAAGCCGTCGCTCCAATGCACCCAGCCAAATAAGTTAAAAAAGGTTGGACTGAAACGGGCTGGACGCTACCAGCATCATAATGGCTCCGCTTCCATATAAAGGAAGGAACGGCCCGCGCATAAATCCCCGGTTTACCCTGCGCCTGTTTTTTAACGACACATAAGAAGATTCAAAACACCAGCCGAAAAAACAATAAAAATAAAAGAAAAATAACCACTGTGTTACCGTATATGGGTACATAATTTCCCTCATTTCCAAATCTCTTATTGACTAATATGCCCTATTAGCCAATACCCCTCTTTCCTCTCTATCTGCCGGCTCCAGAGCAGCTTATCGGTACACGCCCGCCGAAACGCTCCATTTGCCTTTCTTCGTCTCATGGCCCGCCCCGTAATATACAAACCGCCCATATCCGCGCACAGAAACCATATCCCCTTCTTTCATGGCATAACTATTGTTTTCATTCAGCCTGCCATTGACATACACCTTGCGCTCCCGGAACAGCTCCAGACTCTGGTTCCTGGACAAATGGTATACTTTTGCCAAAATGCCATCCACCCGCTCCGAAGACACCGTAAAGCGGATTTCCTCCGGCTCCTTTACTGACAGCTCTGTCGCCGCATCCGCTATAGCGCACCTTACGCTGGTATGCTTTACTTTGTCCAGGTTTTCCATAATATATGGAGCTATCCTGTCCAGGCAAAACAGATAACCGGACTTCCCTTCCAGGAAAATATCCCCTATCATTCCCCGTTCTATCCCCAGGTTCATCACAGCCCCTAAAAAATCCCGGTGCGACAGCTCATCGGCAAATTTCTCCATGCAAGGTTTCACCGCCAGGCAGGCAATGGGAAAATCCTCTTCATACCCCAACGTTTTTTCACTGCCAAACCGCAATACCTGCCGTTCGCAATCCTGCCTGCCGCCATACAGCCTGTACGCTGCCCCGGCCAGCTCCGGCAGCATCCGGTAAAAAACATCCTGCTGCGCCATACTCAAAAACCCTGTATAAGTGTAAATATTGTGCGCATACGATTTGTGCGCCAGTTCCGCTATTCTCTTTTTTAACTGCTGCAATTCCTTTTCCGTCTCTGCTGCCATCCCATCCTCTCCTGCGCCTTTCCAGGCCGTCCTCTCCGGCTCCCTATTCCTCCGCTTCCCCTTTCCCTTCCTTGGCGCCAGCCGGATTTCTCTTTCCAATGATTCTCTATACGAAACTAATGACTTCCTCTTTCGGCGCTTCCGTTTCCTCTACGGACAAAGCTTCCAAAACCGGGCCCTCCGCCTGATAATCCGCAAAATATTCCTTGCGCACCACTGCCGTCACCCGGATCCATTGTTTGTTTTCCAGCTTTTCCGCTTCCCTGGCCCTGCAGGCAAACCCAAGGAACGCCATATCATCCGCGCAGCACGTCATTGCCATTCGCCCAGGCACGAAATACCCCTGGGGGAAATTCTCCGGTTTTAAGACCATTGCCGTAAACTGCACCTTCTTACCTTCATAACGCTCCAAATGATCCAGCGAATCCAAATACCAGATGCCATAGCTCTCATCTTCCAGCGCGATAGGATCGTCGCTTAAACTATAAGGAAGGTCTTCCTCAAAGATTTCATCAATTTCCCCATTGGAATCCTCAAACACAATCTCTGCCTTCTGGTTTACCGCCTTGATATTGCGCCGGTAAACGCCCAAGTCTTCCACATCATCACAGCGGTTGAAAATAATCAGCTCGGAATTCCTTACCATTTCCGCCAGCAAAGACCTCATATTATTAAAGTACATGGGAAAGGTTGAAGCGTCAATGGTGGTAATTTGCTGTTCGATAGACCAGTGCCAAGGCAATTCCATATTTTTATAATTCCACATTCCATTGTACTCAATAATAATCCGCTCCGGCCTGTGCTTCTTCTCCAACTCCACCAAACGGGACGGCGTAAAATCCTTTTCCTCTTCCACCAGCTCCACCACTGTCTTGCTCTTTTTTAACAAAAACTCTTCATATTCTATCTCTCCCTCTTCACAGAGAATCAGCAGCGTCTTCCCCTTCACCTGGAAATAAGGCTGGTTCAGCGTATAAGTAATGAATTCCGTCTTACCGCTCTCCAAAAATCCGTTCACCATATATACCGGTTTCATTCTTCCTCACCCTCTTTCTACTTCCGGAACAGTTTCTCCAGATTTCCTTCCTGCAGCCCGGAACCAATCACACAGAACTTCCCGGTATATTCCGGCTTGCCTTCCCGTATATCATGCTCCCCCGGCACATAGTCAAAATAAACCCAGGAACCATTCCCTGAAGGAACCATCCCTTTGGCGCGCAACACCAGTCCATACTCGCTTTCCTTCTCCAATTCCTCTAAAATCGTTTCAATCTCTGCCGCCGTATAGGCTGCCGGAGTCTCCATCCCCCAACTGGTAAATACTTCGTCGGCATGGTGATGCCCATGGTCATGACACCCGCAAGCGCAGTCCGGCCCATGGTCATGATGATGGCTATGGCCGCACTCCTCCCCATGGTGATGGCCATGGCTGCATTCCTCTTCCCCATGGTGATGCCCATGGCAACATTCCTCTTCCTCATGGTGACGCCCATGGCAACATTCCTCTTCCTCATGATGATGGTCGTGGCCGCATTCCTCTTCCTCATGGTGACGCCCATGGCAACATTCCTCTTCCCCATGGTGATGGTCGTGGCAACATTCCTCTTCCCCATGGTGATGCCCATGGCTGCATTCCCCTTCTTCATGGTGACGCCCATGGCTGCTCTCTTCATGATGTTTGGCATGGGCTATCACTTCCGCCATTAATTCCGCTTCCAGATTCTTTGCGCCCTCTATCGTATCCAGAATATCCTTCCCTTCCAGCTTCTCCCACGGCGTAGTGATAATCTTCGCCTTGCTGTTATGCATACGAATCATATCCACACAGGCTTTCAGCTTCTCTTCACTGATTTTCCCTGTACGGCTCAAAATAATCGTTCCCGCATGAGCAATCTGGTTAATGAAAAATTCCCCGAAATTCTTTATATACATCTTACACTTGGATGCATCCACCACCGCCACTGCACTGTTTAACTCCACTGGCGCCTCCGACACCACATCCTGCACCGCTTTCATCACATCGGAAAGCTTACCTACGCCCGAAGGCTCTATCAAAATCCGCTCCGGCGCAAAAGTATCCAGCGCCTCTTTCAAGGAAGCCCCAAAATCTCCTACTAAAGAACAGCAAATGCAACCGGAATTCATCTCTTTTATTTCAATTCCGGCTTCCTTTAAAAATCCTCCGTCAATCCCGATTTCCCCAAATTCATTCTCTATTAATACCACTTTCGTATCTGCCAACGCTTCTTTCAGCAGTTTTTTTATCAACGTCGTTTTCCCGGCTCCAAGAAATCCGGATACAATATCAATCTTTGTCATTTCCTTACCTGCTCCTTTCCAGACTGCCGCATTCATATGTCAGGACGCATTCCTCAGATTCCTAAAATCCCGGCAAAACCGCGGCAAAGATTCCGCCTTCCTGTATTTTGCACTTGTTTTCCCCCACTGTCAAGCTATATAAGGTAAAAAATAGCATACTAAAAAATAGTAACACACGCTGCTCTCCCTTAAGCTTTGCCCACAATCCCTCTCTGTATGTCCGCGTGCGCAAAAAAAGGACAGTGGCCAACCGCTGTGCGGCAAACCTGCCCTTTTTCTCAATTGTCTCTTTTTGCCGCCATTCCCTTTCCTTAATTTTCCTGCGCCGCAATCTGCTTGTCCGTCCCCAAGATATGCCCCACCAGCCAGTCTGTCACAAATTTCAAAAGTTCCTCCACCGCCCGGTCTTGGTTATCATCAATGATTTCCAAATCCATGGTTTCCAATTTCCTCTTAAAATTATCATGCTGGATTTTCTGCGTAAACATCTTTTTATATTGGATACTTTCCATATACGCTTCCTCGTGTTCAAAATGCATAATGGCATATTGCTTCAGCCTCTGAATTAAATTAACAATATGGTCATACTTATCCGGCACAAATTCATTCCCGCACAATTGGTAAATCTCGTCCGCTATCTCAAACAAAACCTTATGCTCCCTGTCAATTTCCTCAATTCCTATTAAGTACTCTTCTTTCATTTCGTACATGCCGTACCCACCTTTCGTATCAAGCCCATATCATCCTGCCATCCAACTTCTACCTTCATTATATCAAATTTGGAAACCTTTTCAAGCCCGTTTCCAATGTAATCCGATGGATTTGACTGGGCACGGCAAAAGCAAGCGCAATCAAAAAAGCGTTATGTCTGGCGGCATAATGCAAGGCCCCAAACTCCACTAAAAATCTTCATAACGGATTGCGGCGCCATTGGCTATTTCCTTATCATACGCGGTAATCACCTGCTCTCCGCTTGCAAGGGAGCCATCCGCCAGCGCTGCAAAGCTGTCATTTTGATCTAACACCTCCACATATCGCATCTGTGCATAATATTCCTTCCCCAAAATGCCTTCCCTTTCTCCTACAACATAAATATAAGAACGGTTTCCGTTGCTATCGCTGTATAACGCATTGGCAGGAATGCAGCAGCGATAGCTTTCCGACGCTGCGCTGCGCTGCAGCGTTCCACTCATCCCAAGCCCCCCTGTCCCTTCCGGCAAATAAACGATAACCCGGTAAACGCCTCCTTCTTCCTCCATATAATCCACTGACAGTTCCTCTTTGCCCTGTGCCAGTTTCAATGTCACCTCATCCCCCAGGCTGACATATTTTTTCTGCTCCTTATCAAGGAGCGTTTCAAACTGATAGGGAATCTCACTGTCGGCACAGACCATTGCCGCTCCATCCGTAGTCCGCTCCCCGGCCGTTACATTGACCTTTGTTATGGCGCCCTCCACTTCACTGACTACTTTTCCCTCCGCCTGATAAACTGCACGATATTTTTCCAGCTCTTTTTTCAGCCCTTTTAGCTCCATGCGGTAAATTTCCAATGTACTGTCCGCCTGGGAAGCTGCATCCGCATCTTCCTTATTCCTTTCTGCCTCCCGGATTCCGGTCTCCCCGGTCAAAGCTGCATCCTCTCTCCCATAGCCAGCATCCCGCACATTTCCTTCCAGGGCGTCCCTTTCTGCCTCCCATGCCTTTTTCGCCGCATCTTCCGCACTAAAATCCGGCTCCGCCATGGGGTTTTCCTGATATCTGTCATAAGCTGCCTGAGCCTTTTGCCAGCCGTCCCTTGCCGCCTCCAGTTCTTTTTGCGCCGCTTCTTTTTCCTCCTCGCTGCCGTTTTCCTGCAGGCTGGACAGCCTTTCCTCCTTTTCCTGCATACTGGCCCAATTCCCTGAAACGGTAGCCTCCAATTCCCTTCCACGCTGTTTCCATTCTTCATACTCCCGGCTGGCCGCTTCACGGCCTTCCTGTGAAGTTATATCCACGCCATCCTCCAGATGTTTCTGCAATTTCGCGTCCGCATCCTGCAAAGCTGCGTCCGCGCGTCCTATCCCCCGTCCTGCCGCATCCACTGCCGTTTCATAATCTTCCCCGGCCCTTTCCCTCTGTCTTTCTTTCTCCTTAGCGGAAAGCTGG
>CAJTQO010000007.1:0-22260 GCA_910578405.1 uncultured Lachnospiraceae bacterium | reverse complement strand
ATCACTGATTTGGCATTCCAGCTTAGCCGCCTCCAATTCCTTCTTTTCTATGATTTCGGCCAAATCTTCCAAATCCAAAGTAAACAATAAATCCCCCTTTTCCACCACATCCCCAACCCGTACGCTAATCCCCTCCACCCGCAGCCCTGCCAGCGTATGAACGGCCTTGTCACTCCCCTGTTTAATGATTCCATCGCTTTCCACCACATGCTCAATCCGTTTTTTCTCCGCTTCCACAGCCTGTACCTGGGGCAGTTTGGAGGCATAAATGGTTTTTGACGCCAAAGTACACACCCACATAGCGATTAGAAATACGACAAAACCCGCTGCCATTTTCCTCTGCCCTCTGACAGACAGCTCTAAACCTTGCTTTTCCCCACTCCGCTTCCCATCCTCCACTTTTGTCCCACCTGCCTTCCGTTCTTTTCTCCGTCTTCCCGTCCTTCCCCTTCGTTCCCTTTCCCCTTCCTTTTGCCCTATCCGCCTTCTTTTTTTCCTTATTCGACTTCCTTTTTTTGCTTACCCAACTTCCTTTTTGCCTTACCAGCCTTCCTTTTTTCCTTATTCGACTTCCTCTTTTTCCTTATTTGCCTTCCTTTTTTTCTTATTCGACTTCCTCTTTTTTCCCCATTCTTCCCTGCCTGTCCTTTCCTCTCTCTTGCTCCCTTTTCCACCTTCCATCCTCTCTCCAAACTGTCATCCCTTCAATCCTGCATACACAATCCCCTGTTCCAGGTAATCCTGTCCTGCCAGGAACACAAACACTGCCGGAATCAAAGTAATGACCGAAGCGGCAAAGGCATAGCCTGCCTGCTGCCAGCCAATTTCCGGCAAATACAGCGACAAAGGCCACAACGCCTTATCCTCTAAGAAAGCAAGCGGCTGTTCCATCAAGTTCCAATATTCCAAAAAGCCAAGCGCCAATGCAGAAAGAATGCCTCCCTTTCCCAAAGGCAAACCAAATTTGAAAAAAATCAGCGCCTCCCCTGCCCCATCCATTCTGGCCGACTCAAACAGTTCCTTTGGTATCTGCAAAAACCCCCCATAACAGATAAACACCGGAAAGGTGGAAAAAACCGCAGGCAACACGATGGCTTTTTGCGTATTCATTAACCCCATGCCATCCAACACCAAATAGCTGGATAACATCGTTACCTGAAACGGCAGAAGCATTAAAACAATATATACCGTAAGCGCCCACTTGCGCAGCGGAAACTCATAGGCTGCAAATGCCCATGCCGCCGGCACGCCTACCAAAAGCTGCCCTGCCAGAATTGCAAAAACCATCCCCATGGAATTCCAAAACAAGACAAAAAACTGCGGCGTTTCCAAAAGCAGGCGTTTGTAATTGGCAAACGTGGGATAATCCGGCATCAGCTTCCAGGAAATAAAACCGCTCGTTTCACTTAAAACCGGGCGCAAATAAGCCGCCAGCTCCCCCCGTCCCATAACCGAACCTGTAAGCAGGATAATAACCGGAATGCATACCAGCAAAGCAGGCAGCAGCAAGACCCCTTCCAACAAGCGCCCTTTCCATACCTCTTCCCTTTTCCTCATAAATTCTAACGCCTCCCGGCCTATAGACATCCAACAATCCGCACGTCTGCCCTCTTCCCTTCTCTTTCCCACTCTTCCCTTTCCCACTCTCCCTTTTCCCATATCCTTCCATACGCCCCTTCTTCCTGCTTTTTTCTCCTGCCCTATCCGTTCCGCGACCATCCCAAAAGCCTTTTGCAAATAACCTCACTGCTCCCAAGCCCTTTGCAACAGCAAGATTCCAGCCAGGAACACTGCCCCGCAGACCACCGCTGCCGCAGCCATTTTATCCAAATCCAAATTCACAAACCAGTTATTGAACAGATGCTGCAACATATAGATGCTTTCGTGGGGATACGACCCGGCTACCAGATATGCCTCCCGGTATATTTTAAAAGAATTCAAAAAGGAAAGCACCACAATAATATACATACTTCCTTTCAAATTGGGCAGCAGCACATAAAAAAGCCTCTGCATCCTGCCCGCCCCGTCCACCTTCGCCGCTTCCAGCATTTCACCGCTGATTCCCATCAGTCCGGCCAGCCAAAGCGTCACCGTATATCCCATATTTTTCCATATATAAGTGCCGGCCAGCAGGTAAAAAGCCGCTTCCGTGCCAAGATAATCCATCAAAGCCGTTTCCTGCCCCTGCAAATATTTATTCACAAACCCTTGTTTGTAAAATAGCATTTTCCACACAATGACAATGGCCGCCGTAGGCATCGCCATGGGAAACAGATACAGTGATTTCAACAGCCTTATATGTTTCACACGGGATATCGCCAAGGCAACCAACAGCCCAAACGACACCAGGATAGGGATGCAGAAAGCGGTAAAGAAAAAGGTATTCTTCATTGCCGTGCGAAACGCCATATTCCCAAACACCATCCGGTAATTCCACAGCCCTACAAACTGCCCGGTCATGGCAGTGAGAAAGGAACGCCTGACCACATCCGCAAAAGGGCAGACCACAAACACAAACACCCCGCCCAAACTGGGGAGAAGGAAAAAAATCCAGGCCCGCTTTTTCCCCATCATACTATCACGCCCCTTTCCCAAACCGTTACTCCGCCATATAGAGGGATACCCTCTTCCCCACTTCCTGAACGGCCTCCTTAACGGAAATCCTGCCTTCCAACACTTGAATCCCTGCATCACAGACAGCCTCTTCCAATACTTTGTTTTTCAGATAAGGCTCACTGGCCTGCTCTGCCATCTCAATCAGCCGTTCAACTTGCTCTTGCGTTGCCGGGTAAATCTCCAGATAAACGTACGTTCCATCCTCTTCGGATTTTCCCCCCATAGAGCCATAGCTTTCCCCGTCTTGTGTCGCGTTGACTAATAAGTTTTTCTTTGTCTGCTCTTTGCTTAATACAAGGCCGCCAAAATCCGTACCTGCCAAAGTCTGAAACAACTCCCCTGCCACCTGCTTATTTTCCGACGTCTGGCTGATTCCGGCAATGCTTCCTGGGATAAATACATTTGTGACCTGTCCTCCAAATACCCCAAAATCTCCATCTTCCCTCCCATTCACCCGGAAATAGGAATTTACCACATCAAAATCAAACGACCCATCCACTATCCCTGTAAACAGTTCCTGCTCTCCCACCATATACCGGTTCCCGCCAAGCATATACGCACTGCTCCAAAGTTCATCTATTTCTTCTTTTGTATATTCCGTATCCTGCTCCATCCCCTTGTAATAATCCTCTTCCTCTTTCCTTTGCCCCTCTGTAATTCCCCTCTTCTCCGCCTCCCAGATACGCTGCATCTGCAGGAAAAATTCCTCTAACTCCCCTTCCTTGACCGTTCCGTCCTCCGCTATCCAGGCAGGCGCGCACACCATAAAAAATTTTGTCAGCAATGCCCTCTCCTGCGCCATCCCAAACAGACTTCCGCCTGCATTCCCTTCCCGGTACGTTTCCGCCGCACTGGCAATGGAAGCCAGCCCTTCCATTTGTCCTATGATTTCCTCACTGCCTGCAAGAAACGGAAGTTTAAAATCCGTAGGCACAGCGAAGATTTTTCCATCCTTTTCAAAAGCCCGCAGAATATTCTGGAAATACCCGTCCCCTGTCTCTTTTTCCAAATAGGGGGTTAAGTCCGCCAGAATGCCTTTCTCTATGTAAGAGTTTACAGGCATATCATCCAACAGAAAGAAATCCGGCCCGTTTCCTGCCGCAATCTCTGTATTCAGCTTTTTTAACGCATCTTCCCTTGTGACGGACGTTCCTTCTGCCATCCCTATCTCATAACGGATATACACTTCCGGATGCTCTGCATGATATGTGGCTATTGCCTTTTTGAGCCGTTCATTTTCCCTTAGACTGTACGCCCTTAGACTAAGCTTAGGCGTTGCTGGCATATCCGGGTCATACGCATAGCTGGCCACCAGCCCGCCTCCCATTATCACTACAAATGTTCCGTTTTCCAACATAATGCCGTCCGCTATACGACAGGATGGATTGCTCAAAGAATTCAGGCTTCCGTCCGCCAACTGCTCCATCAGGCTCCCTCCCCAAACATGCCGGAAAATCCCTTTTTCACAAACAAGGTACAGGGTGTCCTCCCCATCCGGTATGATTAACAGTGGCTGGTAATAACCGTCCGAATGGTTAAGGGCGCTTCCTATCTGGTTATCCACAAATTCCTCCAATGCCTTATCCGGCATTTCTTCCCCCGATACCGCATCATACAGTGAAACCCCTCTCCCGCTAACGCAAATCAGCCTCCCGTTCCACACATCAAAATAGTCCCCTCCGTCTTCCACTTCCGCAACCAGTCTGCTTTCCCCCTGCTGCCAGTCAATTTCATATATCCTGTCTCCAAGGGTTACGCCAAACAGCTTCCCATCCCCGGCAAAACCAAGCCGGCGCAGATAATCGGACGGCTCATAGGGGATTTCAAATTCCGTTTTCTCCCCACTTGGGGAAACCACCATGTAGTTTGGATGCACGCCTTGCGCATGGTCCCCTTCGTCATCGTCTGCCTGCGCTCCCCCGCTGTCTGCCTCCTCCCCACCGGCTTCTTCATATATCACACCCACGCTACCGTCTTTTGCCGCCGTGATATCCATGAAATATACCTTTCTTTCTATCATATCCGCAAGCCACTCCGGCGTATCCTTTTCCCAAGTCGCCCCCTGGTCTTTGGAAACCCATCTCCCGCTATAGGAACTGAAAATAACCAGACTTCCGTCCTCCTGTTCTAAAATCCGGCTCCCAGCCATAAGAAGGCCGTTTAACGAATCGTTCATCGTTTCCACATACCTTCCCATTACTTTTTCCCCGGCTTCTTCCTGCCCGCCTGCGCTTCCTGCCTTCTTGGCGCCTTCGTTCCTCTTTGCCCTGCCGTCTTCATTTTCCCCGCTTCCTGCCCCACCGCAGCCTACAGGGACAATACTGCCAAGCAGGAGGAGGAATGCCAGTAAAAGTCCCATCCCTTTACGCCGTTTCCCCTTTCCGTCTCTGCTTTCCCCGCTTACTTTTCCAAATGCTTCCTGCCTCATTGCATCCCCCCGCTCCAACCTTATCTTGGAAGCTCTTTTTCTGTCTGCCGCCCTTTGGGCGGCCCTGAAACATTTTCCTTCCATTTTCCTTTCCCTTTCCAAAACGTATCTGAGCATGCATTCCTGACATCTGCCAAAAAGCAATGTGCAAACACGCTTCTTTTCTTTCTCATGCCGCTTTGCCTTTTTCCTTCCATTGCCTACTCTGCCATGGAAAGCGCCACACGTTGTTTTACTTCCTGCACCCCTTCTCTGGCATCCATCTCCCCTTTTAACACCTTTTCCCCTACCGCGCAAACGGCCTCTTCCAAAATCCTGTTTCTGACATAAGGCTCTTTTGCACTGGCTGCCATTTGAACCAGACGGTCTGCTTCCTCTTCCGAAGCCGGATATATTTCCAGGATGACATAAGTCCCATCCATCTCAGCGCCTCCTGCCGATGCATAACTTACCCCGTCCTTTGTGGCATTGGCGCGCAAATCCTCCCGTAGCTGCTCTTCCTTCAAGCTTAACCCGCTCCAATAGGATGTTTCCAACAATATCTCCATCAACTCCGCCGCCATTTCCTGCTGCCTGGATGCAGCGCTGATTCCCACAATGGATTGTGGTATGAACACATCCTGCACCTGTCCTCCATAAGCTGCAAAATCCCCGTCCTCTTTCCCATCTATATGAAAATAGGAAACCGTCATGTCAAGCTCCGACGCACAGGAAATCCCGCCCAAAAAGAACTCCTGTTTTCCACTCATATACTGATCCCCTGTCCAGCCAATATGATTTATCCGGTACTTTTCCAACTCTTCTGCCGTGTTGCCCTGCCGCTCCATCCGCAAGTAAAACTCATCCACTTCGCTGCGCATCTTTTCGCTGATTCCCTCTTTTTCCGCTTCCCATAAATCCGACATATGGGTAAAAAACTCTTCCAGCCTGTCTTCGTCCAGACTTCCGTTGTCTTCCGTCCACGCCGGGGCGCATACCCATAAAAACTGCCGGAGCAAATCCACTTCCCGCACCCAGCCAAGTATGCTGCCTTGCGGCTTTTCCTCCCGATACTGCCGGACTGCCTGCACAAAAGATGGCAAATCCTTTAGTTTTTCCACATCTTCCTTTTTCCCGCCTGCAATTGGCAGCAGAAATTCCATAGGCGCTGCCAGGACTTTCCCCTCTGCTTCAAACGCTCTGAGAATGTTGGGGAAACACCCTTCTCCTGCTTTTTCCAAGAAAGGGGATAAATCCGCCAATATTCCCTTTTCCATATAAGAAGCAAGCGGCATATCATCCAACAGGAACAAATCCGGGCCATCTCCTGCCGCAATCTCTATATTCAGCTTTTTCAGCGCATCCTCTCTGGTAGCGGAAGTATTCCCATCCAAACCGATATCATACCGTACATACGCTTCCGGATGCTTTGCCTGGAAAACGGCAATAGCCATCTTCAGTTTTTCATTTTCCCGCAAACTGTATGCCCGAAGCATAATATCCGGCACAGCAGGAATATCCGGATGATATACATAACTGCCAAGCTGCCCATTGGCAAACAACAGTAAAAAACCATCTTCCCCCTGCATAATCCCGTCTCCCAGCGAAAACGCCGGATTGCTTAGGGAATTCAAAGCCCCGTCCGCCACCTGCTCCACCACATTTCCGCCCAGCACATGACGGAAAATCCCTTTCTCACAAAGCAAGTACAGGATATCCTCCCCGGCAGGTATCACCAACAGGGGCTGTGTCCCGGTCTGGGCATACACCATATCCTTTCCCATCTGCGTCTCCAAAAAATCGTCCAGCGCCTGGTCTTCCACCGTTTCCCCTGTTTCCACATCCAAAATGTCCAATCCGCTGCTGCTGGAACATACCAGCCGCCCGCCCCATATTTCCACATGATATGCCATGATTTCCGTCTGCGCCACGACCCTCTGGCTCCCCTGTTTCCAATCAATTTCATATATCTTTCCGTTTAATGCCGTCCCATAGATTTTTCCGTCCTCCGAAAAATTCATGTGGTTCATCCAGCCGTCTTCCTCTGGCGGTATCTCAAATTCCACCCCGTCTCCCTCCTTGGAAAACACCTTGTAAACGGGATGCACTGCGCCTCTTTCCCCGCTGCCGCCTTCCAGGGGCGGCTCTGCCAACTCTTCCTGCGCTTCTTTTGCGTCTGCGCCTTTTCCGTCCGGTTTCTCTATGGCGCCACTCCCTTCCGTTTCCCTGGAAGCGGTTTCGTCTTTTCCTTCCCTTTCTTTGGAAGCGGTTTCATCCTCTTCCTCCCTTTCTTTGGAAGCGGTTTCGTTCTTTTCTTCCCTTTTTCCGTTTTCTAGCCCGTCCTCTGCGTTATCCCCTTTCCTTCCTTGATGGCCATCTTCGCTTTCTCCCTGCTCCCCCTCCCCTGCTTCACAATAAATTACACCCACACTGCCATCCATGGCCACTGCTATATCCATAATATAAGCATTTTCCGCTTTCAGCCGGGAAAACCAGGCCAAAGCTTCCGGCTCCCAGGTAACGCCATCGTCTTTGGAAACCCACTTTCCACTGTCTGGGCTGAACAAAATCAGGCTTCCGTCTTCCTGCCGCGCTATTCGGGAACCTGCCTGTGCGAAATCTGCCATCTCTCCATTCATGGACTCCAAGTATCTCCCCATTACCTTTTCCTCTGCATCCTTCTTTTCCGCTCTGGCATATTCCGCATCTGCCAATTCCCCATCCGCATCATCCTTATTTGTGGTATTTTCTACACGGTTATGCGTTTCCTCCTGCAAATTTTCCCTTTCCCCGCACCCTATTATGCCAGACAGCAGACTAACTATCAGGAAGAAACTAATCCATTTTTGAATGCCCCTTTCCTTTTCCTTCCCTTTCACCCTGCCCTTGCTTTTCCTTAAACCGCACCCTTTTTCCTTCTCCTTATTCCTCTTCCATCTTTTTAATCCGTCCATATCCTGCCGCCTCTCCTTTCCTGCGTCCCTTCTGCCAGTCTGATATCCGTTCCCTTATCCATCCGTCTTTCCGTTTTCCTTATCCATCCGTTTTTCTGCGCCTGACAAAATCCACTTGGCTCCGGTGTATTGTCTGCATGATATCTGGCGAAATTCCGAAGAATACATTTTCATCCGCATCGCCTCGTTCTGCCTCCTTACAGACTGAAAATTCATTCTGCGTCATTTAGCTGAACGTAAACATATCAGTACACTTGTGTTCCATCCAGACAGAAATTAGATTTGTGGGCTGCATGGTTCGTGCCAGCGCTAGGCAAAATTTCGACGGCGATGCGGTGGCATCGTCTAGAAATTTTAACGACGCAATGGTGCGAAACAGGCGGTTCACGATTCTAATTTCTGACCGGATGGAACACTAGTCAGAAATTGCAGTTCTTCTCTGCTTGCTTCCATCATCTGTCCCCCACATGCTCCAGTTTAACAAAGGAATCTCTAAAAATCCTCTAAAATAAAAATAGAAATTTATCTTATCGTTCTCTTAGAGATTATTTAGAGATAATGCTGCTATTCTAAAATAAAACATGGAAGAGTCTGCCAGAACCATCTTGCTTGTCAAAGCCATACCTAAAAGCAATGGGGGCGCTTAAGGCAATGGATTTCTAAATACAATGGGTTGTTTAAGCAATATGTTGCCTAAACAATTATTTTTAGTTACAATATAAACAGATAAGGCGGAAACATAATGTTATATAGCCTAAGAAAGGAGCCTTTATGCGGATACTGCTGATTGAAGATGACAGAAAATTGAATCATTCCTTAAAGTACCAGCTTGAAAAGGAAAATTTTATGGTAGACGCTTGTTTTGACGGAGAAGAGGCATTGTTCTATATTGACCAGCACATGCATGACTGCATTTTGCTGGATAGGATGATACCATCCATCGACGGCGCCCGGCTTCTGTCCATCATACGTAAAAAAAACATTACTACTCCGGTTATTCTCATTACTGCCCTCGGCACGGTCAATGACAAAGTTACGGGACTGGATGCAGGCGCAGACGATTATCTGGTAAAGCCCTTTGATTTTGAGGAGCTGCTGGCCCGCATCCGCTGCGTCACCCGCCGCTCCCCTCTGTTCCATGAAAATGACACACTGGCTTTGGGAGACCTGACGCTGCATCTGACAGACAGCCGTCTGACTGGCCCGGCCTCCACCTGCAGTCTGTCCAAAAAGGAAAACGAACTATTCCAGACCTTTTTGCGCAACCCCGGACAAACCCTTACCAGAGAGCAGCTTCTAAACAAAGTATGGGGCATTGATGCAGAAATCGAAAATGGCAACCTGGACAATTATGTCCATTTTCTGCGCCGCAGACTTTCGGCAGTCGGCAGCAGCGTTACCCTCCGCACCGTCCGGGGCGTAGGCTATTGTATCTGTAAATAACATTGGAAAGGAAACCTGACCATGTTCCGTAAAGTCCATTACCGCCTGACGCTTCTGTGCGCGGGCATAACGACCTTTATCCTGCTGACCATGTCCCTGATTTACCTGTACGTATCCGAATCCGGGCTAAAGGAAAGCCATTTCCTGGCCTTTCAGCGCGACGCCGGGACACTGGTCACAAATTTTGAGCAGCAGACCGTCATCACACATACCTGGCTTTCCCAAATGGAAAACCTTAACGCTTTTACCATATCCATTACGGACAATGGCATCCCCCTACTGTTTACTGAACGGGCAAAGGAAGAAAAACGCCAAAAAACCGAACAGGATGCAATGGAATACTACCATTCCTATGTCGCTTCCTCTGTGGTTGGCTCCAAGAATGACACATATCATATCGAATATATGTTCACTTCTTCCTTTCAGGAAGATTATTATGCCTGCTATGCTTTCCTTCCTTATGAAAACGGGGAAACCGAAATCCTAATCCTTTCCCCTCTGGCGCATTTGAACAGCCAAATCCGAACCCAGCGCATCCGTTTTGTCGCCATCGACCTGACAGCCATGGGCTTCCTTTTCCTGTTTTCCTTTTTCTTCACGAAAAAACTGCTCATCCCTGTGGAAGAAAACAGGTTGGAGCAAATCCGTTTCGTTGCCGCAGCCTCCCATGAACTGCGCACCCCTCTGGCTGTGATTCTGTCTTGCGCCAGCGCCATCCATGGCCGGAAGGGAAACGCAAAAAAAGCCCTTCCCTCAGAGGAAGAAGCTTTTCTGCATACCATTTATTCCGAGGGACAGCGGATGAAACGCCTGATTGACGACATGCTCCTCCTGTCCCAAGCCGATACCCATGCTTTTCAGGTGCATTGGGAAAGCATCGAACCGGATACCCTGTTGCTAAACTCTTATGAATCCTTTGAAACCATGGCGGCGGAAAAAAATATTTCCTTCCATATTTCCCTGCCGGACGCTCCGCTGCCCCCTTGCCTAGGCGACGGTGAAAGGCTGCAGCAGCTTATTGCCATCCTCCTGCACAACGCCATCAGCTACACCCCGGAAAACGGCCGCATTATCCTTGCCCTGTCCTATGGCAAAGGTTCAAAAGCAAACGGCGCATCCATAAACCGCCTTCCGGCCTATACCATTTCGGTCATAGACAACGGCGTCGGAATTCCCGACGAAGAAAAGGACAAGATTTTCCAGCGCTTCTACCGTTCCGACCAATCCCGCAGCGCCAAAGGGCATTTTGGGCTGGGCCTTTGTATTGCACAGGAAATCGTCCATTCCATGAAAGGCTCTATTTGTGTGGAAGACACGCCCGGCGGGGGCAGCTCATTCCTAATCCGGCTTCCCGTCAGCCCAACGCCACATCCAATACCATCATAATGACAAAACCAATTGCAAAGCCAATGGTTCCCATATTGGAATGCGCCCCTTCCGCCGATTCCGGAATCAGTTCTTCCACCACCACATATACCATTGCCCCTGCCGCAAAAGCAAGAGTATAAGGGATGTAAGGCGTAATGCCTCCCGCCAGCAGCAACGTCAGCGCTGCCGCCACTGGTTCCACCGCCCCTGACATGGCTCCCATAAAAAATGCCTTCCTCTTCCCAGCCTCTTCCTTGAGCGGAAGGGAAATAATCGCCCCTTCCGGAAAATTTTGGATTGCTATCCCTATGGAAAGAGTGATAGCCGCCGTAACCGTAATGGGATTTCCTGCCGCCATAGCGCCAGCCAGTACAATGCCTACCGATGCGCCTTCCGGGATATTGTGAAGCGTCACTGCCAACATCAGCATGGTGGATTTCTTCCAGTTACTGTGTATCCCTTCTTGCTCCGTTTTATCCAGATGCAGATGTGGCACCACTCTGTCCAACAGCAAAAGAAACAAAATACCTAATAAAAAACCTGCCGCTGCCGGTAAAAAAGCAAATCGCCCCATATCCTGCGACATATCCATGGCCGGAATAAGAAGCGACCAAACCGACGCCGCCACCATCACTCCAGACGCAAAGCCCAGCATAGCCTTGCGCACGGTAGGGTTCATTTCTCCCCGCAGCAAAAACACGCAGGCCGCCCCCAGCGATGTGCCTAAAAAAGGTATCAAAATCACAATCCATATATTTCCATCCATACCCTGACTTCCTTTTTCTTAATGCCTTTTTGGCATTACCGTCTGTATCAATTAACATCCCCAAAATAAGAATGCCCTATACACAAATAAAGCAAACTCTCCCATCACACACTTATGACGCGCTGCGCCAAACGATGTTTGACGGCGTCTTCGGACTGGAGAAACCTATGTTTGGGAAGATAAACCTCCAGCCATTGTAAGCCGTCCTCCATCTCTTTCTGCCAACCGCTGTTATAATAAAGCCTGGCTCCCTGTTCCCGCCAGACACAGTCCCTCTTGTAAAAAACCGGCAGTTCCAGCATCACCGCCCGTCCTTTCCTGTCCTGTACCGGACAGCCGTCCTTTTGCACATAAAGCTCCAAACGGCATAAAAACCCTGTCATCAGGCTAACCTGCCAGGCAGTTTCCATTCCAGGCGCTGTCTCCTCCTCTAACGGACTCTCCATGCAATAGCAGGCAAATCCATAGACAAACTCTGCCCCCATTTCTTTATTCTGTACCTGCCATGCCTCTATCATTTCCTGCATTTTTCCATAAACCTGACAGGAAAGCCTGTCCATCGACGCTTCTTCCAACGGCTGCTGCGCCAATATCTTTCCGGCAAACCCTTCCGCTCCTTTTTCCAGCTCTATCGTTATGCCTTTCTCATGCAAATACCAAACCAGACATTCCGCATTTTCCATACTGCATTCCAACCGGCATAATGCCATTCCTTCCCTGTCATACAGCCGCAGGCAATCCCGTCCCCTGGAGGGATGGTAAGCCGCTTTTCCATAGCTGATATCCTTAGCCGGAAATTCCCTTCTTTTCCCGAGAAAATTAAAATAGCAAAGGGCGTCCCCACTAACCCTAAGCCTGCGGTTTAGCGCCTCTGCCCATACATATATGCCAAACAAAAACATACCTGCAATCACCAGGTAAATCCATATCGGTATTTCCCGTATGTGATACCGGATTTCCAACACAAATAACATTGCCGCAAATCCGGCAATCCCTATCCCAACGCCATAAGCCATACCGGTCTGCCTGACCACAAACTCCGTATACCCTTCTTCCTTTTCCATAACCGCTTTAAACCTCCTGCCAGGGATTCCCCTGCCGTTTTTCTGCCGCAGAAGTTGCACCCGCTGATGAAAAACATTCAGGGCGCCCTGCCGTTTCTGTCGCCTGACGCCCTGTCCCAATCCTGTTCTTTTACCAATTTACCAATTCTATTTTTGCGCTTAAAACTCCTCTTCTTCTACATACTAAGCAGAACGATAAGCCGGGTTATGTCGTGAATGATCATCTATCTAGAATTGCCGTTACCGGCAATTTCAAGCGACCTACCTGAAAGCAGGCCGGGCAAGCCTGTCGCTTTCTATTTGGTCTTGCTTCGGATGGGGTTTACATGGCTCCGGCTGTTACCAACCGGACGGTAGTCTCTTACGCTGCCTTTCCACCCTTACCAACCCCGGCCTGGCCGGAATGCGGAAACCCAAAACGGATTCCCGCAGGGGGCGGCTTGCCGCCCCCTGTTGGCGGTATATCTCTGTTGCACTATCCTTGGAGTCGCCTCCACCGGACGTTATCCGGCATCCTGCCCTGTGAAGCCCGGACTTTCCTCACCTGCGGTTTCCCGCAGCCGCGATCATTTATTCTACTTAGTATGACAGAATCGCAATGCAGCCGCATCGCTATTTATCTCTTTTACACATGGAAACAGCTCCCGCCTACAAATTCCCTGCAAATCGAATTCTTGGGCAGGTCGTCGCTGCTGACGCCGATAAAATATTCTAAAAACTTCAACAGCCTCTTTGCCTCATAATATTCCGGCTCCCCTTTGGCAATCCCAAAAAGCAAAGGCTCTGCATATTGTTTCAATACCGCCAGTTCGTAAATTAGCACCGAATTAAACATTGCATCCGCACTCTCCTGGAATGGGAAGATATATTGCTCCTCTCCATTACGGACGGACGGCCACATCCCAATGGTGCGTTTTGCGCTGCTCCCCCTTGTCCTGGCGTCCCGCACCATCCGCCGCAGCAGCCTGCCGTCGGTGGTAGGGATACGGTTATGCTCATCAATATTTAAACTGGTCAGGGCGCTGATATAGATTTTATATTTGCTCTCATCCGGCAAAGCGTAAGAAGTGGCCGGGTTCAGCCCATGGATTCCTTCAATTACCAAAACATCCTCTTCCCCTAAAGTTTTAAAATTCCCCTTATATTCCCGCATCCCGGTCTTGAAATTGAATGTGGGCAGTTCCACCGTCTTTCCCGCCAGCAAATCTTTCATGTCCTTATTAAACTTCTCCAGGTCAATGGCTTCCAGGCATTCAAAATTGTACTGTCCGTTTTCATCTTTTGGCGTATCTTCCCTGTTGACAAAATAATCATCCAATGCAATCGGGTGAGGCGTCAGCCCGTAAGTGCGCAACTGAATGGACAGCCTGTGGGAAAATGTGGTTTTTCCGGAAGAGGAAGGGCCTGCAATCATAACAAACTTTACGCCGCCTCTGTTTACAATGTCCTCTGCAATCTCACCGATGCGCCGCTCTTGCAGCGCTTCCTGCACCAGAATCAAATCGTTAATATTCCCCTGGCAAATCTGGTCGTTTAAATCCCCTACCGTATCAATCCCCATCATCCTGCCCCATTCGTCCGACTGCTTCAAAGTCCGGAACAGTTTCTCCCTCGGTTCCATCACCGACAGCTTATTGGGCTCCTGCAGGCCGGGCAAAAGCAGCATCAGCCCGTCCTCGTACCCAAACGCTTCAAAATATTTAATATATCCGGTACGGGGCAGCATATATCCGTAATAATAATCATAATACCCGTCCAGGCAATATACATTAATATAAGAGCTTCTCCGGTACCGGAACAGCTTCTCTTTATCCTTCATTTTCTGTCTGTGGAAAATTTCAATGGCTTCCTGGATGGGATAGGATTTCTTCACCACCGGAAGGTCTTCTTCCACCAGTTCCCGCATCCTTTGGTTTATCTTATGAATCAGCGCATCTTCCAGCTTTACATCCCCCTTTACGCTGCAGTAATAACCGGGGCCGATGGCAAACTCTACTTTTACTTTTTCCAGCTTATCCGCGCCGACGACATCCCAAAGCGCTTTAATCAACAACATTACCGCAGAACGCACATAAGTTTTATGCCCCACCGGGTCGCCCAGGGTAAAAAAAGAAATCTCACAGTCTTTGCGCACCTTTTTAAACAATTCCCGTATCTTCCCATTGACTGATACCAATGCAATGGTATTGTCATACTGCGGCTGATACTCTTTTACAATCTCTTCATAAGTGACGCCTTCTTCGTACTGCTTTTCCTTCCCGCCTATCCTTACTGTTACCATAGCCTCCTCCACCTGCTTTCCTGTCCGTTTACACTGGATGCACCAAACTTCCTTTCTTTTACACCATAATCCAGAACGGATTCTTTTCCTTTGCTGCAAATATTTCCAGCCCGGGGAACTCCCTTTTCATATATTCCACCATATATGGCACAAAAATCTTCTCTATTCCATAATGCCCTGCATCAATCACCATCAGCCCCTGCGCCATGGCGTCCAGTCCTTCATGGTGTTCGATATCTCCGGTAATCAGAACTTCCGCCCCTGCCGCAACTGCCGCTTTTATCATGGATTTCCCGGAACCAGGGGAAATAGCCGCACATTCTATGGCGCTGCCCGGCTCTCCATAGATTTTCACACTCTCCAGACGAAAAACCTGCTTTACATAAGAAGCGCACTCTTCCAAGGTCATCACCTGCGGCAGCTTTCCATATCTTCCGATGCCTTCTTTGGAAATCTCATCTTCATAAGTGATATCCAATACCTGGCGTTCTTTCAGTCCCATTTCGTCTGCTGCCGCATCCGCCATCCCCATCACGTCAAAATTGGTATGCATGGCGTAATAACTGATATCATGGCGCAAAAGCTTTACAATCCGCCGCCCGGTAAAATCATCGGCTGTCACCCTTTTAATCGGGGAAAAAATCAACGGATGGTGGGTCAGCAGCAAATCCGCGCCCCTCCTGATTGCTTCTTCAATCACTTCGTCCGTAGCGTCTAACGCTATGCAGACTTTCCCTACTTCCTTCTCACGCCTTCCGGCCAAAAGCCCAACATTATCCCAGCTTTCCGCAAAAGAAGGGGCGGAATGCTCTTCCAGGCTTTCTATAATGGCGCTGCAGCTTACTTTCTTATTATGGTTCATGTCTACTCCTATACTATGTTGCCGCTTATGCTTTAGCCACGGGATTCTTATGATAGGCTTTAGCTACTGGATTCTTATGATAGAAATGCACAACCCCGGGCATAAGGCTGATAAGACGGGAAATAGGAAAGGGCCGTTTGGGCAGTTTTGCGTTTTTCCATCATCTCCTCTATCCTTGTTTGCTGTCCATTTCCGTTTTCCCGCAGCTTTGCAAGAATCTGTTCATAAATAGCGATTTCCCGATGCAAATATTCCTCCAACACCGGATGCCCCATTTTAAGCAATATTGGCCCATATTTATCTTCCCACACGGTCCCTGCCATTTGTTCACTCCCTGTCCGGCATACCCGCATCATAGGGTAATACTTCCCATCCTCCAATATCATGTTCTCTTCCACAATCCGGTATCCATTCTCCCGCAAATAGGCCCGCACATTCTGTAGTTCGGACTGAGGCTGTAAAATCAGTTCTTTCACATCCGCCAGCTTCCCTCTGCCCTCTTCCAGTATCTTTATGACCAGCCTGCCTCCCATCCCGGCACAGATTACCGTCTCCGCCTCCGCGGGCCGGAGCGCCTCCAGCCCGTTAGACAGCCTGGCCTCTATGTAGTCTGCCAAACCGGATTCCCTGATATGTTCCCGCGCCGCCTCCAGAGGGCCTTCGTTAATATCCATGGCTATAACTTTCGGGCTGATGCCGCTTTCCACAAGGTAAACAGGCACAAATCCATGGTCACAGCCCACATCGCACACCACATTTCCTTTTGTCACCATTGCGGCCACCGCCTGCAGCCGTCCCGACAGCTTCCGTCCCCTTGTCTTCATCCGGCCCACATCCTTTTTCTTTTCTGTCTTTTTCTTCTCTTTTCTTGCTTACTCTTCTCTTTTCTGTTTTTTTCTCTTTTCTGTTTTTTTCTTCTCTTTTCTTCCTTATTCTTCTCTTTTCCCTCTTATCTTTTGCGCCTTCTTCTCTTTTCTGCTCTTTCCCCTTTTTACTTGCCTTAGGCTTCGCTTCCGGACCAGGCTGCAGGCATATGCTTATTGCTAATACGCTTACGCGCGCTTTCATATCCTATCGTTTTCTGCCATATTACGCGCAAACGCACCCATTCCTTGTCATACCGAAAGCCTTTTCCCATTTATCCGTCCGGCTACCCGTTACGTTTCCTCCGGTAACCTGCGCCAATTATTAATCCAGGTAATCCTTCAGCTTACGGCTTCTGCTTGGATGGCGCAGTTTACGCAGCGCCTTGGCCTCAATCTGGCGAATCCGCTCACGGGTCACATTGAATTCCTTTCCCACTTCCTCCAACGTCCTGGCCCGGCCGTCATCCAGGCCAAACCGCAGCCGCAAAACCTTCTGCTCCCTGTCCGTCAGCGTGCTTAGCACCTCCACCAACTGTTCCTTCAGCAGCGTAAATGCCGCCGCATCCGCAGGCACCGGCACATTGTCGTCTTGGATGAAATCGCCCAAATGGCTGTCTTCCTCTTCCCCAATGGGAGTCTCCAAAGAAACCGGCTCCTGGGAAATCTTCAAAATCTCCCGTACCCGCTCCACCGGCATATTCATTTCATCTGATATTTCCTCCGGGGTAGGTTCCCGCCCCAATTCCTGCAGCAACTGCCTGCTCACCCGAATCAGCTTATTAATCGTTTCCACCATATGCACCGGGATGCGAATCGTCCGCGCCTGATCCGCAATGGCGCGCGTAATGGCCTGCCGAATCCACCAGGTCGCATAAGTGGAAAATTTGTATCCTTTGCGGTAATCGAACTTTTCCACCGCCTTAATCAGCCCCAGGTTCCCCTCCTGAATCAGGTCAAGGAAGAGCATTCCCCGTCCCACATATCTCTTTGCAATACTTACCACCAAACGCAGGTTCGCCTCTGCCAGACGTTTCTTCGCGTCCTCATCGCCCAACTCCATCCTTTTCGCCAGCTCAATCTCTTCTTCCGCAGAAAGCAACGGGACTTTGCCGATTTCTTTCAGATACATCCTGACCGGGTCTTCAATGCTGATGCCGTCCGGCACGGACAGGTCGATATTCTCCACATCCACCTCATCCTCTTCCGTCAGGATAATCTCCTCATCGTCCACATCATCGTCATCCGTAATGCGCAGGATATCCACATTATTCTGTTCCAGCGTTTCCAAAATCCTGTCCAGATGCTCCTCCTCCAAAGTAAAGTCCGTAAAGAAATCATTGATTTCCTGATATTCCAAAACATTCTTTTTCTTCTTGGCAGCGTTTAACAGCTCTTTTAAGCGTTCTTCAAACTTTACCTGTGTGTTTTCATCCATTTTCGGTTCCATCCTTCCTAAATGTAGTAGTAGTATTATCATTCATCCAGAGAAATATGCGTTTTGCTAAGTTCTTCCAACGCTTTTTTTCCTGCAATTACCTGATTGATGGCGTTTACCTCCGCACCCAGCCTTCCGGAATAGTATTCATAGCTGTTCTTCTTCACCGCATATACAATGTCATGAAGCGCTTTCTCCCTCTCCTGCTTTGTCTCCAGCCTGGCCAGCTTCGTATTAAAAAGCGCCGCGGCCTCCCGCTGTTCCTCTTCATCGGTAAACATGCTAATCAGCGCTGCCGGATTGTATTCCCCTCTGGACAGCCCTTCAAAGAGCCTCTCCGCCACCTTCCGGTAGAGTTCTTCCGTGAAGTCTTCCGGCGTGACATATTTGGCAACCTTGGGATATACCCCCGGTTCTTCTGTAATCCACGTCAGCAGCAGCCGCTGTGGTTTCTTCCTGTTTTCTTCCGGTGTATTTTGTTTGCGCGACAAACCTGATTTCGGACGCGTCACCGGAGCCGCCAGCCCCGTCCGGGCTGCATAGGACACCACCAGCTTCTTTAAATTTTCATAGCCAATCCGGTACCGTTCGGCCACTGCCTGCATATAATTGTCCCGCTCCACCTCCTCTGAAAAGCCGCACAGCTTCTTTGCAATCTCCCTATGGAAGCTTGTCTTTCCTTCCGGGTCTTCCAAATTATAATCCCGCTCCATCATGCGCAGCTCAAAGAAAAAACTGTTTTCCGCCTGTTCCATCCGTTCCCGGAATGCCTCCGCGCCAAGGTTTTTGATAAATTCATCCGGATCCTTGTAAGGCTCCATACGTATTACCCTGCCGTTTAGCCCGGTTTCCTTCAATATCCCAATGGCACGCAGCGCAGCCTTTACCCCTGCCCCGTCACTGTCATAAGCTAATAACGCTTCTTTCACATACCGTTTTAACAGGCTCGCCTGGCCTGAAGTAAACGCCGTTCCAAGGGAAGCCACCGCCTGTGTAAATCCTGCCTGGTGCATCGCAATGACATCCATGTACCCTTCGCACAAAATCACATTGTTCTGTCTGGACGTCCTTGCAAAATTTAACCCGTATAGGTTACGGCTTTTATCAAATATCATCGTCTCCGGCGAGTTTAAGTATTTGGGCTTAGCGTCCCCCATCACACGGCCGCCGAATCCAATCACCCGGTGATTGATATCCTGGATTGGGAACATAACCCGGTTCCAGAACTTGTCATGCAGCCCGTATCTTTCGTCAAACCCGGCTAACCCCGCTTCCTGAATCAAATCATCCGCGTATCCTTTGGAACGCAGGTACTGCACCAGGCTATTGCCGGACATACAGGCAAACCCCAGCCCGAATTTGTGCATTGTCTCTTTGTCCAGCGCCCGGCCTGCCAGATACCGGTATCCGGCCTCTCCCTTTGGGGAACGCAACTGATAATAAAAATAAGTGGCCGCCGCCTTATTGACCTCCAACAGACGCGTCCTGCGCCCTTCCTTTTTCCTCACCTCTTCCGAATATTCCATCTCCGGCAAATCCACCCCCGCCCGGTCAGCCAGCATCTTCACGGCCTCTGCAAAGGTATAGTTCTCATAGTTCATCACAAAAGTGAATACATTCCCCCCTGCCCCGCAGCCGAAACAGTAATACATCTGTTTGCCGCCGGAAACCGAAAACGACGGGGATTTCTCATTGTGGAAAGGACAAAGCCCAAAATGGTTTGCCCCCTTTTTCTGCAGACGGACATAACCGGAAATCACATCCACGATATCATTTTTCATTCGTACTTCTTCCACTAACTCGTCGGGATAGTACATGTCCTCTTTCCTTCTTTAATATATAATTCGCTGCAAATACATCTCACCAAACAAGCCCATCCGTCAATAATGCCATGACTTGGGGATAAAAAGCTCACCATACTGGGCAATGGCAAACCGGTCGGTCATTGCCCCTATGTAATCGCACACTGCCACCTCTGGCGCATCCCCGTACTGCTCCATCCGTACCTTCAGGTATTCGGGCAGCTTCTTTAAATGCTTCAGATAATAATGGTAAAGCGACGCCATCAGCTCCTCTGCCTTGCTCTCCTGGTTTTTCGCTTCCTTATTTTCATATACCCTTTCAAACATAAACTCCCGCAGCTTCCACATCGCCGCCGCAACTGCCGGGGACATCATAATGTCCCCCTTCCCATAACTGGCAGTGACAATATCATGGATAAAATGGTCCAACCGCTCTCTGGTCGTATATCCAATCACATCCCCGATTTCCTTTGGCACATCCGAATCTTTCAAGATGCCGCCCCGGATAGCGTCATCCATATCATGATGGATATAGGCAATCTTATCCGACAGACGGACAATCCTCCCCTCCAGCGTATAAGGCACCCCTTTTGTCTGATGGTTACGGATTCCGTCCTTTACCTCATCCGTCAGGTTCAGTCCCCACCCATTCTTTTCCAACGCCTCCACAGTCCGCACACTCTGTTCGCTATGGCAAAACCCATAAGGGCACACCTCATTCAACGCCCGTTCCCCTGCATGGCCAAAAGGCGTATGCCCCAAATCATGCCCCAATGCAATCGCCTCCACCAAATCCTCGTTCAGCCTAAGCGCTTTGGCAATCGTCCTGGCGTTCTGCGAAACCTCCAGCGTATGCGTCAGCCTCGTTCTGTAATGATCCCCCTCCGGCGTCAGAAACACCTGCGTCTTATCCTTCAGCCTGCGAAAAGATTTACTATGGAGAATCCTGTCCCGGTCCCTTTGGTAAACCGGACGGATATCGCATTGTTCCTCTTCCCTCTTCCGTCCCTTACTTTTCATGCTAAGGGATGCATAAGGGCTTAAATACTCCTTTTCCCACTGTTCAAGCTTTTCCCGAATCAACATACCCATCCTAAAAGCCCTCTCTTCCACGAAACCCCTGCATACGCAATAGCTATACTTATTTATAAATATTCCGCGTCCGGCGCGGAAATCCTTTATTTTTATAAAAAATTTTTTTCCATTGCTTTTGGCGTAAATTACCGGCAGATATCATAAATGAATTCCGCATTTTTATCCATCGCTTCATAAGCCGTTTTAAACGGCGACATCTGGAACACATGCCACATCCCTGGGAAGATGTCCATCTTTACCGGCACATTGGCCTCCACCATCTTCTTATGGAGCATGGCGGCGTCATCCAAAAGCACTTCATTGTCGCCCACCTGTATATAAGTGGAAGGAAAATTGGCAAAATCACCAAACAACGGGGAAATCAAAGGATTCGTCAATTCCTGTCCCGCCGCATAATTTTGAATCATCTGCTCCAAATATTCCTTATGCAGCACCGGGTCCATTTCCTTTCTCGTCTCATGGGAAGCCCCGGAGGAAGTTAAATCCGTCCAGGGGGACATCAGCGCCAACCCTCTTGGCAGGATACGGCCCTCCCCTTTTAGTTTGTGTACAAGCGCTAACGCCAGGTTCCCGCCTGCCGAATCCCCAGCCACAATCACGTCCCTGGCCCCATATCCAAACAACATCAGGTTGTCCCATGCCTTCACTGCGTCTTCCAGCGCGGCAGGATACGGATGTTCCGGCGCCAAACGGTAATCAAAACTCAATACGTCCATGGAAGTGGACATCGCCAGCTTTGAGGTAAGCGTCCGCGCATACAGGCAGCTTCCCGTAGAATATCCGCCGCCATGGCAGTAAAGAATCACATATTTTTTCATATGCGCCCGGTCCACGCATGCCCACTCCCCATGCATCCCTTCAATCTCTATTTCCCGGATTGCCACTTCCCTGCTGCTGCCCAGCAATGCGCCAAAATGATCCTGGGACTGTCTGTGTTTTTCAATATCCGTATTTTCCACTACGCTGTGTACCCTTTTGATTAGGTTCATTAAATTCTGGTTTTTCATCTCCAACAATGCCATTTTTCCAATCCTCTATTTGTAAAACATTCCAGGGGGGACAGGCTATGCATCCCTATTCGCTGCATCCCTTACCACGTTAGCGAGTTCCGTATTCCATACATTTTTTACAATTCTACCACATTATGCCTAAATTGTGGTATAATATTAAGAAACTTTTTTCATGATATATTACTGTAATGGGGCTAAACGCTCCATGCGGATGCAAAACTGGAAGAATGAGGATAGCTAGTGTAATGTCTGATTGATAAATATGGTAATATTCAAAACTCGTATTAACTG
>CAJTQO010000006.1 GCA_910578405.1 uncultured Lachnospiraceae bacterium | reverse complement strand
GTGGTGCGAAACAGGCGGTTCACAAATCTAATTTCTGACCGGATGGAACACTAGCCGTTCCTTAAGAGAAGGCAGCTAAATGCGCGGATTTCCCCATATTTCATTGCGTGAAAAGAAGTCATATGATAGTATATAGCATATCTGAAAAGCATAAGTTATTTTCCTGAAGCAAACCATATGCATTCCAGGTTGAGAAAGTGACGGCATGAAGGGGAGGGATGTCTCATTTGTTTAGTCTGTAGAATGGGTGGGAATAGGAGAGAAAGCGAAAAAAGCAGGGAGGTAAGAATGTATTTACCGGAAAAAATACAAAAATATATTGTGGGGGAAAGTTATAAAACGGATACCATTGGAATGTCAGGCTCTTCGGTTTTCTTTTATAAGGAAAGAGTTTTAAAGGTGCAGGACGTAAATGGAGAAGCGGAAAACGAATACCATATGCTGCAGTTTCTTCAAGGCAGGCTTCCTGTTCCGCGAGTCTATGCTTATGAAATAGAAAATGGCAAATCGTATATGCTAATGGACAGAATGACCGGACTGATGGCATGTGCCAGGGAGTATATGGAAAATCCGGTTATGCAGTGTAAAATGCTTGCCGACGGATTGAAAAAATTATGGCAGACAGACATTACAGGTTGTCCATCGGATCAAAGGCTTAAAAATAAGCTGGAGAGAGCAAAATATAATGTGGAAAATGGTTTGGTCGATTTAGAAAATGCAGAGTCTGGCACCTTTGGGGAAAGAGGGTTTGGCAGTCCGGAGAATTTGTTGGAATGGTTGTATGACAACAAGCCGGAAGAAGAGCCTGTTTTATCCCATGGGGATTACTGCCTGCCGAATCTGTTTGGCAGAAAAGAGCAGACAACGGGATACATTGATTTGACCAGGGCAGGCGTTGCGGATAAATGGTGCGATATTGCCCTGTGCTGCCGCAGTCTGTCGGAGAACGGCCTCCAAGGGAATAGGATGGATGGAGACTTTGCTGGCCTGGAATGCAATAGTTTCGGTCTGTTCCGTGAATTGGGCATAGAACCGGATTGGGGGAAAATACGGTATTACATTTTATTGGATGAATTATTTTAAAGTTTGCCTGCGTTTCCTGAAAGGCGCGTTACTGTTTGTGGTGGCAAGTATATTATAAAACAGAGATAAACGGCGCAACCCTACAAATTGCGCCGTTATTATTTATGGCAAAAGTTTAAAACCAAAGTAGCGAACTGCATTGTAATAAGAAATATCCTTGACAATTTCGGATAAAATGTCCATATCTGCCGGGAATTCCCCATTTTCCACCAATTCTCCTATATAATTGCATAGGATGCGGCGGAAATATTCATGGCGCACATAGGACAAGAAGCTTCTGGAATCGGTCAACATGCCAACGAAACCGGAAAGATTGCCTAAGCTTGCCAGAGAAGTAAGCTGTTCAGTCATGCCCTGTTTATGATCATTGAACCACCAAGCGCTCCCTTGTTGGATTTTTGCTATGGCAGTGGAATCCTGGAAACAGCCAAGGATGGTGCCGATAGCTGCATTATCGTTAGGATTTAAGCTGTAGAGTATGGTCTTTGGCAACGCTCCGTTTACCGCCAGCGCATTTAAGAAATCAGCCACCTGGGAAGAAGGTGTGTAGTTATTGATGCAGTCATAACCGGTATCGGGGCCAAGTTTATCGTACACGGCTTTATTGTTATCACGTTTTGTTCCGTAATGGAGCTGCATTACCCAGTTTCGTTTCTGATATTCCCCGCCTACAAAAAGCAGGAAGGCGGTTTTAAATTTCAATTCTTCTTCTTTTGTAATTACATCCCCGGAAGAAGCTTGGCTTCTCTTTTGAAAAATGGCTTCTATCTCTTCCTCAGAAGCAGGGGCATACATTAAATATTCCAATCCATGATCAGATACGCAACATCCCATAGATGCAAAGAAATCCATGCGGTTACTCAGGGCTTCCTTTAAAGTATGGAAGGAATTGATTGCAATTCCACTGACGTTGGATAGTTTGGATAAGTAATCCATATAGTCTGGTTTTTCCAGGTTCATAGCCTTATCCGGCCTCCAGGCAGGGAGCGCCTGCACTTCAAAGGAAATGTCCTGGGCAATCTGCTTATGCCATTCCAGGCTGTCTGCAGGGTCATCGGTGGTGCAGATGAGAGTGACATTGGACTGGCGGATAAGGGAGCGTGCGCTCATGGAAGCGTCAGCCAATTTTGCATTGCATAAGTTCCACACTTCTTCCGCTGTTTTTTCATTCAATGCGCCATGGTAGCCGAAATAGCGCTGCAGCTCCAGGTGGCTCCAGTGGAAGAGCGGATTGCCGATGGCTTTGCCAAGAACCCGCGCCCATTGGAAAAATTTCTCTTTGTCAGGCGCGTCTCCTGTAATATAGCGTTCCTCTACGCCGCAGGAACGCATAAAACGCCATTTGTAATGGTCGCCGCCGAGCCATACCTGGGTTATATTTTCAAACTGCCTGTCCTGAGCGATTTCTTGTGGATTAATGTGGCAATGATAGTCCAGGATGGGGGTTTTGGCGGCATAATCATGGTAAAGTGTCTGAGCGGTAGGGGTGTTTAATAAAAAGTCTTTGTCCATAAATGCTTTCATTTCAGGTTTCCTCCATTTCTATTTGTGAATATTATACAATAAGGAATGGGGGAATACAAGAGGGTTCTATTAAGAAAAACCATACCGCAGGCTACAGAACGTTACGGTTCACTCCGTTCCGGTAACAGGTAAAAATCGAACAGTAACTACAGAACAGCCAACTGTCTGGCATATTCATTTTGAAACGGGGCATGGAATTTTGCAGCGGCTATGGATTCATAGATATGGGCAGTGTGGATGTCCTGCTTAAGCATGGCAAGCCCGGAAGGGGATAGCAGGCGGGGGGCGTCAGCAAGCTTGGACAGAAGCGGGACCGAAGCGTTTTGCTTTATTTTCTTCAAGAGTGGAGAGGCGCTTCTGCGAAGGCCCAGGATGCGGGCATAAGCAATGTAATCCCTTCGTGCATACTCTTCTGATTGTTCCTGCGTGACATCCAAGAGGATATGGAGCAGTCCGCGGCTTATACGGGAGTAAGTTATGTCCTTAGACTTCAACAGGCGGCAAAATGGCCCATAACCGGAAAAGGCATAGATGTTGCGGCATATTTTATCGGACAAATCCCCGGAAATGTCCAGATAGTGGCAAAATCCTTCAGACATTTCTTGCAGAAGCTTATAATGGAGCAGGGAGGAAAAATCATCTTTGCAGATTGGAAAGCTTTTGCCCAAAGCATGTCCCAATAGGGCGGAAACGGAATCCGGAAGGTAGGGACGCACAGAGGACAGAGAGGAAACCGCGGATGTGTGTGGCTTTTTTGCTGTCAGAACCTTACGGATTGCAGTAGCGGAACAGAAGGCTTCCAAAGGCTCCAGTGCAGAGTCGTGGTATCCCCTTCCTTTTCTTTTTATTGTATAAGGGATTATGGAGCTGTTTCTTTTTAACAACATTTTAATGTATTCTATGCCAAGGATATTGTTAGGAGAGGATAGAAGGGAAGGAGGAAATGCAGCGTTGGCAGAGCAGGCTTCAATTGCAGCGTTGCGTGCATTAGGGAAGGAGCAGCCGTGCTTTAGGAGCGTCTGCAGAGTGCGCCGGTAAAGTTCTGGTTCCCTGGCTAAGAGGGAGGCAATGGCGGATAGATGCGGAATGCTGCCGCATTCGCTGCCAAAACAGAGAGAATCCACCACACCAAGCCGATCCAAAAGCGTGACTGCTCCTGCCGCAAAATATTCCGCGCTTCCTGTGGCATAAAGGACAGGCAGTTCGAGCGCCAGGTCTGCGCCGTTAAGAAGGGCGGCTTTGGCGCGGAGATATTTATCCGCAATGGCCGGCGCGCCACGCTGGACAAAGTCTCCGCTGATTACTGCAATGACGTAATCGGCGCCTGTAACGCGGCGTGCTTCTTCTATGTGATATTTGTGTCCATTGTGAAATGGGTTATATTCCGCAATGATTCCTGTTGTTTTCATGCAACTACTTACCGCCCTTTCGATTTTTGACAGTTCTGGTTCCGCTTGCTATATAAATGGTGACTTCCGGCTTTGCATCACGGACGTTCCTGCGCCTATGCCAATGTTATTCGAAGTAAGTTTAACATATAGAGACGGATTTTACTACCATGCAATAGAGCGAATTTATGGCATGGTTGTAAAATAGCGGAAATATGATATAATGCAAGGGAAAAGGTTTCAGCTAGAAAAGCGAAAGGCATAAAAAATAAGACCGGGAAATGGGAACGGAAAAATAAAACCGGAAATAGGGATGAGATGAGGGATAAATATGCGCTGCACAGACATAGGAAGGCGGCAAAAATACAGAGCAGCCGCCATATATGTGATTTTTGTGGCCTTGATGATTGGCACAATCCGGCAAAAAGCAAATATGCATATTGATGATTTGTTTAGTTACAGTCTGGCGAACCATGTGGGGGCTTTGACAATAAGCTTTCAAGAGGGCCATACCTACAGTCCTGTGGAAAAGTTATACTTGGATGGGCTGGCTGTGGATAGGGAAAAAGGGCGGTTTTGCTTGGAAAATGTATGGAAAAATCAGAGCATGGATGTGCATCCGCCGCTTTATTATCTTTTACTGCATATGGTTTGTTCCTGTTTTCCAGGGGTATTCAGTGTATGGTTTGCCGGAGGGCTGAATATTTTTTTCGCGGTATTCACTTTGTTTGTCTGGCGGAAAATGATGTGCCTGTTTTTGCCGGAGCGGGGGGAGACTTTGGACTTCTTTTCACTTTTGTTTATCCTGACGACAGGGATTTTGCAGAATGTGTCTTTTTTCCGGATGTATGTGATGGCGATGTTTTTTGTTACCTTGACGGCATGGATGTTTTTACGTCTTTTGGAGGAAGGAACGTCATGGTGGCGCGGCATTGCTTTATGTGTGGTTTCCATAGGCGGGGCTTTGACCCATTATTATTGTATTGTCTATCTTTTTTTTATTTGTGTGGTATATGGCGTCTTTTTATTGGCGGAAAAAAGATGGAAAGACATTGTCGCGCTGTTTTTGTGTATGGGCGTGGCGGCATTTGATTCTGTGCGTATGTTTCCCGCTATGACCTACCACATGTTTTCCGGGTATCGTGGGGCGGAATCCATTCAGAACCTGACCCATTTATCGAAGGAAGGGTATTTGGAACGGCTTAGGCAATTTGGGGCTTTTCTCAATAAACAGTTGTTTGGGCAATGGGGATGGGCCGCAGTTGCGGCTTTGTTTTTGCTTTGGTGCGGAACAGTCCTTATCCGGATAATGCGGAATGAAAAATCAGGCCATGCCATTGCCGTATTTTATAGGAAGAAAGCGGATGGCAGCGGAGAGGGAAAGGCGGTCAAAGGGGAAGCGCCAAAGTTCTGGCAAGAGGATATGATTTCCGGGCAGGAAGTGGCGGATATTCAAAGTGATACGGCCATTCTGGCCGGACAGACTCATGATGAAGTGGAGAAATTTCTGTTGGTGGGCATTCCAGCATTTCTTTATTTCCTGTTTGTTTCAAAGACGGCGTCCTATGTGACAGACCGTTACCTTTTCCCGATTTATGCGGTGATGTTAGGGCTTTTTTTCCATATGCTTGTTTGTCTGGCCAAAAAGATTCCTTTTTTTAAAAAGCCGTTTCTTGCGGTAGGAGTTCTTTGCGGCTTGCTGACGGCAAATGGGTGGAAACAGGCTGAGTGGGATTATCTATACCGCCATTCGTCACAGTTTCTGGCAAAGGCGCAGGAATATGCGGATGCAAACTGTATTTGCATATATGATGGGGTAAAATGGAAGGTGCAGAATATGTTCTATGAAGCGTCCCAATACAAAAGCATGACAATTCTGCACGAAGAGAATATGGAGGAAATTGCCTGGTATCAGGAATTGTTGGGAGACGGATTTATACTTTGTGCGGCAGGGGTGGATGGAGAGTGGGCATTGCAGGAGACGCTGAAACATTTTCCGGCTTACAGCCATGTGGAGCGAGTGGGAGGATTTGCAGAGTCAGTGACATATTATGTGTATAGGGACAAGGAATGAAAAGTCACTGTGTCACAGCAACGCCTAATTTAGCGTTTCATAGTGGCTGAAACCGAAAACTTCATTCGGATACGCTTTCGCTTACAACAGGCGCGGCGGCGCCAAACGCCGGTATACGCAAATTCAGGTTACATAGCCCACTATACGCCCTTCCTTTGGCAGAGCATTCATGCTCTTAGCCTCCCACAAATTGTAACGTACATCTTCCAGAAAGCAATTTTCAAACACGCTCCAGCGTTTTTTTGGGATGCTATGCCAATATTGACTCCAGGTGTAAGATAGGGTAAAATATTGGATGGAGTGCGGGTTCCAATACAGCGATTTTAACGTGCGCTCCCGGAAGTTCCCTTGCATCTGCTTTTGCATTCAATGCTCCGTCAGATGCAAAGGAGGTTCCGGGAGCGCATCAGCAGGGAAAGGAGGGAGAGGGGAGTGGGTGAAAGCCAGCTTCCATAGTGCAGGAACATTCATATAACATGATTTCCCGCACAACAGTAATAAAAATGCTGCCCACCTGGCAGCGGAATGGAGATTTTTATGTTACAGAAAGAACAGAAAGCGGATGCACTGTATTTGGATGCAAATAACAGTCTGAGCAAAAAGATTATTTCAAAAATGGCAATGCTCGTTGCTATTATTTTTCTGCTGACCGTTTTGACGGCTGCGCTGCTTGCTGCGAGATCATTGATTCAGGTAAACCGGGAAAAATTGGCGGCGGTTGCGTATGAAAATGCATTTTTAGTTGCAAATGATATTGAGAATTCATATGGAAAAGCAGTGGGATTTGCCGGCTCCCTGCGGAATATTTCCGCATTGGATCCCAAGGAGCAGAGAAATGCCATAGATACTGCTTTAGTGGGCCTTATGGAAGGAGGCGACGGTTTTCCTACCGGATTTGCTTACTTTGAGCTAAACGCTATAGCAGACGCCAACGGAGAACCTTACAGCGTACATAAAAAGGACATTGCCTATGAAGCGGTAGTCTATCCGGATGAACAGGATATAGGGTATATTTTTGAAAAACATGAGGATGCCTTTGATAATTTTGATAAGGAATACTATAAGCAGATTAAGGCGACCGGCGAGCCTTATATTATGGATCCTTATGTGTATGAACTGATGGGTCAGAACATTATGATGATTAGCATTATCGCCCCTATCTGGAATGCGGAAGGAGAATTTTTCGGAGTGGCTGGCGTGGATGTGGGACTGGACAATATGCAGGAACAATTGCTGGTCAGTACGAATTACCGTTCGGCCCATTTGGTGGCGCTTTCCAATGACGGGACTGTTCTGGTAGATTCTGCAGACAGCGCAACGGTGGGAAAAAACGCTTCTGAAGTTGGGTATGACCGTATGGTGCAGGATGCGGAAAAGATTTTCTCCATGCCTGAGGGGGAAAAAGAAAACAGCCGCTTTTTGATTGGAAAAGGTAAAAACTTCGGCACAGGGAAAAGTGGGATATCAGTGGCTATTCCCTTGACTGTGAGCGGAAAAACCCAATGGACGCTGCATTTAACTGTAAATAGCAGTGAATTTAACGGGCCGATTATAGAAGGCGCGGCAAAACTAACTTTTATGGTTATTTTATTAGGGATTTTTCTGCTAATGGCGGTGAACCGCATTATCAAAAACACGTTGGACCCGATTGGTCTGATTACCGAAGGGGCGGCGAAGCTGGAAGCAGGAGATTTGAACATACATATAGAACTTGCTACGGAAGACGAACTGGGGAGGCTTTCGCAGGCATTTAACCATATCAGCGCAACGATAAGCAATTATATAGAGGATATTTCCGGACAGCTTTCGCGGATGGCCGAAAATAATATGGATATTACCATTACCCAGGATTATATCGGTGATTTTATTCCGATTCAAGCATCTATTGAGAAGATTTCGCAGTCGTTAAACGATACTTTGCATCAGATTGTGCTTTCCGCTGATGAAGTTTCCGCCAGTTCGGAAAACGTATCCTCCGGCGCCCAAGTGCTTTCGGACGGCGCAGCGGAACAGGCGGCGGCAATAGACCAACTGGCGGCTTCCATAGAAAGTCTGGCCAAGGATGTGGCGGCGAATGCCAAAGACGCCAAAGAAGCCAATGATATCGTTTCCGGAGTGGGCAGGGACATCCAGGCAAGCAATGATGAAATGGGACATTTAGTGGAAGCCATGGCGGAAATCAGCCATTCCTCGGGGGAAATTGAGAAGATTGTTAAAACGATTGAAGACATTGCTGACCAAACGGAGTTGCTTTCTTTAAATGCATCCATAGAAGCTTCACGGGCAGGCGCTGCCGGGAGGGGATTCGCTGTGGTGGCAAATGAAATCCGTGAATTGGCGGCAAAAAGCGCAGAAGCGGTCAACCAGACTTCTGCACTGATTGAGAAATCCCAGGCGGCAGTGGAAAACGGTATAGGGATAGCGGATTATACGGCAAAATCCCTGGAAGCGGTGGTAAAAGGCTCTAAAGATGTTTTAAACTCCATGGATAAAATCAGCATAGCTTCCGAAAACCAGAAAAACGTATTGGAACAGTTGACAGAGAATATTGAATTAATCAGTAAAGTGGTGCAGTCCAATTCTTCCTATGCACAGAACAGCGCAACAACCAGTGCGGAATTATCGGACCAGTCCAGACGGTTGCATGAATTGGTAAACCGTTTCCATTTAAAACAGATGTAAAGGAAGGAAAAAGCATTACGGAGGAAAATATTGCAGGAGATATCTGGCCATGCATTAGGGACAGAGGTTTCCTGCAGGGGGGAATATTGCGGAGGATGTTATGCGGAATATGGAATTAAGAAAGGAGCAGCATATGACAGAAAAAGAAATTTTCCAGCACATTGATTATACGCAGTTAAAAGCGTTTGCCACGTGGGAGGATATTGTGAAGCTATGTGAGGAAGCGGTGGAGTTCCAGACGGCTTCCGTCTGTGTGCCTCCGGCATATATCCGGAGGATTAAAGAAGCATATGGGGAAAAAGTGACCATATGCACTGTAATTGGTTTTCCTCTTGGCTACAGCGTAACGGCGGCGAAAGTGAAAGAAACGCAGGAAGCTTTGGCAGACGGGGCGCAAGAGATTGATATGGTAGTAAATATCAGCGATGTAAAGAATGGGCTGTACGAGAAAGTGACGGAAGAAATCAAAGCTGTGAAAGCGGCCTGCGGCAATCATATATTAAAAGTAATTGTTGAAACATGTTATCTGACGGAAGAAGAGAAGATTGCCATGTGCAAATCCGTTACGGAAGCAGGGGCGGATTACATCAAAACTTCTACTGGTTTTGGCTCTGGCGGGGCGACCCTTGCGGATGTGGAGCTGTTTAAAAAGCATATCGGAGAAAAGGTTAAAATCAAAGCGGCAGGAGGCGTAAAGACGAGGGAAGACCTAGAGGCATTCCTTGCAGCCGGATGTGAAAGGATTGGCGCTTCTTCTGTCGTTGGAATCATAAATGCATAAAAGGTCAAAACAGGAGGAATGGAACATGGATGGGGTCATAAAAGGCCGGTTGGAATCGCTGCGTCAGGAGATGGAAAAAGAAGGAGTGGATTATTATCTGATTCCCACTTCCGACTTTCATAATTCAGAATATGTGAACGATTATTTCAAAGCAAGGGAATACTTTTCCGGTTTTACCGGTTCTAATGGTTCTTTGGTAGTCGGCAGGGAAATGGCAGGGCTTTGGACGGACGGCAGATATTTTATTCAGGCAGAGAAGGAACTGGAGGGGTCAGGAATCACTCTGTTTCGTATGCAGGAGGAAGGCGTTCCGGAAATCCCTGATTTTTTAAAGGAAAAGATGCAGGATGGGCAAACGCTTGGTTTTGACGGAAGGACTGTCAGTTGTCTGGAAGGCCGTAAGCTGGAGAAGATGTTAGGCAGTGGGCAGGGAGAGAATGACAGGAAAGTAAAGATACGATATGACATGGATTTGGCCGGGCGTATTTGGGCGGAACGTCCACAGCTTCCCTCTCATTCGGTTTGGGTATTGCCGGAAGAAGTCAGTGGGAAAAGCGCACAGGATAAATTGAAGGAAGTGAGGGAGAAAATTGCGCAAGCCGGAGCCGAATATCTGCTGTTAAGCAAATTGGATGATTTGATGTGGCTTTTAAATATTCGTGGAAATGATGTGGAATGCAATCCGGTAGCTTTGTCTTATGGGTTTATCACACCGGAAGAAATGTACTTTTTCATACAGCCCTCTGAGGTGACGCAAGAGCTGGAAGCCTATGTTGCGTCAAATGGGATTGTTTTAAAACCATATGATGAAATTATGACCTTTTTGGAGAACTATAACTATACTTGCGACGGGAAGTTGGGAAAAGCGCTGTTAGATGAAGGAAATGTGAACTATGCTTTATATAAAATGTTGTCCGGCAAGACTTGCTGTATATCCGGCGAGAACCCGACAGAACAGTTGAAAGCCAGGAAAAACGACACGGAACTGGAACATATGGAAGAGGTATACCGGAAAGACAGCGCCGCTTTGATTAAATTTATCTACTGGCTGAAACATAACATAGGCAAACAGGAAATTACCGAAGTGTCTGCAGCGGAATATCTGGATAATCTGCGGCGGAAACTGGATGGTTTTGTGGAACTTTCCTTCCCTACCATCAGCGCTTATAAGGAAAATGCGGCCATGATGCACTATGAAGCAACGCCGGGCAGTTGCAAGACGCTGGCTCCGGAAGGGTTGTATCTGGTGGATTCCGGCGGGCAGTATATGGGCGGGACCACAGATGTGACCAGAACTGTGGCGCTGGGAGAAATCAGCGGCGAAATGAAAAAGCATTTTACTTTGACCGCCGTGGCTATGTTGCAGCTCACTCATGCAAAGTTCCTCTATGGCTGTACAGGGCGTAATTTGGATGTGCTGGCCAGACAGCCATTATGGAATATCGGAATTGATTATAAATGCGGCACAGGGCATGGCATTGGCTATATCCTGAATGTACACGAAGGGCCACAGAACATCCGCTGGCGTCCGGTTTCGGATAAAAAAGAAGCCATTCTGGAAGAAGGGATGGTAGTTTCCAATGAGCCAGGGGTATACCGGGAAGGCAGCCATGGCATCCGGACGGAAAATATTCTTGTGGTGCGCCGTGGGGAAAAGACTGCAGATGGGCAGTTTATGTATTTTGACACGCTCACTTATGCGCCAATCGACAGGGAGGCCATTGATACGCAATATATGCAGCCGGTGGACATTGAACGGCTTAACGGCTACCATGCGGCGGTTTATGAAAAAACGGCTCCGTACCTGACGGAGGAAGAAAGGGCGTGGCTGGCGGAAGTGACGGCGCCTGTATAGAAGCTGTCGTGAATATATAAAAAAAGTTTAAAAATAAAGACCACAATCTTGACTTTTAAACGCAATTCTGACATAATGACATAGGATAGATTTATTGTAAGAAACCGTCTTTTGCCAGAGGCACATAATTGTGCAGCCTGCTACATAAAGTAACAAGGTGGAAGTGCGGTGAAAATATATAATTTAAGGAGGACATAATATGTCAACAAAAGCGTATTATCCGATTAATGAAATCGGGGCCGGGAAAGTTGGTTTTTCCAAGACGAGATCTATTGTTGAAGCTGCTTTTTACGGAAATAACGTAGTAAAGGTTAATACCCTGAAAGAAGCTTATGAACTTGCTAAGAATTCACCCGGTACGGTTGTAACGGATATGAAGATTAAAGACGGCGAAACCTTTGGCCTTGAGAAAGATTCCAGGGTTTTATTGTTCAATGATGGCGCAGTTACTGGACGTTACGCGGCAGCCCGCCGTATCAAAGGCGAACCGGGCGTTGATGAAACAAAGCTTGACAAAGTAGTTATGGATGCGGTTTATGAGACACGCTGGAAGACCATGTACCATGCAGAGTGCTTCATCGGCCTTGACCCGGAATTCATGGCAAAAGCGCACCTCCTAATCCCGGAAGGCGAAGAAAACATCCTTTACAACTGGATGTTGAATTTCCAGTATATGTCTGACGAATACGTAAAAATGTACAAGAAATCCAAACCGATTGCTGACGGGAATGAGCCGGACATCTATATTTTCTCCGATCCTCAGTGGACGCCTGGCAACAGACCGGACGTAGACTATAGCTGCTTAAGCGATCCGTTGACTCTGTGCTATTTCGATACCAACCAGAACTGCGCTGCAATTCTTGGTATGAGATATTTTGGTGAGCATAAGAAAGGCACTTTGACCATGGCTTGGGCTTTGGCTAACAGGAACGGTTATGCTTCCTGCCACGGCGGACAGAAAGAATATTTGCTTCCCGACGGCAAGAAATATGTGGCGTCCGTTTACGGTTTGTCAGGTTCTGGTAAATCTACGCTGACTCATGCAAAACATGGCGGCAAATATGAAATTAAAGTGCTTCATGACGATGCATTTATTATCAATACCGATACTTGTGCATCTATTGCATTGGAGCCTACTTATTTTGATAAAACAGCAGATTACCCGACTGGCTGCCCGGACAATGAATATCTGTTGTCTGCACAGAACTGCTCCTGCACTTTGGACAGCGAAGGTAAGATTCAGTTGGTAACGGAAGATATCAGGAATGGCAACGGCCGTGCGATTAAGTCCAAATTGTGGTCTCCTAACCGCGTGGACAAGATTGATGCTCCTGTAAACGCTATTTTCTGGATTATGAAAGATCCTGCCATCCCGCCGGTAGTAAAATTAAAAGGCGCTGCCCTGGCTTCTGTTATGGGCGCTACATTGGCAACGAAAACTTCTACGGCAGAACGTGTGGCTGCAGGAACGGACTTAAATGCACTGCGTATCGTTCCTTATGCAAACCCGTTTAGGACCTATCCGCTGGTGAATGACTATGACAAGTTCAAGAAATTAGTGGAAGAGAAGAACGTAGACTGCTATATCGTAAATACTGGCGACTTCATGGGCACAAAGGTAAAACCTGCCGACACATTGGGTATTTTGGAAAGCATTGTGGAAGGCAAAGCAAACTTTGAGAAATGGGGTAATTTCGATGATATCGAAATTATGTATGATTGGGACGGCAAGACTGCAGACTTTAAGCCTGACCTGAATGACGCTTCTTATAAGAGCGCTTTAAAGAACGCTATGGAGAGCCGTGTGAAAGCAGTGAAAGACTTTGCTGAGAAGAAGGAAGGCTATGATAAACTTCCGGACGAAGCTCTTGCTGCTGTTCAGAAGCTGGTAGACGCTTTAAACTAATTTTAGGGTAAAAGCTGGTTTCAGACATCCGATAATTGAAGTGGAAGTGTATGGCCTGAAATTACGCTTTATATGAGTCAGCATGGAAGCTTTAAAGAAGACATAGAATCCAGGACAGAAAGAATACCATTTGCAGCCGGATGGGATAACCGGAAAGCTGCAAATGGTATTTTTTAAACGGCATGGTTTGTGCCGTTATTTCTCAAGTTTACCCTGTGATGGACTTAAATTGCCGCTTTGCTGGACAGGGAGCAAAATAGGAGAAAAGTCCCCTGTGTGGCAGAGGACATTAGGTAAGAAAGAGAAAACGGCGGCTGTAAAAGTTGGCATTTTTAGAACTATATTTTCGCAAAGGGCATGGAACGGAATGAAAGAAAAGAAGCAAAAAGGGGATACTATGGAACGTCTGAATAAATATCTTGCCGCTTGCGGCGTTTGCTCCCGTAGAGATGCGGATCGGTTGATGGAAGAGGGGCATGTCCTTGTGGACGGTGAAATTGCTGCAATTGGAATGAGAGTAAGCGGAAAAGAGCGGATTATCGTTAATGGAAAAACAGTGGCGGGCAAAGAGGAAAAAGTAGTGTTGGCATATTATAAGCCGGTGGGGGTAGTCTGCACAGAGCGTGACAGTCATGCGGAACGCAAAATCAATGATGAGCTGAAATATCCGGTGCGGCTGACTTACGCAGGCCGGCTGGATAAAGATTCCGAAGGGTTGTTGATGATGACTAATGATGGAGCCTTGATAGACGCCATGATGAGAGGGGCTAACAGACATGAAAAGGAGTATGTGGTCAGAGTGGATAAAGAAATTACTCCTGAATTCCTGCGTGGCATGGCAAATGGCGTTTATCTGAAAGAGTTGGATCTCACTACCCGCCCATGCGAAATCCGCCAAAATGGAAAATATACATTTGTCATTATACTGACCCAAGGGGTCAACCGACAGATACGGAGAATGGTGGAGCATTTCGGATACCGGATTCGCTCGTTAAAGAGAGTCCGTGTCATGAATGTAAACCTTGCCAGCCTGAAACCGGGAGAATACCGTATTGTGGAGGGAAATGAGCAAAAGCAGCTATACCGCCAGGCCGGGCTGTTGAATTAAGGCATAGAAAGGCATATGGAAGGAGACGGAAAATGGATAGGCCGGACAACAAAATAGCACGTATCCGGGAATTGACGGAACTGCTGAACCGCGCTTCCAAAGCATATTATGCGGAAGATCGGGAAATTATGGATAATTTTGCATATGACAAATTATATAGTGAACTGGAGGCATTGGAACAGGAAACCGGGATATCGTTGTCCAACAGCCCAACGGTAAAAGTAGGCTATGAGGCAGTGGAAGAACTGCCCAAAGCGCGGCATGAAAAAGCCATGCTTTCTTTGGGAAAGACAAAAAGCAGGGAAGACTTGAAGGAATGGCTGGAAGATCAGACTGCCCTTTTAAGCTGGAAGCTGGATGGTCTGACGGTAGTGTTGACTTATCTTGGCGGAGAACTAATCAAAGCAGTAACCAGGGGGAATGGAGAAGTGGGCGAAGTGGTTACGAACAATGCCCGCACGTTTTGCAATATCCCTCTCTCCATCCCTTATCAAAGCGAATTGGTAGTGCGCGGAGAAGCTGTGATTTCCTATTCTGATTTTGAGCGAATCAATGCCAAGATGGAAGAAGAGGCCCGCTATAAAAATCCCCGAAACTTATGCAGTGGCGCTGTCCGACAGCTTAACAATGAAATTACCGCGCAAAGAAATGTGCAATTTTATGCTTATTCCCTGGTAAAGGCGGAGGATATGGATTTTCATAATTCCAGAGAGGAACAGTTTCTATTTTTGCACAGGCAAGGGGTTGAAGTTGTGCCGTATCGGATGGTAGAGAAAGACACTGTGGTGGAAGCCGTAGATACATTTGAACAGGAGGTGGAAACCTATGATATACCTTCTGATGGACTGGTGCTTCTTTTAAACGATATATCCTATGGGCAGTCTTTGGGGACAACGGCAAAGTTTCCAAGGGATTCCATTGCCTTTAAATGGAAAGATGAAGTAAGGGAAACTGTTTTAAAAGAAATAGAATGGAGCCCGAGCCGAACCGGGCTGATTAATCCTGTGGCTATATTTGAACCAGTGGAACTGGAAGGAACGACAGTCAGCCGTGCCTCTGTGCATAATATCAGTATTTTGAAGGGTCTAAAATTGGGAATTGGCGACAGGATTACAGTTTACAAAGCGAATATGATTATCCCCCAGATTGCGGAGAACCTAACGGAAAGCGGAAATGTGGAAATACCGGAAACCTGCCCGGTATGCGGAGGAAGAACAGAAGTGAGGCAGGTAAATGAAGTGCAGTCCCTTTATTGCGCCAATCCTTCCTGTGAAGCAAAGAAAATCAAATCTTTTACCTTGTTTGTCAGCAGAGACGCCATGAATATAGACGGCTTGTCAGAAGCAACCTTGGAGAAATTTATTGCCAAAGGTTATATTCATGAATATGCGGATTTATTCCATCTGGAACAATATAAAGAGGAAATAATTGAAATGGAAGGTTTTGGAGAAAAATCTTTTCAAAACCTGATGGACAGTATGGAAACGGCCCGTGATACCACACTTCCACGCCTGGTTTACAGCCTGGGAATCGCCAATATTGGACTAGCTAACGCAAAAATGATATGTCGGTATTACCGGGACGATTTGCAGGCCATGCTGGCGGCTGATGCAGAAGAACTAAGCGCTATAGACGGCGTTGGGGAAGTGATTGCCACAAGTTTTTGTGAATACTTCCAAAATGAAGAAAACCGGAAACGCTTTCAAAGGCTCTTAACGGAGGTTAGGATAGCAAAAGAAGAAATCAATGAGGAAAACGAAACCCTCTCAGGAATGGCATTTGTCGTTACAGGCAATTTAAACCATTATGACAGCCGGAAGGAATTAAAAGAAGCCATTGAAAAAAAAGGGGGGAAAGTGACAGGCAGCGTAACCTCAAAAACCACATGCCTGATTAACAACGACATTGCCTCTTCCTCTTCAAAAAATAAAAAGGCCAAGGAGCTGCAGGTTCCAATCCTGACCGAAGAACAATTTATGGAGCAATATTTGAATGAAATGATTTTACGCAGTGGTGAGGAACTGAAATAAAAAGCGCCTGACTCCAGAATGCCGGAAGCATATTAGGATGTAGCCATTAAAATATGTTTACCAGAAAAACGGCATTCGGGAAGACAGGGCTGAACTGGAATAGGAGAAAACCCATGCCTATAAAGACACAGAATGATCTGCCTGCAAAGGGGATCCTGGAAAATGAAAATATATTCGTGATGGATGAAAACAGAGCCGTGCATCAGGACATCCGCGCCCTGCAGATATGCATCCTGAACCTGATGCCTGTCAAACAAGATACAGAGCTGCAACTGTTGCGCGCTTTGTCCAATACGCCTCTGCAAGTGGATGTTACCTTTATGAAAATGAATAGTCACCGTTCTTTGAACACATCCATGAACCACTTAAATAAATTTTACAATACATTTGATGAACTGAAAGGCAGAAGGTATGACGGACTGATGATTACTGGCGCCCCGGTGGAGCAGATTGCATTTGAAGAAGTGGATTATTGGGAAGAACTATGTGAAATTATGGAATGGTCCAAAAAGAAGGTTACATCCACCCTTCATATCTGTTGGGGGGCGCAGGCAGGGCTTTATTATCACTTTGGATTAAACAAAGAACTGCTGCCTCAAAAATTGTTTGGTGTATACAAACATAAGGTTATGAATCGCAAAATCCCTTTGGTGCGGGGATTTGACGATTACTTCCTAATTCCGCACAGCCGCCATACACAGGTGTCCGCAGAAGCTATTCATGACTGCAAAGAATTGCTGGTATTGGCGGAATCAGAAGAGGCGGGCATCCTATTATGTATGACAGAAGAAGGAAGGCAAATTTTTGTTATGGGCCATCCTGAATATGACCGGATGACCTTGCATAATGAATATATAAGGGACAAAGAAAAAGGGCTTCCCATAGAAATCCCCCGGAATTACTATCCGAAGGATAATCCTAATTTGCGGCCTGAACTGCAGTGGCGTTCCCACAGCAATAATCTTTATACGAATTGGCTGAATTATTACGTGTACCAGACGACGGATTATGAGCTTGGCGAAACATAAGGAAATGACATAGAAACCAAACAGAGAATATTACCATATGGAAGGAATAAAGGTATGGGCAAATTTATTAAGGGATTAGAACTATGTGAAGGCTTTTTCAATAGTTGTGCCAAGGGTATCATTGAAAAACAATTTCCTCATTTAAAGTATACGGCAGGTTTCATTGGCTATGGCTCAGATGTGTTAGGTTATGACGATATTGTGTCAATGGATCATATGTGGGGGCCTCGTTTCTATCTGTTTTTGCGCAAAGAAGACATAGCGCAAAAGGATGCCGTTTTTCAGACATTGTCGGAAAATCTTCCTTATACATACGAAGGATATAGCGTAAATTTTACGGAACCGGATTTGAATGATAACGGAGTCCAGCATCCTATGTTTATAAGTGAAGGAAAAGTCAATCCATTGGTGTTTATTCAGACATTTGAGAGTTACCTGTTGGAACAGCTTGGCATATCTGATTTATCCAATATTAAACCGTTTGAATGGCTTGCTTTTTCGGAACACAGGCTTCTTTCTCTGGTTTCTGGAAAATTTTTTGTAGATGGATTGAATTGTGCAGAAACCCTTTCTAAAATACAATATTATCCTGAAGAGGTGAAGCTATATCTGATTGCTTCTAATTGGGACATTCTTGCATCGGAGCAGGCGTTTATTAAAAGATGCGGGGAATGTGGGGATGAAATCGGTTCCCGAATCATCAGTTCCAGAATAGCAGAACGCTTGATGCGGCTGTGTTTCTTATATAAAGACACTTATGCGCCTTACAGCAAATGGTTTGGAACGGCATTTGATAAACTTTGTATTGATAAAAGGGTAATGTCTTCCATACAATCTGCTTTGTCTGCAGACTGCCTGGAAGAAAGGGAAGACAGAATTGTGGAGGCACAGGCATTGGTGGCCGATATGCACAATGCAAGCAGGCTTACGGATTATGTGGATTATCATATCGAAAAATACTTTGGAAGAAACATTAAAGTTATTTTTGCGGAAAAATTTGCGCAAGCAACGGTAAAAAGACTGAAAAATACTGTATTTGACAATGTTCCGCTTCTTGGAACATTGAGCCAAATCGGTGGATTGTCTTCCTTTGCAGATGATAAAGACTATTATACGCAAATAGCAAAATTATATGAAAATGTACACTGTTCACAGAGTGAAAATAATTGACAAAGTAAACGTCATTGATATAATGGAGTTATTAGCGCGGAATGGAAAATAGTTCCCGCTAAACGGGGTGTACAGATAGGAAAATGAAAATATGGTTGGAATAACGTATATTATAACAAGATGGAGGGAGCATGGAGAACGGATATCAGGATTATGGGCAGGAAGGAACGGCCTATCAGGGGATGGGGGCAGATGGCGGTTATACAGGGAATCCCTTTGCAGATATGGACTATGGATTATGTAAAAGATGCCGGCGTAGGTCAATCGACCGTAGTGAGAATCCGGAGTCTGTTTTATGCCATGACTGCCGGGAAGAGCTGATCCGGTTAAAGGTTCCCCCCATATTTTATGTGGTGGGATTGGCAGTTATGTTGATGGTGGCATTCACTATGGTAACTTCCATAGGAGGTTTCCGGAATTTTGGAACTTATAATAAATCCAAAGATGTGGCTGGAGAAGGCTATGTGCTTTCAACCATGAATGGTCTGCTTGAAATCTTGGAGGAAAATCCTGATAACAAAGAAGTGGCTGTTGAGTTGGTGGATATGGGGATGAAATACTCTTATTATGATTATGCCGCATATACCATTGACAATTATTTGGTTGGAAAAGAAGTTTCCGATTATGAGTATGATAAACTGAACGGATACATAAATAAACTGGAAGCGTATTATGCAACTTATGATTTATTTAATGAAGTATGGGACGATGTATTTGGAGAAGACCCGGAGGCAGAAGATATCCCGGAAGCTTTGGATGAATTCAACCGGGAACTGTCCCGCTTTGTAAGACAACCCGGCTATGACCAGGCATTATTATTTTATTATTTAGGATATATGTCAGTGAATACGGAAGAAAGCATAGCTTATTTGGAAGAATGCCTGGAACTGAATCCCTATATCTATGAAGCGCAGGCGCAACTTGCCACCTATTACCGCAGGCAGGGGGAATTAGACAGGGCAAGACGCCAATTGGAAGAGATTTATAAAGTAAACAAAGAAGATTCTTCCATTTTAAGATCTTATGCCGCCCTGGAGCTGGTAGAAGGAAATTTGGAAGAAGGGCTTACCTATGCAGAATTGGCCTATGAATTCAATTATGATGGAGAGTATGTTATTGACACCTATATTGTCGCATTGGCGGCAAACGGACGGATGGAGGAAGCGGAGCAACTGCTTGAAAATTACGAAGCGGAATATGTGTTTGATGATGATTTGTATGCGTATCTGAATGGGGAAATGACTTTAGAGGATTACTATATTGGAGAATAGGTTTGTGATACTGGAGAGTGATTATGGCGCTGGAATAGAAAGGAGCAATGGATTTCATGATTATACCAGGAATACTTATATCTATGGTAACTTTTCCAGGGGTTGCCGTTCATGAATTGGCGCATCAGGTATGCTGCAGAATATGCCGGATACCAGTTTACGAAGTGAAATATTTTCAAGTAAAAAATCCATGCGGTTATGTGATGCATGAACCAATTTCGAATCCATGGAAGAATCTACTGACAGGGTTAGGGCCATTTTTCGTAAATACAATCCTTGGCATATTAATTACACTTCCCGCTTATGCAAATGTATTTGGATATAGTTCCGTCAGTGGAACGATGGGATTGTTCGTGAAATTGTGCAGTTATATCCTTTATTGGCTTGGGGTATCCATCTTAATGCATGCCTTTCCAAGCGCTGGAGACGCCAAAGCGCTGGTGCATAGCGTCCTGAAAAATGAGGATGTCAGCATGATAGCCAAAATAATTACAGCGCCGTTTATCGGATTGATTTATTTAGGGGCATTTGGCTCTATTTTCTGGCTTGATCTTGCTTACGGCATTGGAGTTTCAATGTTGTTGCCCAAACTACTCAGCATATGGCTATTTTAAAGAAGCCTGAAAACAGCAGTTATTAGTTTTTATTCAGCATTTGTCCATCCCAGAGCCGGGAGAAAAGCAGGAACAGTATTATGTTCCAGGTTTTCTCCTATTGGAAGAGGTTCTGGTATGGGGGAAGAGGGACTGGAATAATATGATAAAAATAACAGAATCAAAAATGAACAATTTTCATTATAAGGAATGGATTTCCTATTTTAAAGCGAATCATAAAAAAAGGCTGGATATAGACTTTTCCAAAGAAAAGGGATTGTCTGCATCGGAAATGGCTCTCATCTTCCCTTCTATACGGGCATTCCGGAAAGGAGAAGGTTCTGAGGGAAGGCATTTGTTGGAAACGGCAAGGGTATGGGCCAGGAAGAAAGGGGAACCAGACTATGAGGAAGCCATGCTTTGGTTTGTCCGGGAAGAAAACTGGCACTCCTCCTACTTGAAAAAATTTATGGATTATTACAATGTGGAGGATTTGAATAGTTCTTTCCTGTATCAGGCGTTTTGCAGCCTTCGTCGGTTTGGCGGGTTAAAATGTGAAGTTATAACGCTTGTAACGGCTGAAATGATTGCCCTGACCTATTATGACGCGCTGTTTAACTGCACAGATTCTCCGGCTTTAAAAAGTATTTGCCAACAGATGCTCCATGATGAACTTCCCCATATAATGTTTCAGTCCCATACCTTAAGCTTAATGGGGAATCATATCATAGATAGGTTTGCACGGATTTTGGTTATGGAAGTGACTTTGCTTTTTGTATGGTGCGCTTTCCATAAAGTATATCAGGCCGGAGGGTATGGTTTTGGGCGTTTTTGGAAAGAAAACCTTGGATACTTACAACAGTCGGCGGCCTTATCCGCCTGTTTGCGAAAAATATATAAAACAGCTTGATTTCACATTATTTTTGTGTAAAAATAGAACATAGTAAAAATGATAAATTATTAACAATGTTCCGGGAGGGCCATCCGGGCGGACAAAAAGGAAATTTCCCTTTTCAGGCATGTTTGAAAATGACTTCCATAGACAACCGCTTACAGAAAGCATTTTCCAATATGGTTTGGGGAGTTTCCGGGTTAAGGCTGGAAACCTGGCTGTGAAATGGAAAAAGAGGAGAAAGAGTATGAGAGGTATCGACACGCAAGTCCGTAAGATACGCAGGCGCATTTTTAAGGAAGTGGCAAATCTGGCGTATCATTCGGAAGACTTGATTAATGATGTGGAGGCATTGCCATATAAAATTGTAAATTATGATGAATCACAATACGGGAATGTATATAGGGAGCGCGCCATTATCAGAGAGCGTATCCGCCTGGCTATGGGGATGTCCCTGCGGCCGGAAAATATGCCAGTGCATGTAACGCAAGGGTTGGCAGAGAGTGATATTGATGAAAAGTATTATGAACCGCCTTTAATGCAGGTTATTCCGTCAGCATGCAATTCCTGCCCGGAGAATAGATATGAAGTAACGGATAAATGTATGGGCTGCGTGGCCCACCCCTGCCGTGAAGTCTGCCCGCGGGGGGCTATATCCATGAAAGACGGAAAATCCATTATTGATCAGGAGAAATGTATCCGTTGCGGGAAATGCAAGACTGTATGCCCCTATGACGCTATTTCCCATCAGGTAAGACCGTGCCTTTCTGCCTGTGGCGTAAATGCGATTAAAAATGATGCCCAAGGCAGGGCAGTCATTGACCCAGACCTGTGCGTATCCTGTGGGCAGTGTATGGTGAATTGCCCATTTGGAGCCATTGCGGATAAATCACAGATTTTCCAATTAATCCGCGCGATGCAGTCAGGGCGCAAAATTATTGCACAGGTGGCCCCGGCTTTTGTCGGACAGTTTGGCCCGAAGGTTTCACCGGATATGATAAAAAGCGCTTTGAAAGAACTGGGATTTTTTGATGTGTACGAAACTGCCATTGGAGCTGACATGGGGGCTATGGCAGAAGCGGAACATTATGTACATGCAGTCGCAACAAAGGAATTGCCGTTTCTTTTAACCTCCTGCTGTCCATCCTGGTCTGTGTTGGCAAAGAAATTTTTCCCGGAAACTATTGATAAAATTTCCAACGCATTAACGCCTATGGTAGCTACCGCGCGAAAAATAAAAGAAGACCATCCCGATGCCAGCGTGGTATTTATTGGTCCCTGCGCATCTAAGAAACTGGAAGCTTCCCGCAGGACAATCCGTTCGGATGTGGACTTTGTCATCACGTTTGAAGAACTGGCTGGGATGTTTGAAGCAAAAGGCATTGACTTAAACGCCATTGCCGCGGCAGAACCGCTGGCAGACGCCACTGGGGCTGGGCGCGGTTACGGTGTGGCCGGAGGCGTGGCAAATGCCATTGAGGAATGCATCCGGGAATATTACCCTGATGTAGATGTCCATATTGAACATGCAGAGAGCCTTGCGGAATGTAAAAAAATATTGATGCTCGCTAAGGCAGGGAAAAAGAACGGCTGTCTGATTGAAGGGATGGCATGTCCCGGTGGCTGCATAGCCGGGGCAGGCACCAATATCCCGGTTCCGCAGGCGGCAAAAGAGGTGGCTGGATTCAAGGCTGCAGCGGCAAAGAAAATTCCTGAAAAAGATGCAGGAACGCAATAGGATATCCATCCCAAAGTCGGAAAGAGTGGAAAGAAAGGACAAAACAGATAACATGAAAATCAGGACAAGATATGCACCCAGTCCCACGGGACGGATGCATGTGGGGAATTTAAGGACAGCATTGTATGCCTACCTGATTGCAAAGCATGAAGGTGGGGACTTTATCCTCCGTATTGAGGATACCGATCAGGAGCGGTACGTAGAAGGGGCAGTGGAGATTATTTACCGCACTTTGGAAAAGACAGGGCTTATCCATGATGAAGGCCCGGATAAAGAAAAAGACGCAGGCCCGTATGTCCAAAGTGAACGGCAGGCTAAGGGCGTATATCTGGACTATGCCAAAAAACTGATTGACAAAGGAGAAGCCTATTATTGTTTTTGTGATAAGGAACGTCTGGCGACCTTAAATCAGACCATTGCCGGGAAGGAAATCAATGTATATGACAAACATTGTCTTGGTCTGTCCAAGGAGGAAGTGGCGGAGAAACTGGCTTCCGGCATACCTTATGTTATCCGCCAGAATAACCCGACGCAAGGCACAACCACCTTCCAGGACGAGATTTATGGGGATATTACGGTGGATAATACGGAACTGGACGATATGATATTAATTAAATCCGATGGCTACCCAACTTACAATTTTGCCAATGTGGTGGATGACCATTTGATGGGCATCACTCATGTGGTCAGGGGAAATGAATACTTGTCCTCCTCCCCCAAATATAACCGTTTGTATGAAGCTTTTGGCTGGGAAGTGCCGATTTACGTACACTGTCCGCTGATTACAGATGAGGAACATCATAAGCTGTCCAAACGATGCGGCCATTCTTCTTATGAAGATTTGATGGAACAAGGTTTTTTGTCGGAAGCGGTAGTGAATTTTGTTGCGCTGCTTGGCTGGAGTCCGGAAGGGAATGAGGAAATCTTTTCTTTGGAACAACTGGTGAAAATATTTGATTACCATCATATCTCCAAATCCCCGGCAGTTTTTGACTATACGAAATTGAAATGGATGAATGGGGAATATTTGAAGGGGATGGATTTTGACCGTTTTTACAGTATGGCGGAGCCTTATTTAAAAAAAGCCCTCACCAAAGAATTTGATTTGAAAAAAATTGCAGCCATGGTGAAAACGAGAATTGAAATTTTGCCGGACATTATGGAAATGGTGGATTTTTTCCAGGAGCTGCCTGCCTACGATACGGCAATGTATACCCATAAGAAGATGAAAACTTCGAAAGAATCTTCTCTGGAAGTATTAGAGGAGCTTTTGCCCATCCTTGAAGCGCAGGAGGCTTTCGACAACGACTCCCTTTATCAGACGCTGGTTTCTTATGTGGAGAAAAAGGGTTGTAAAAACGGCTATGTTATGTGGCCAGTGCGTACCGCAGTTTCCGGCAAACAGATGACGCCTGCCGGAGCTACGGAGATTATGGAAATCCTTGGGAAAGAGGAATCCATAGCCCGTATCAGGAAAGGGATAGGGCTTTTAAAGAATGGATAAAAAGCAGGAAGCGGGGCAGTCTGGCTTGTCACAGCCGGCTGCTGCGCAAGCGCTTGCCATAGAACACGCAAGTGGGCCAATCCAGGTACTGGCAGGGCCAGGCAGCGGCAAAACTTATCTTACGATTCGGCGGATTCGTCATCTAATCTGTCATCATGGGATTTCTCCCAATAAAATCCTTGTAATTACTTTTACCAAAGCAGCGGCGCAGGAAATGGAAGAGCGCTTTCATAACCTTACAGACAAGCAATACGAAGGGGTAAGCTTCGGCACTTTCCATGCCATATATTACCATATATGGAAAAGCTCCGGGTATGGCGGCGGAAAATTTACGATAGCGACTGCACAGGAAAAACGAAACTGTATAAATCATGTGCTTTGTATGCATGGGATAACGAATGCAGAGCCGGAGTTGGCTGGCATTTTGTTGAAAGAAATCAGCAACAAAAAGAATAACGTCAGCAATGAAAGGGGACTCCCTAGCAGTATAGATGATGACGGCCTGTCCAATGATACCCTGTGCGGCAGCGATATGGCCAGTCTGTTTCCCACTCTGTTCCAGGAATATTGTGGTTTGATGGAAGAAATGGGCAAATTGGATTTTGACGATATGATTTTTCTATGCAGCCGGATGTTTGCGCAACGGCCCCAAATCCTTACTTACTGGCAAAGCATATTTTCCCATATCCTGGTGGATGAATTCCAGGATATCAGTCCTTTGCAGTATCAGGTTCTGAAACTGTTGGCAGCTCCCGAAAACAATCTTTTTACAGTAGGGGACGACGACCAGTCCATTTATGGCTTCCGTGGCGCCGGGCCGGATATTATGCGGCAGTTTTTGATGGATTATCCAAACACGGCCCAATTGACCCTGGATGTCAATTACCGCAGCGCAGTGCATATCGTGGAAGCTTCCCTGCTGCTGATTGCAAACAATAAAAATCGGTTTATAAAGGAAATAAAGGCTTATCGGCAGGAAAAAGGCCATGTAACGCTATATGCCTTTCAGGAAAAGGAAGAAGAGGAACGGCATTTGATTCATCAGTTAAAGGAAATGTCTCCAAAAGAGCAGGAACATGCCGCCATTATCTGCCGCACCAATATCCAACTGTCCGGTTTTTCCCGTCTGCTGGCCCGGGAGGGCATTCGGTTTGTCAGTAAGGAACGGGTGGAAAATTTATATTTAAGCGATATAGCGAAAGATTTCCTAGCTTATCTGCAATTTGCTTCCGATACCTATGGCGGAAAACAATCTTCTGTCACCCAAAGGGAAAATCCGCCAAGGGAAGCGATTCAGGATGCAATCCGGCAAAGAGCAATTTCTAACAAGGACAATGTGGCTCCAGAAAGCGCAGGTTTGCGGCAGGACTTCTTGCGGATTATGAACCATCCTTGCCGCTATATCCAGCGCAGCTCGCTGGACAGCGGAGATTGTTCGCAAACAGCCCTGTTGGATTATTACCGGCACAAACCATATATGCAGGAACGGCTCAAAGCGCTTTTTGCCGATTTAAAGAGAATTGCCCTCCTGCGTCCTTATCTGGCCGTGGACTATATCCGTAAAAAGATAGGATATGACGCTTGGCTGTGTGAGGGCAAGGGGACAGAGACTAAGGCAAAGCTTTTGGAAACTGCCGATGAAATACAGCAGGCAGCGGCCGGACACCGCACATTTTCGGAATGGCTCCATGAAATTGCCGTTTACTCCCAACGGCTGGAAGAAAACGCCCGTGGGAAAACAAGGGTGGAAGAGGGCGTGCAACTGGTAACAATGCATGGTTCCAAGGGTTTGGAATACGATACGGTTTTCCTGCCAAGAGTCAACGCCGGTATGCTCCCAAGCCGTAGGGCGCATACCAAAGAAGCGCTGGAAGAAGAGAGAAGGATTTTTTATGTAGCGATGACAAGGGCAAAATTCCGACTGGAAATTTCTTATGCAAAAGAACCGTCCCCTTTTTTAGCCAAATGGACGGATTCTCCTTGTGTGGAAAAGAAGGAGAGCGGTTCCGGTTAGAAAGAAAATAGGACAGGGGAATTTTTATTCCCCCATATATTCATCAAACTCCGCATTGTCTAAAAATTCGTCAAAGGCATCGGCAACTATTTCATATTCTTCATCATCGTCAATGTATTCCAATATCGGTTCGGCGTTTGGGTCCGTTTTTTCTTCATAATAACGGTAAAACCATACTTCCCCGTCGTGGTTTTCGGAATTTTCATCCAAAGGGAGAAGGACAATATAATCTTTCCCCTGGCATTCTAAGATGGTAACGATGGAACAGACAACATGGCTGCCATCGTCCAATTCCAGTTCCACAGTCATTTCTTCCCCTTCGGTTTCACTATAAAGCATCTCCTTTGATTCTTCTTTGAAGACATTCCCTTTGTTGCTTCCATTTTCATGTTTTTCTGTTCCTTTTTTCGCCATATCAGACTATAAGCCCCTTTCTGTTTTCTTTTTTCTGTATATTATGCACTTTTTGAAACTACTTTCTGATTTGCCGTGCAGACAGCACCATTATACTGGCAAAAAAAACATTAATCAATATTTTTTTATGTATTTTTACACAGGGGGCGAATTTTATGCTATACTAAAGACCTACGGTTGGAGGAGCATATGTACAAAATAGATTGCAGACAAAGAAACAGGCCCTATCCATTGGGTGTGACAACGACAGAATTTGGCTATACTTATTTTTCCGTAGTAATGAAAAACGGGCATGACTGCGGGATTATTTTGTATGACAAGGCAGGAAAGGAAACAAGGATTCCTTTTAGTGGACAGAATAAATATGGCTCCATTTATAGCATCGCGGTGAAGGACTTGGATATCAGACGTTATTCTTATAACTTTTATGATGGGGAATGTGTTTTTACAGATCCCTATGCAAAGCTGCTGCATGGGCATGAAAAATGGGGGATGGGAAGCAGCCTGCTGAGGGGCGGTTTTTTGCAGCCGGATTATGACTGGCAGGGGGACAAGCCATTAAAAACCCCTTATGAGGAGAGCATTTTATATTGTTTAAATATAAGGGGGTTTACGAAGCATAGATCGTCCGGGGTTGCCCACAAAGGAACATTCCGGGGCCTGACGGAAAAGATTCCATATTTAAAGGAGCTTGGGATTACGGCAGTGGAACTGATGCCTGTCTATGAATTTGATGAACTGGAGAGCAGGAAGGAGAGACGCCCGTCAGGCTCCAGCCAGCCGCCCCGTACAATGGAAGAGGCAAGACGCCGTCTGACGGAAAGGCCAAACGAAGAAACGGAAAAGGAAGAGGAGAGGGATTGCCAGGCAGCGGACAAGCTGAATTGCTGGGGGTATACGGAAGGCTATTATTTTGCGCCCAAATCTGCGTTTGCGGCAGATAAGGATACGGTGAAGGAATTTAAGGACATGGTGAAGGAATTGCATAGGAATCAGATTGAAGTTATTATGCAGTTCTATTTCCCGGAATCGGTGAAGATGGGCATGATTTGGGATGTTATGGAATATTGGGTCTTGGAATACCATATCGACGGGTTCCATTTAAAGGGGGAGCATATTCCGCTTCAGGGGCTGGCTACGGAACCGCTTCTAACCGATACGAAGCTGTTTTACTATGATTTCCCGTATGGGCAGATTTATGGCGGGAATGAGTTTCCCAATTACCGGAACCTGGCAAATTACAATGACGATTATATGTACACCATACGCAGCTTCCTAAAAGGGGACGGCGGCATGGTAGGGAAATTCCTGGATTTACAGCGCCGCAATCCGTCTTACTGCGGCACGGTGAACTATATTACGAACTATTATGGTTTTTCTTTAATGGATATGGTTTCTTATGAGAAGAAACATAACGAAGAGAATGGGGAGGGGAATCGGGACGGCAGTGATTATAACGTGACCTGGAATTGCGGCGCGGAAGGGGTCAGCCGCAAGAAAAGCATCCTGGAACTAAGGAAAAAACAAATGAAAAACGGACTTTCTATGTTGTTCCTGGCGCAAGGCACGCCGTTATTGTACAGCGGAGACGAATTTGGGAACACCCGCTACGGCAATAATAACCCTTATTGCCAGGATAATGACACTGGATGGGTGAAGTGGAATATGGGAGCCATTGGCAAAGAGCTATTTTCGTATGTAAAAGAATTGATTGTCCTGCGCAAAAGCCACCCGGTTCTCCATAATCGGAAAGAGCTGAAAATTTTGGATGACATGGGCTGTGGCTATCCAGACTTGTCCTACCATGGGGAAGAGGCATGGAGAGTGGATTTTAGCGCTTCCAGCCGTTTTGCGGGCGTGATGTATTGTGGTTTTTACGCAAGGAACGCCAAAGAGGAAGAAGATAATTTCTTCTATATTGCATATAATATGCATTGGATACCTCATTCGTTTGCCCTGCCTAAGTTGCCAAGAGGCATGAAATGGCGTCTCTTTGCAGACACTGGAAGGCCACAAGGGGCCGTAGAAGAAGCGGATGCGCTAGGGACGCAGGAAAAGCCGCTGCAGACGCAGGTTGGGGCACGCACCATACAAATATATATGTCCAAACAGGAGGGAGGCGCGTGCAGGAACCCTAGGCGCAAGCCGGGCCGGAATGCTTTTTAAAAAGCTGTTTAGGATTGGGAAGGCACGGGCGCAGTCATTGCTTTTACCGGGAAAGGGTTACTGGAAATTGACAGAGGAATGGGGAGAAGATATGAAAATATGGAAACATTTTAAGACGATTACTTACCACCGTTATTTGGTGATGAAGGGCTGTTTTAAAGTCGGGCTGTATTATCAGGGGCTGACGCATGACTTGTCCAAATACAGTCCTACGGAGTTTTGGGTAGGCGCAAAATATTATCAGGGGAACCGCAGTCCAAACAATGCGGAAAGGGAGGATATTGGCTATTCCAGCGCCTGGCTGCACCACAAGGGACGCAATAAGCATCATTATGAATACTGGATTGACTATAGCTCCAAAGGCATACCGGGCGGCATGGCTCCGGCGCCAATGCCGACGCGGTATGTAGTGGAGATGCTGATGGACCGCATTGCCGCCTGCAAGGTTTACAAAAAAGAAGACTATACAGACAGCGCCCCTTTGGAATATTACATGTCAGGCAAGACCAGGCCCCCTTTGCATAAAAATACGAAGGCATTGTTGGAAAAACTGCTTTGGATGCTGGCAAAACACGGAGAGGACAGAACTTTTGCCTATATCCGCAGGAAGATTTTGTAGTCACGCTTTCCGTTTAGAGGCATAAGATAAAGCATATCATAAAGGAGTTGAAAACATGATGAATAATTGCTTTGTCTTATTGCTTTTACTATGTTGCTGCGGCAATCAGGGAAATTCGGACGGCTGCTGGCCGTCTGGGAGGAGAACTTGCGGATGCAGGGACAACGATGGGGATTCCTGTGGAAGAGAGCGGGATTCCAGGAATGACTGTGGCTGCGGGAGGGAGCGGGATTCCAGGAACGACTGTGGCTGCGGAAGAGAGCGGGATTCCAGAAATGACTGTGGCTGCAGGGATACAAGGAATGATTCCTGTATGGAAAGGGGTTTTGGCTCTTTCCCATCGCCTGGCGGCACTTGCGGGTGTGAGGAAAAAGAGTAAGCCATATGGTAAAAAAGGCCGGGCGTCCTGCGGTGCAGGGCGTTTTGGCCTTTTATGGCAACCATATTGACTTTTTAAAGGACAGTTGATAAAATAAAAGTCGGGTTTATGCTGTTGTGCAATATGGCTGCATGGCGGCTAAAGTGGAAACGGAGGAAGCAGATGCGTAAAAAAGTATTTCAGCTTTTGGTAGATAATACATCAGGTGTTTTGAGCCGGATATCCGGGCTGTTTTCCAGGCGCGGCTACAATATTGAAAGCATTACGGCAGGGGTGACGGCAGATCCCAGATACACCAGGATTACTATTGTAACATCCGGCGATGACGAAATCTTGGATCAGATTGAAAAGCAGGTAGCGAAATTAGTGGATGTGCGGGATATTAAGATTTTGGAACCGGACGACAGTGTATACCGGGAACTGGTGCTGATTAAGGTGAAGGCAGCGGCAAAAGAACGGCAGGCCGTAATATCAGTGGCGGACATTTTCCGGGCCAAAATCGTGGATGTGGCGCCGGAAAGCCTGGTGGTGGAACTGACAGGGGCGCAGTCGAAAATTGAAGCCTTTATCAGCCTGTTGGAAGGCTATGAAATTTTAGAGCTGGCCAGGACAGGAATTACCGGTTTGGGACGCGGCATTGAGAATGTTACATATTTGGAGGATTAAAAGCAACTCTTAGGGGAAGTCGTTCCAATCGTTCCGGTAAGGGCTGTGGAAACCATGCTCCCCTTTCATTGATAGAGTTTTTATCTTACAAAATTATTAGGATAATCGGAGGAAAAAGAAATGGCAAATATTTATTATCAGGAAGACTGTAACCTTTCCATGCTGGATGGGAAGACCATCGCAGTCATCGGTTATGGCAGCCAGGGACATGCCCATGCATTGAATGCAAAGGAGTCCGGATGCAATGTTATTATCGGGCTTTATGAAGGCTCCAAATCCTGGAGCAAAGCGCAAGCGCAGGGCTTCCAGGTGTATACAGCGGCAGAGGCGGCAAAAAAAGCGGATATCATTATGATACTGATTAACGACGAATTGCAGGCGAAAATGTACAAAGAGTCTATTGAGCCTAACTTAGAGCCGGGGAATATGCTTATGTTTGCGCATGGCTTCAATATTCACTTTAACCAGATTATGCCTCCTAAGGATGTGGATGTTACGATGATTGCGCCCAAAGGGCCTGGCCATACGGTAAGAAGTGAATATCTGGCTGGGAAAGGGGTTCCCTGTCTGGTGGCGGTTCATCAGGACGCTACAGGCAAAGCATTGGATATGGCTTTGGCTTATGCGCTGGCAATCGGCGGCGCAAGGGCAGGTGTATTGGAGACGACTTTCCGGACAGAGACGGAAACTGACCTTTTCGGTGAGCAGGCCGTACTGTGCGGCGGTGTATGCGCCCTGATGCAGGCGGGCTTTGAAACGCTGGTGGAAGCAGGGTATGATGAAAGGAATGCATATTTTGAATGCATCCACGAAATGAAGTTGATTGTTGACCTGATTTATCAATCCGGTTTTGAAGGGATGCGGTATTCTATTTCCAATACCGCTGAATATGGCGACTATATTACCGGTCCTAAGATTATTACAGAAGAGACAAAGAAGACCATGAAGAAAATCCTTTCCGATATTCAGGATGGCTCTTTCGCCAAAGATTTCTTACTGGATATGTCTCCGGCAGGCGGACAGGCTCATTTCAAGGCAATGCGGAAACTGGCAACAGAGCATCCTTCGGAAACCGTTGGGAAGGAAATCCGCAAGCTGTATAGCTGGAACAACGAAAGTGACAAACTGATTAATAATTAATCCGCATAATTTATAGCAGACAGGACAGGCCATCGGTACAGGACAGGAACGATGGCCTTTTTGTGGAACGAAACATTGTTTGCCCCGGTCACAGGAAACAAAGAGGGCAGTTGCAGATGAAAGGAGCCTAAACATGAAAATAGTGGAAAATGAAATCTTTGATATGGAACGGGCCTTATACGGAAGCCGGGATGTATTGGTCAAAAATTGCAATTTTGACGGGCCTGCGGATGGGGAAAGCGCATTAAAGGAAAGCCAGGATATCCAGGTTTCCCATTGTTACTTCAACTTAAGGTATCCTTTCTGGCATGTGGACAGACTGGATATAAGCAATTCGGAAATGACGCAGCTTTGCAGGGCGGCTTTATGGTATTCCACAGATATTGGAATTTCAGACTCAAAACTGCACGGGATTAAAGCGCTAAGGGAGTGCAGTTGTGTAAAAATGCAAGGATGCGATGTGATTTCACCGGAATTTGGCTGGTTTGTACATGACATAGAAATGACAGACTGTACGGTGCAAAGCGAATATTTTATGATGCGTTCCCACAGGCTTACTTTTACGGACGTACAGTTAAAAGGGAAATACTCCTTCCAATACATAGAGGATTCCGTTTTTGAAAATTGCCTGTTTGATACAAAGGATGCTTTTTGGCATGCGAAAAATGTGACAGTAAAAAACAGTGTGGTAAAAGGGGAGTATCTGGCCTGGTATTGTGAAAATGTGACGTTTGATCATTGTAAAATTATAGGCACACAGCCATTGTGTTACTGCAAAGGGTTAAAATTAATTGACTGCGAAATGACGGAAACCGATCTTTGCTTTGAGAAGTCAATGGTGGAAGCGACCATTGCCACTCCGGTGTTAAGCATTAAAAATCCTTCGGAAGGTCACATTTATGTGCCGTCCGTAGGGGAAATTATCCGGGATGATGAAACGGCCAAAGGCCAGATTATTGTAAATGGGACAAAACAATGAAAAAGAGAGGTTGGTTTGCCGTAATTTTTTTGCTTTTGTTTCTATTGGAAGCTTATATTGCGCTTTATGTGCGGGATCGGTTCATTCGTCCCTATGTAGGGGATATACTGGTGGTGGCGCTGCCATATTTTGCTGTCCGTATTGTCTTTCCGGACGGAGTGAAGCGGCTCCCACTATGGGTGTTCCTATTTGCCACAGCGGTAGAAGTAAGCCAATACTTCCGGCTGGCGGCTTTATTAGGCATGGAACATATATGGATTGCCAGGGTAATTTTAGGTTCGACCTTTGACATAAAGGACATTGTCTGCTATGGAGCCGGGTGCCTGGCGCTGGCTCTTGGAGAGTATAGGATAAAAAACAAAAGAAAAACTTCCTATGTTTCGCCCTTTCATAAAAGATAAAACAGGTACCGAAAGCAGGGAAATACATAGTATATAAAAATAACCGGATGCTGTAAGGATTATAAGAGAGGCACAGTCTACGAAATGCGGAATAGGGAATAGGAGAATATAAATTATGATATATGATACAATATTGGGCGCCATAGGGCATACGCCAATGATACGTTTGCAGCGTATGAACAACCGTCAGGAAAATGCGGAAGTATTGGTTAAATTTGAAGGGCTGAATGTAGGAGGTTCCATAAAAACACGGACTGCCTATTATATGATTTGCCAGGCGGAAAAGGAAGGGCTGATACAGAAGGATACCATTATTGTGGAGCCAACCAGCGGCAACCAAGGGATTGGCCTTGCGCTGGTGGGGGCTGTAAAAGGGTACCGCACCATTATTATTATGCCGGATTCTGTTAGTGAGGAACGCAGGAAATTGGTGCGGCATTATGGGGCGGAAGTGCGCTTAGTCCACGATGCGGGCAATATTGGGGAATGTATTGATGAATGCCTGGCTACGGCAAAAAAAATGGCGGAAGAAAACCCGAAAGTATATATTCCCCAGCAGTTTGAGAATCCGGCAAACCCTATGGTGCATAAACATCATACGGGACTGGAAATTATGGAGCAGGTGGCTGGCCCAATTCATGGTTTCTGTTCCGGCATTGGGACAGGTGGGACGATAAGCGGCATTGGAGAAGTATTGAAGGCTCAGAATCCGGATATTGTGATATGGGCAGTGGAGCCGGAAAATGCCGCCATACTCGCTGGCGGCGCTATAGGAACCCACCTGCAGATGGGCATTGGCGACGGGCTGATTCCGGAAAATCTGAATCAGGATATTTATGATGATGTTTATATTGTAACGGATGAGGAAGCGATACAGACGGCAAAGGATTTGGCACGGATGGAAGGGATTATGTGTGGCATTTCCAGCGGGACGAACGTGGCGGCAGCTTTGAAACTGGCACAAAAGCTGGGAAAAGGGAAAACCGTGGTGACAGTGCTGCCGGATACGGCGGAACGGTATTATTCCACCCCATTGTTTTCCGGTTAAAGCATCGGACAGTGTGGTTTTCCTATAATTACAGCTTTGCCTCTTTCCGGAAGAATTGTGTAACAATCCTTCTGCTTTTTGTAGGCGCGGACAAAAAAACGCGCCCTCTTGCAGAAGGATTGTTTATACTTGCTTCCGCTCCGGACAGGCAAAGCTTTTTCAAATATAAGGATAAAACCTGAACATGATTGCACAACTGCAGATTATGTAAGATATAAAGAGAATCTATTTTGCAACAAGGCAGGAATATGGTACAATCTATATATTCATTTATAGAAAAGTGGAAACAAAGACAGGAGGAATTGGAAATGGGAATGACAATGACCCAAAAGATTTTAGCGGCACATGCCGGACTGGAACGGGTGGAAGCAGGTCAATTGATTGAAGCAGACCTGGATCTTGTGCTTGGGAATGATATTACAAGCCCTGTGGCCATCAAAGAAATGGAAAAAATGAAGGTGGACGGCGTCTTTGACAAGGACAAAATTGCTTTGGTGCCGGATCATTTCGTGCCCAATAAAGATATCAAATCTGCGGAACATTGCAAATGCGTCCGGGAATTTGCCTGCCGGAATGGGATTACCAATTATTTCGAGGTAGGGGAAATGGGGATTGAACATGCGTTACTGCCGGAAAAGGGGCTAACCGTGGCAGGGGACGTGATAATTGGCGCAGATTCCCATACCTGCACTTATGGGGCTTTGGGGGCGTTTTCCACAGGCGTTGGGAGTACGGATATGGCCGCGGGCATGGCAACGGGGAAAGCATGGTTTAAGGTGCCAGGAGCCATTCGTTTTCACATAGTCGGAAAGCCTTCCGAATGGGTGAGCGGCAAAGATGTAATCTTACATATTATTGGAAAAATCGGCGTAGACGGCGCTTTGTACAAATCCATGGAATTTACCGGAGAGGGAATTCAGAACTTATCCATGGACGATCGCTTTACCATAGCCAATATGGCCATAGAAGCTGGGGGGAAAAATGGGATTTTCCCGGTAGACAGCCTGGCTGTTGCGTATATGAAAGAACATTCCCAAAAAGCCTATACGATATATGAAGCGGATGAGGATGCGGTCTATGATATGGAATATACCATTGACTTAAGTATGCTGCGGCCTACGATAGCTTTCCCTCACCTGCCGGAAAATACAAAGACTATTGACGAAATAAAAGAAGACATTCCGATTGACCAGGTGGTAATCGGTTCCTGCACGAACGGACGATTGGATGACTTGCGTGTGGCGGCAAAAATTTTGGCGGGCAGGCATGTGGCAAAAGGAATGCGCTGCATTATTATCCCTGCCACCCAGGCTATTTATCTGCAGGCTATGGAAGAGGGGCTTTTAAAGACATTTATTGAAGCCGGAGCGGTAGTAAGCACACCCACCTGCGGTCCCTGCCTGGGCGGATATATGGGGATATTGGCAGAAGGAGAGCGCTGTGTTTCCACTACGAACCGCAATTTTGTCGGACGTATGGGACATGTAAACTCAGAGATTTATCTTGCAAGCCCGGCAGTGGCTGCGGCAAGCGCCATCACAGGGAAGATTTCCTGCCCATGTCAATTATAAAAACCGGAATGTTGTCTGCATAATATTGCTATGTAAGTAAAAGAGGGATACAGACGTTAGAAAGCGGAGTAAGAAAGGAAAATAAATATGAAATCAGCAAAAGGGACAGTATTTAAATATGGCGACAATGTGGATACAGATGTCATTATTCCGGCAAGGTATCTGAATTCCTCCGACCCGGAGGAGCTTGCCACACACTGCATGGAGGATATCGACAAAGATTTTGTGAAAAAAGTGCAGAAAGGGGATATTATCGTTGCAGACAAAAACTTCGGCTGTGGCTCATCCAGAGAACATGCGCCTATTGCAATCAAAGCCGCCGGGGTAAGCTGCGTAATTGCAGAAACGTTCGCCAGGATTTTTTACCGTAATGCCATTAATATTGGCCTGCCGATTATTGAATGCCCGGAAGCCTCCAAAGGCATCGGGGCAGGGGACGAGGTGGAGGTGGATTTTGATTCCGGGGTAATTACGAACCTGACGAAGGGAACAACGTTCCAAGGCCAGGCTTTTCCGGAATTTATGCAGAAAATCATTGACTCGGAAGGGCTTGTAAATTATATTAATAACAAATAAGGGCATATTTGCATGAACGTCCTGCCTACAGGTTAATTCCTCCAATATCCGTGAAAATGGAATATTATTTCAATCGTTTATTTGCATAGAGCTGCAGCAGGGATGAGAGATGGGAAACGGGTTTGCAGATTGCAGGGATATTTTTTAAACAAAGAGAGGTAAAGGTGGAAGGAGAATGGGACAGGGATTCCATATAGATGAATTTTTTACACGGCTGGATGGGTATTTCCAAAAAAATGAACTGGACAAAGTAGAGCCATATTTGTTGGCTTCCCTACAAGAGGCAAAGGAAAAGGAAGATTATGGAGCTTACATTTCCATCGGCAATGAAATGATAGGTTTTTACCGTAGCGTGTCACAGCATAAAAAGGCGTCGGACATTGCGGAGGACGTATTGCTGCTGATGGAAGAACTGCAGTTGGAAGGCAGTGAGCATTTTGCCACTACGCTGTTAAATGCCGCTACGGCATACCGGGCGGCGGGAGACGTCAAACAGGCATACAGTTATTACTGCCAGGCCCTAAACATTTATGACAGGCTCCTGCCGGAAGAGGATTATCGTTTTGCAGGGCTGTATAATAACATGAGTATCCTGTTAGAGCAGATGGATGAAAATGAAAAAGCAGTGGAAACGGCAAAAAAAGCCTTGGATATTATTCGCAGGCTCACCGAAAGCGACGCGGAACAGGCCACAACATTGACAAATCTTGCGCTTCTATATTTTAAGTTAAACCGCTCCCAAGAAGCTTCCGCCGCTTTGAAAGAGGCTCTGGGACTTTTTGAAAAGGTAGGCGAGAACGGGAGGACGGATGCTCATTACAGCGCAGCCTTGGCCGGGGCAGGGGAAGCCTGCTACCGGATGGGGGACTATCAAAGCGCGCTGGCTTCCTATGAAAAAGCTTTAGAGGAAGTAAAGAAACATTTTGGTGAAAATCAAAGTTATGCCGTATTGTGTGAAAATTGCGCAGCAGTGTGCGACCGGCTGACGCAAGACAGAAAAGCGCTGGAATACCGGAGGAAAGCGGAAGAAATCAGAAAGGGGCTGGGATAGGGCGATGAAAGGATTGGAGCTGGCAAAGCGATATTATAGAGTATATGGCAAGCCTATGCTGGAAGAGCAATTTCCCCAGTTACAAGGGCGTGTAGCCGCCGGTCTGGTGGGGCAAGGGTCAGAATGCCTGGGGTTTGATGATGAGATTTCAGCGGATCATGATTATGGCCCGTCTTTCTGCCTTTGGCTGACAGAAGAAGATTACCGGAAGTATGGAGAAGAGCTGCAGGCGGCATATCACAGACTTCCGGCAAAATTCGAAGGGGTTGGAGCCAGGAAAGCCAGCGCCCACGGCAGTGGGCGGGTGGGGGTATTATGCATTCCTGCTTTTTATTACGGACTGACCGGATTTCGGCAGGCCCCGACGGCAAACAGAGAATGGCTGGGGATTCCGGAGCCTGCTCTTTGCACGGCTACCAATGGGGAAGTGTTCGAAGACCCGTTAGGGGAATTCAGCCGGATAAGGGATGGTTTCTTAGCTTATTACCCGCAGGATGTGTGGCTTTATAAGATTATGACAGGGGCGGCGCAAATGGCCCAATCAGGTCAATACAATTATCCACGCGCCATGAAACGCGGCGAACAGGTGGCGGCCATGCTTTCTTTGGCGGAATTTACAAAAAGCGCCATTTCCATGGCATACTTGTTAAACCGGAGATATATGCCCTTTTATAAATGGATGCACCATGGGATGAAAACTCTGCCCCTGTTGTCGGAAATTGGGGATATTCTGAACTTGCTGGCACAGACAGAGATGCAATCGGAAGCCTGGAAGGGAGCAGGAGCCCAGGATTACCTTTATACTTTTAATGCCAATGACCAATGTGTGATTATTATAGAGGCAGTGTGCAATATTATCCTGCAGGAGATGGTGGCCCAGGGACTGACGCAGGGAACGGACAATTTTTTGGAAAACCATACATGGAACATACGGGAAAAGATACAGGATCCGGAATTGCTAGTGACACAATGAAAAAGAATGATATTTATTTGGCAACAGGCATATTGTCCTTTGCAGCCTTATTCTGGCTGGCGCAGCGTTTAGCGGCTCCGGGCGGGCAAGTGACGGTGATGCAGGACGGGCAGGCCCTGGGAGCGTATTCCTTGGCAGAGGAAAGGGAGCTGGTTTTCACAGACGGGAACGGAGGACGGAATATACTTGTTATCCAAAACGGGGAAGCGTATATGAAAGAAGCGGATTGTCCGGACAAACTATGTGTAGCGCAGAAGGCAATATCGAAAAAGGGAGAAAGCATTATCTGCCTGCCGCATCGCCTGGCGGTGGAAGTAACAGCAGGAGAAGCGGCGCAGGCAGACGCGGTGGCGCGGTAGTGACATGGTCAAAAAGGGAAGCCAGACGATGAATTCCGATGATGCAGGAGACAGTAAATGAAACATGGAAACTGGGTAAAAACAGCATATATGGGAGTTTTACTGTCTTTTGCGCTGATTCTGTCCTATGTGGAATCCCTGATTCCATTTTCCTTTGGCGTGCCGGGCGTGAAACTGGGGCTGGCAAATCTGGCTGTGCTGTTGTCGTTATATTGGTATGGTTGGAAGGAAGCGGCGGCGTTAAATGCGATGCGTGTCTTGCTGGCAGGATTTCTTTTCGGAAACTTATTTATGATTATGTACAGCATGGCAGGAGCCGTTTGCAGTTTTGCCATTATGCAGTTTTTGAAAAAAACAGGAAAGTTCAGCATAACGGGGGTTAGCATGGCAGGAGGGGTATGTCATAATGCAGGACAGGCAGCCGTAGCGTTTTTTGTAACGGAAACGGCTGGGGTATTCTATTATGTTCCGGCTCTGATGGCCGCAGGGCTCCTTACAGGGATGCTGATTGGGATTGCAGCGGGGGAAGTCATCCGCTATACAGGCAAGGGTTTTCCTACTTTCTAAACAGAGCAATCGTCATGAGCGGCAGGATACCCTATTCAAGAAACGAAACGATGGAAAAGGAGCAGGCTTTGGCATGATTGCATACATAAAGGGAGAAATCACAGAGATTGGAGAAGACTATCTTGTCCTGGAGACAGGCCATATCGGATATCATATAAAAATTTCCGCCGGGACGGCAGGGCGGCTTCCGGCCATTGGGGAAGAAGTGAAGATTTATACTTACACTTATGTACGGGAAGACGCTTTTTTACTGTATGGTTTCCTTACAAAAGACGACTTGGAAATTTTTAAGAAGCTGATTACCGTCAATAAAATTGGCCCTAAGGGCGGACTGGCGATTTTGTCCGTTATGACTGCGGATGACTTGCGGTTTGCCATTTTGGCAGGGGACGCCAAAGCCATTGCCAGGGCCCCAGGGATAGGGGCAAAAACAGCAGAGCGGGTTATCTTGGATTTGAAAGATAAAGTCTCTATAGAAGAAACTTTTGTAAACAGGGAAGCGACGTCTGTCGCAATAGGTGGGGACAACAGTCAGGCGTCCATAGCGCGCCGGGAAGCGGCAGAAGCTTTATCCGCTTTGGGATATTCTTCAACGGAAGCGTTAAAGGCAGTAAAGCAGGTAGAAATCCTGGATGGTATGGATGCGGAAGAAATCTTAAAACAGGCTTTGAAGAAATTGCTGTAGTGATAGATTAAGAATCTGGAGTGCAAAAATGGCAAAAAGGATGATAGAAACAAACCTGACGCAAGAGGATATAAAAATAGAAGGGTCGCTGCGTCCCCAAAAGCTGGCGGATTATATTGGACAGGCCAAAGTAAAGGATAATCTGAAAGTATATATTGAAGCGGCAAAACAACGGGGCGACGCATTAGACCATGTGTTGTTTTACGGCCCTCCAGGTCTAGGAAAAACCACACTGGCAGGAATTATAGCGGCGGAAATGGGCGTCCATATGAAAGTCACCAGTGGGCCGGCCATAGAGAAACCAGGGGAAATGGCAGCTATCCTGAATAACCTGCAGCAGGGTGATTTGTTGTTTGTGGATGAAATCCACCGGCTGAACCGCCAAGTGGAAGAAGTGCTTTATCCGGCCATGGAGGATTACTGCATAGACATTATGATTGGAAAAGGGCCTACCGCGCGTTCTATCCGGTTGGAACTGCCTCATTTCACGCTGGTGGGCGCCACGACCAGGGCAGGGCTGCTGACTGCGCCGCTGCGGGACCGGTTTGGGGTAATCCACCGGCTGGAGTTTTATTCTGTGGAAGAATTAAAGCTGATTATCCTGCATTCCGCCAGAATACTAAATGTGGAAATTGAAGATACCGGGGCGGAAGAACTGGCAAAAAGGAGCCGTGGAACGCCCCGTCTGGCAAATCGGATGTTAAAGCGGGTGCGCGACTTTGCCCAAATCAAATATGACGGCGTAATTACACAGGAAGTGGCGCGCAAAACTTTGGATTTGATGGAAGTGGACCGCATGGGATTGGATCATATTGACCGTAATATCCTGACTATGATTATTGACAAATTCAAGGGTGGGCCAGTGGGATTGGATACATTAGCAGCCGCTATGGGGGAAGATGCAGGGACTTTGGAAGATGTTTATGAGCCTTTCCTTTTGCAGAACGGTTTCTTAAACCGTACCCCGAAGGGAAGGGTGGCGACAGATTTGGCATATCATCATTTAGGGCTTGAAATTCCTTCCTAATCTCTATATAATGATAAGAGTGTATTTGAAAAATCATTTGGGTTGGGAAAGGGCACGGAAGCGAAATGTCAGCAAAAACAGATACGGAAGTAATTATCGGCGGCAAAGTTTTTACTTTAAGCGGATATGAGAGTGAAGAATATTTACAGAAAGTAGCGTCTTATATTAATAGTAAGATGGCGGAATATGGCAAAGTTGACAGTTTCAGGAGGCAGCCCCTGGATACGCAGAGTGTCCTGTTACAGCTTAATATCGCGGATGATTATTTCAAGGCAAAGAAACAGATTAACCTGCTGGAAGAGGAAATACAGGGCAAGGAAAAAGAACTGTACGACTTAAAGCATGAATTGATTGCCTCACAGATTAAGCTGGAGAATACAGAAAAAAACGTGAAAGAACTTCAGGAGCAGTTGAATGAAAACGCAAAAAAACTGGTTCGTGTGGAAACAGAGCTGAAGGATGTGAAGGAACACCATACAACGAAAGGGAATGGGAAATAACCGAAAATGGCTGTCTTGGCAGAGGCAGCTTTTTGTTTCTTTATTTGGAGAATAGGAAACTGCGCCGTATGGGCGTTGCATTCACAAATCCGTATTAAGGATTTAACTTTGCGGATGGCATTTCAAACTGTACTGGGGAGGAAATAGGGAGCTATGAGGAAAGTGGAATTGCTTGCGCCAGCCGGAAATTATGAGGCTTTTTTAGGAGCGGTTCATGCCGGAGCGGATGCCGTATATTTGGGTGGAGCCAAATTCGGGGCAAGGGCTTACGCGGATAATTTTACAACGGAAGAACTATGCAGCGCCATCCGGTATGCCCATATTTATGGAAAAAAAGTATATCTGACCTTAAATACACTGGTAAAAACGGAAGAATTCCATGAAATATACCATTATCTGCTGCCTTTGCGCCAAGCCGGTTTAGATGGAGTGATTATTCAGGATTTTGGGGTATTTCGCGCAATAGGAGAGTGGTTCCCTGGACTGGGGCGCCATGTAAGCACTCAAATGGCCATTACCGGGATATGGGGGGCGCAGCTATTAAAAAAATGGGGCGCAAGCCGGGTTGTCCCGGCAAGGGAACTGTCCATAACAGAGATTAAGGAAATGAAGGAAGCCTCTGGCCTGGAAATTGAAATTTTTGTCCATGGAGCGATATGCTATTGCTATTCCGGCCAATGCCTGTTCAGCAGCCTGCTTGGCGGAAGGAGCGGCAATCGGGGAAGATGCGCCCAGCCTTGCCGCCTTCCCTATCAGACGGATGGGGAAAGGAAAGGGAAAGAAACATACCCTCTAAGTTTGAAGGATATGTGTACGATTGAGATTTTGCCGGAACTGTTGGAAGCAGGGGTGGATTCCCTGAAAATTGAAGGCAGGATGAAAAGTGCCGAGTATGCGGCCGGAGTAACGGCTGTTTACCGGAAATATATTGATTGGTATTATAAAAATCCGTCAGCGGAATACAAGGTATCGAAAGAGGATATGGAAAAGCTGCGCGCCCTGTATATCCGCAGCGGCATTAGTGAAGGCTATTACCATCAGCATAACGGACGCCAAATGATTACGTTAGACAGTCCCGCTTATGCAGGCAGAGACGAAGCGCTGGCTTTGCAGATAAGAAAGGATTATCTGGAGGGGGATTTTCGTCTGCCGATAGGAGCGAGGGCAACGCTGAAAAAGGGGGCTCCTGCCGTTTTACAGCTCTGGCATCCTCTTTGCTGTGATAAAACCATAGGGAAAACTGGGAAAAACAAAAAAAACAAACAAAACGCAGTCACTGTCACCGGAGCTTTGGCGGAACCTGCGCAAAAACGTCCGCTGGAAGAGTCGGATGTCAGGAAACAGTTGGCAAAGAGTGGGAATACGGTTTTTCGTATGGAGCAAATAGAAATTGAAATGGACAGCGATGTCTTTCTTCCGTTAAAATCACTGAATGAATTGCGGCGTATGGCTTGTGAAAAGCTGGAAGAGGAAATGCTGCATAGCCAAACAGAAAAAGAAAACGCCATTTCCGCCATTTCATCTGTTTCCCGGACGGACGCTATAAGGCGCAAAGAGCTTTATCTATCCCAAAAACAAACGGGGCAAATCCATGTTTGTTCCATGACAAAGGAGCAGGCGCTTGCCGCCGTCAGACAAAAGGCAGAAAGGCTTTATCTTTCTTCCGGGCTATGCAACGGGGATGGCTGGTGGAGGGAACTGAAAAAGTATGGAGCGGATGGGGCAAACGGGACGGAACTCTATCTCGCATTGCCTTTCATCCTGAGGAAGCGGGACGCGAAATTCTTAAGCCGGATGGAAGGTTTGTTGAGGGAAGATACGTTTCAGGGCGTACTGGCCCGTAATCTGGAAGAATTGCATTGGCTGCGGGAAACCTTTGGAAAGACATGGGACAAAAAGATAGTGACCGATGCCAGTCTGTATCTTTGGAATCCGGAGGCGGCGGCAATGTTGGGAGAATACGGCAGGCAGCATTACCTGCCTTATGAGCTGAATGCCCGCGAAACAGAAAGACTGTTGGACTGCACGCCAGATGCAAGGTGGGGCGCTGTTATTTATGGCAGGCTTCCAATGATGATTTCGGCCAATTGTATTGTCCGCACAGGAAACGGCTGCCGCTCTGGAGTGGGAAATCAGCCCGCTTTCCATAAATTAACCGACCGGTATCAAAAAAACTTTCCGGTATATACGGACTGTGAGCATTGCTATAACATAATTTACAATTCCCTGCCTCTTTCCCTGCACCGTCAGGCCAGGGAAATGGAAGAGATGGGAATTGACGCATTCCGCCTGGATTTTACTATAGAAACAGGCCGCCAGGCAGAACAGACGCTTCGCTTTTTTGCAGCGCGCGCAGAGGAAGAGTTACAGCCACCGTATACAGAGTATACAAAAGGGCATTGGAAACGGGGGGTGGAATAGCGGTAAAGAAGGGGTGGTTCGAAATTAAGAAAAATGGAAAAGATGGAAGAAACGGAAAGGAGTTACGCCTGTGCCGCAGAGGGCAGGGTAAGGAATGGAACTATTTAGAATGGAGCTATTTATTACAGAATTATCTAAATATGCCATCACCTTATTGATGGCGTTTTATGCATATGAATCCTTTGCGGTATTTCGATACCGGGAGGAAAGCCTGCGGGGCGGGATTTATGCCAGGCAGAATTTTTTAATGCTGTTTATCCACTTTTCCTGTTTCATGGTAATCTGCTTTGAGACAGGAGATATGAGCTATCTGTTTTTTTATGCATTCCAGCAAATGGTATTGTTTGCCACGGCCGTGCTTTTTCACGTAATCTATCCACGGGCAAACCGATTGATTATTAACAATATGTGTATGCTCTTAAGCATAGGCTTCGTCATCCTGACCAGGCTGTCTTATGAAAAGGCTGTCAAACAGTTTGTGATTGTGGCGGTTTCCCTCGCCATAGCCATTGTCATTCCCTTTTTTGTCCATAAGCTTAAATTTTTAAAAAGCCTGACATGGATATATGCCCTGGCAGGGAGCGCAGCGCTTCTTGTGGTTCTGGTATTGGGAAAGGCTACGCATGGTTCCAAAATTTCTTATTCGGTGGCAGGCGTTACCTTCCAACCTTCGGAGTTTGTAAAAATTATCTTTGTATTTTTTATCGCCAGCGCCTTGTGCGAAGCGGCTGATTTTTACCGGGTGGCCCTTACTGCGGCAGTGGCGGGCATTCATGTAGTGATATTGGTGGTTTCTAAGGATTTGGGAAGCGCATTGATTTTTTTCGTCGTATATGTCTTAATGGTATTTGTGGCAACCAAAGAATACCGTTACCTGTTAGCCGGGATAGGAGGCGGGGCAGTGTCCGCATTGGCGGCCTGCTTGCTGTTTCGTCATGTGCAGGTGCGGGTACAGGCATGGCTGGACCCATGGAGCGAAATTGATAAGGGCGGCTACCAGATTACCCAGTCCCTGTTTGCCATCAGCAGCGGAGGCTGGTTTGGGCTTGGGCTATTTGAAGGAACGCCCCAATCCATTCCTTTTGTGGAAGCGGATTTTATCTTTTCCGCTATTGCGGAAGAAATGGGGATTGCGTTTGCTATGTGTCTAATCTTGGTATGCCTTAGCTGCTTTTTGATGTTTATGGATATTTCTCTCAAATTAAACGACCGTTTCTACCAGTTGATTGCCTTTGGCTTGGGCGTAACTTATATTTTCCAGGTGTTTTTGACAATTGGGGGTGGCAGCAAATTTATCCCATTGACTGGCGTTACGCTGCCATTAATCAGCTATGGAGGCAGTTCTGTCCTGACGACCCTGGTTATGTTTTCCATAGTGGAAGGACTGTGTATGATAAGAAACGATGAAGAAAAGGAAGGACAGCAGACGGAAAAAAGACAAAAACGGGGAAGCTTAAAAACGAAACAGGCAGGGAGCGCAGAAGAATCAAATGGCATGGAAAATGTTCAGGAACGGAGAAAAAGAAATCCAAAAGGCAAAGGGGCATTGGGGGGAAAACAATGATTATGGGAAAAAACGCCAAAGTCCCACGGAGCATGGCAGCAAACAAAACAGTGGCAATCGCAACAGGCCGATTATGACGGTAACATACCTTTTTGTAGCCATCTTCTTAGGCATGATGCTTTACATCTGCCAATATTTCATAGTTCACAGGCAGGAGCTGCTCAATAACAGCTATAACGGACGGCAGCAGCTTTTCATGTCAAAGAATCAACGCGGAAAAATTTATGCCAGGGGAGGAGAGGTGTTGGCCCAATCGGATATCGGCGATAACGGCAGTGAGGTGCGGGAATATCCTTACGGAAATATGTTCGCCCATGCGGTAGGCTATGCGACCCATGGCCGGGCAGGGGTTGAAGCGTTGGGGAATTATTATCTTATCCAGTCCAATGCCCCTTTGGAAGAGAAAGCGACAATGAAAGCCGTAGGCGCTAAATACCATGGAGACAATATATATACGACCCTGGATGTAAAGATGCAGGAAGTGGCCTATAAAGCCATGGGCGCCTATAAAGGGGCTATCCTTGTTTCAGAAACATCCACCGGAAAAATACTGGCCATGGTTTCCAAGCCGGATTTTGACCCGAATGAGATAGAAGGGATATGGGACAGCCTGGTGACGGACAAAGAAAGCGGCATTTTGTTGAACCGTACCACACAGGGGATGTACCCGCCAGGCTCTACCTTTAAAATTATTACGGCATTGGAATATATCCGGGAAAATCCGGAAACATACCAGGACTACCATTTCCAGTGCAGCGGAAGTTATACGGATGGAACAGACCGGATTAACTGCTACCATGGGCAGAACCACGGGGATGAGGATTTTACGAAGGCTTTTGCCAAATCCTGTAATGCCGCCTTTGCCCATATCGGCCTGCAACTGGACAAAGGGAAATTCCATAATACTTTGGAAGGGTTGCTTTTTAACAAAGAGCTGCCCCTCCATATCCTTTATAATAAAAGCCGGATTCAGATAGGCAGGGATTCCACCAATGGGGAAATGATGCAGGCGGCAATCGGACAAGGGACAACAGGCATGTCGCCGATTCATTTGAACATGATAACCAATGCTATTGCAAACGGCGGATATGTAATGAAGCCTTATCTTATTGAGCGTGTGGAAAATACAGCAGGGACGGTAATCAAACAGTTTACGCCATCTGGAAAAACAGACTTGATGACAAAGCAAGAAGCCGACATATTAAAGGAATTAATGCACAGCGTCGTGGAAGAAGGAACGGCAAGCCGTCTAAAAGGGCTATCCTATACGGCGGCAGGGAAAACAGGTTCCGCAGAATACAGCGAGGTGAAAGAAGAATCCCATGCATGGTTTACCGGGTTTGCCCCGGCGCAGGAGCCGGAAATCAGCGTGACAGTCATTATAGAAGGGGCGGGTTCCGGAGGTGAGTATGCCGTGCCAGTGGCCAAAAGGATTTTCGACGCTTATTTCGGAGTGTCTTAATTCTTGCTAAAAAGTTAATATTCCTATTGGCAATGCGCAAAATTATGATATAATAACGTGATATGGGATAGTTTGGAAGATTGGGTATCCTCTGGAAATGGATTGGATTGCTTCCTGGCATTGGACGCCAGGGTTATATGTGAGCCAAACGGCGGAGGTTTGTATGAAGTTTTACAGAAATCTTTATGTCGGAGAAAGTATTGAGAAACCGAAAAAAGTCAAGTGGAAGCTGCGTCATCAAGCGGGGCAGTTCCAGGTATATGTGATAGCCCTTGCAGAAGGGGATGACCAGTTGGAAATCTATCATTGCGCCTTTTTACAGCAGAAATATTATAAAAAGCATCCGCCTTATATCATTGGGATTGCAGGCGGATATGAGGAAGCGGTGGAGCTGGTGATGGAAATAGCGCAGGCGGCGGTAAAAGAAACCGGCAGCGCGGATTTGAAAAGGTATTTGTTCCCGGAAATGAGTAAGAGGTAAATATGCTGCACATATTATTATTGATTCTAAAAATAATAGGGATATTGCTGGCGGCCCTGCTTGGCGTCCTTTTGCTTATATTGGCCTGTGTCCTGTTAGTTCCGGTCAGGTACCATATTGAAGCGGAGGGAAAACCGGGAAGGGAAGTTCCGGTATGTGCAAAAGTGAAGGTAAGCTGGCTGCTCCATATGGTAAATGTGGCGTTTGCTTATTCCGGGACGGCATATGTAAGGATAAGGATATTCTGTTTTCCCATATTTGATTCTGCTAAGGAAAAGAAACAAAAGAAGAAAAAGAAAGTTTCAAAAACAGGGAATGAGGAAAAAAGCAGGGAAGAATCGTTCCCGGACATACAGGAAGACAAAAAGCCTCCGTTTCCTGATACACAGGAAGGCAAAGCAGAAGCCCTTCCAACAGCGATTTCCGAAAAAGACAATGGGTATGAGGAAGCTTTGGCAGAACAGGACAAAAGCCGCATAGACATAGATGCAAGCAAAGAAGAACCGCAAGCAAGAGAAAAAGAAGGGATTTTGGAAAAAATTAAGGCATTTTTCCTGTATTTGAAACAAATTTTATACCGTTTGACAGAATCATTAAAAAATATTGAGTACACAATAAAGAAGATATGTGATAAAATAAAATGGATTCTGGAAATATATGAAAGCGAAACCTTCCGCAAAGTATGGGCTGTTTCTAAAAGGCAATTGTTCCGTGTCCTGAAGATGCTGCGGCCCAGGATATGCAGGCTCCATTTGTTGGCCGGGACAGGGGATCCGGCCGGGGCCGGACAGATTCTCGCCATTTATGGGATTTTGTATCCTTTCATCGGAAGCAGTGTTGAGGTGGAAGCGGATTTTGAAAATAAAGTATTGGAAGGCGATTTACTGATAAAAGGCAGAGTGCGGATGGTGACTTTTCTGCTTGCGGCCCTCCGGCTTTTCGCAGACCGGAATATATGGCGGCTGTTTAAAATGCTTAAACAAAGAGACAATAGGACATAATTTCAATGCGCGAAAAAAGGTCAGGGACAAAAGTCAGATAAGAAAAGGAAAAGGAGGATATAAAAAATGGCAGAAAATAATTTTTCAGGAGTAATAGAATCGTTGATGAAAGGGATGAACGGTGTGCTTTCCACGAAAACAGTGGTTGGGGAAGCGACGCAGGTAGGCGATACCATTATCCTGCCGTTAGTGGATGTGAGCTTTGGCGTTGGCGCCGGAGCAAATACGGCAGATAAAAAGAGCGGCGGCGCAGGCGGTTTTACCGGCAAAATGACTCCCAGCGCTGTCCTTGTGATAAATAACGGATCTACGAAATTAGTTAATATAAAGAACCAGGATACTATGACAAAGATTTTGGATTTGATTCCGGAATTGGTGGATAAGTTTACAAAAAAAGAGGAACCGGAAGAAATGTTGGATGATGAAACGGCAGTGGATCTTGCTTTTCCTGAAGAAAAAGAGTAAATAAGTGGTATTTTTTACGGGCTAACTGCATAAAATAGAAAAAAGAAGTATAAGTGGAGACGGGTTGCATGAAAAAAATGATTGGATTTATCGCTTTTTGGATTGCGGTAGGCATGCTGCTTATGCTTTTTTTTACCAGCAAGCTTGTGGGATTGGTCATTTGCGCTTTGTTATTGCTTATCGGGTATAACTTTTATTATTGTGGCTGATTTTGGCGGCCACAGGGCCAACCCCCTTTTACATTTGCCCCACATGGTATTTGTCTGCACAGCGGGCAGGTTACAGGGCGGACAACCTTTTTCATGGCGGTTTGTGCCTTGAGCAAAGCGAAAGGAATGGATATAAAAATGAAAAGGACAGATCAGGAGATTACCGGAAAGAACAGGATACTGAAGGAACTGGCGGCAAACGGAAGGAAGAGGATTTCAAGGGAAGCAGGCAGCGGGGATGCCGGAAACAGAGAAGAAAAACAGGAAGGGGAAGAAGACGGCAGCGCAGACGAAGGGGAGGCGAAGCCAATGGAGCGAAACCATTTGGACGCAAACCAGTTCCAAAAGGAAAAAAAAGAAAAGGAAAGTGGGGCGGGCCTTGTGCCTATCCAAACCGGACAGGCGCAAGCGACGGCGTTTGCCGCACCGTCGTTTTCTTTTGTGCGCAGTCAGATATCGGCCCAGCCGTCAAAGGATAAAAAGACGGACAGCAGTAAGCGGCAATCATGGAATATGGTAATTGACTCTGGCAGGGAGAATGGGAAAACCAGACAGAAGGCAGGAAGCGTCCAGGACGCAAAAGATAGCCAGGACGCAAAGACTATTCTGGAAACAGGGAAAGAAGACGCCCTGCGGGATTTGAAAACATGGCTTTTTAAAGAAAACATCCGTATGGAAGCGCTGCGTAAAGAAATTGAAGAGATGCAGACGGAATTGGAAAAGGAAAAAAAGCAATTCACCGAATATGTACAAGCCAAGGAAAGCAGCATGGAGATGGATAAAAAACGCCTGGAACAGGAAAACCGTTTCTTTGACCAGAAAATGAAAATCCTCCAAGGCGGTTTTGAGCAGTTGGAAGAAGACAGACGCAGCCTCCGCAGGGAATGGGACAAGTTTGACCAAAACAAAGACAATATGTTTGCGCATTATGAAACCACAGAAATGCTGTTTAGAGGCGTAAACAGTTTCCTTGCTTTAAAAAAGAGATATAAAGACTTGATTAAAATGTTCCACCCGGATAATGTAGCTGGCGACCATGAAATGGTACAGTTAATCAATCAGGAATATGAAGCATTGAAAAAAGCTTATGATATTGGGATGCAGGCATAATTTCCTGCTCCCATTTCTTTTGCAATCCGATGTATAAAAAAACAGCCATTACGACTGTTTTTTAAATGCCCGCTTTGTTTTCCATTCCAATAATGCAATGTTTCAAATTAAGCCCTCTCTATTTTTCCGGACCTTAAGCAGCTTGTACAAACATGCATCCTTTTGGAGCCGCCGTTCACTTTGCATTTCACTTTTTTTACATTTGAGTGCCAAATTCTGTTCGTTTTTCTATTGGAATGGCTTACGTTATGCCCAAACTGAACGCCTTTACCACAAATATCACACTTTGCCATCTTCGCACCTCCTCAGACTTTATACTCACAACATTTGTATCATAGCAGAAAATGCCATATAATGCAAGAGGTAATTTGTAGATTAGAAAAAAATCGGCAGCTTTTCCTGCCAAAATCTTTCAGTATTTCTATTATATTTCTTGTTTCTTTTGATAAGAGCGGTTATAATATCCTATATATGTTGGATAGAATAAATGAAGGAGGTAATATATGAAAGCATCTTCTATGGATACCCATATGGGAAATATAGCAATTGATATGGAAGTGATTGCACAGTACGCCGGTGCGGTTGCCATGGAATGTTTCGGGATCGTCGGCATGGCCGGGGTAAATGTAAAAGACGGGCTCGTGAAGCTGCTGAAGATGGACAGTATGACAAGGGGCATTAAGGTCGCCTTAAACGGACATAAGCTGACTTTGGATTTCCATGTGATTATTGCCTATGGCGTGGGGATACTCGCCGTTTCAGATAACCTGATCAGTAACGTAAAGTATAAGGTGGAAGAATTTACAGGAATTGAAATTGAGAAAATCAACATCTTTGTAGAAGGTGTAAGAGTGATTGATTAAGGAGGATCTTGTTGTGGCTAATACAATCGACGCTAGGATGTTTGCCAGAATGTTCTTAGCTGGTGCAAAAAATTTGGAGGCAAAGAAGGAATGGATTAATGAGCTGAATGTGTTCCCTGTTCCTGACGGCGATACAGGTACCAATATGACATTGACCATTATGTCAGCGGCAAAAGAAGTGTCCGCTTTGCAGGAACCTGATATGGCTTCCCTCTGTAAGGCAATTTCTTCTGGTTCCCTGCGGGGCGCAAGGGGAAATTCCGGCGTTATCCTGTCCCAGCTTTTTCGTGGCTTCACCAAGGGCGTGCGGGATTATGAGGAAATTACGGTAGGGATTCTTGCGGATGCTTTTGATAAAGCAGTGGAAACGGCTTATAAGGCAGTTATGAAGCCAAAGGAAGGCACAATCCTGACCGTGGCAAAGGGCGGCGCAAGGAAAGCAAGGGAGCTTGCCGACCAGGGGATGGAAGAGCTTGGGGAATTTCTTTTGCAGGTCATCACCTATGCCGATGAAGTGCTGGCGAAGACGCCGGAAATGTTGCCAGTCTTAAAACAAGCGGGTGTGGTGGATTCCGGCGGACAGGGTTTGATGCAAGTGTTAAAAGGGGCTTATGACGCTTTCTCCGGCAAAGAAATTGATTTAACCATAGCCGAGACAAGGCAGGCGCCCATAAACAGCGCGCAGATAAAAGCGGAAGCGCAGACCGATATTAAATTCGGTTACTGCACGGAATTTATTATTATGCTCAACCGCAATTTTAACATTAAGCAGGAAATGGATTTTAAAGCATATCTGGAATCCATTGGCGATTCCATTGTAGTGGTTGCAGACGAGGATGTGGTCAAGGTACATGTACATACCAATGACCCAGGGCTTGCAATTCAGAAAGCATTGAAATACGGCGCGCTTTCCAATATGAAGATTGATAATATGCGTCTGGAGCATCAGGAGAAGCTTTTTAAGATGGCAGAGAAGCAAAAGGAAAATGGCCAGGAGGCCGCTGCACAAGCAGAACCGGCTGGAGAAGCGGTAAAGAAAGCGGTAGGCTTTATCGCAGTTTCCGCAGGGGATGGGATTCGGGAAATTTTCCAAGGGCTGGGCGTAGACTATATCATTGAAGGCGGACAGACCATGAATCCCAGTACAGCCGATATGCTGGATGCGATTGAGAAAGTCAATGCAGAAACCGTTTATATCCTGCCAAATAATAAGAATATCATTCTGGCTGCGGAACAGGCGACCCATATGGTGGAAAATAAGAAAATTGTTGTTATTCCGACAAAAACCGTACCTCAGGGAATTACGGCAGTGATTAATTATGTACCGGATTTGAGCGTCAGGGAAAACACGGATACGATGATGGAAGAAATCAAGGCAGTCAGCACCGGGCAGGTGACTTACGCAGTGCGCGATACTATCATTGACGATAAAGAAATCAAACAAGGCGATTATATGGGCATCGGAGACAGCGGCATCCTCTCCAACGGAGCCGATATGCTGGAGGTGACTTTGAAAATGGTAGAGGACTTGATGGCAGGTGAAAAGGAGCTAATCAGCGTCTACTATGGTGCGGAGGTGGAGGAAGCGGCAGCGCAGGCTTTGGGCGATATTTTAACGGAAAGGTACCCACAGTGCGATGTGGAACTGCAGTATGGCGGACAGCCAATTTATTATTATATTATTTCGGCAGAATAAATGCCTTAAAATGACAACAGATTGGCTGGCGTAATATGGATAAAAATACCGATATAACAGAAATCAAAGGGGTAGGGGAGAAAACGGCAAAATTATTCCGGAAACTGGACATTCACACAGTTGGGGAACTGCTGCACAGCTACCCCAGGGATTATGAAGATTTTAAGGAGCCCGTTGCCATTGCAGACTGTACGGCAGGCGGGCTTTGTTCCGTGCGGGCATGTCTGGCCGGGAATATTTCCATAAAAAAAGTGCGCAGCCTGACCATCCTAAACTTTGTTATCCAGGATGCAGGTGGGCAGATTTTTATGACCTATTTTAATATGCCTTATGTCAAAAGCCTGCTACGGAAAGGACTTTTCTATATTTTCCGCGGTGTGCCACAGGTGAAAGGCGGAAGGTTTGTGATGGAACAGGCCAAGATTTACAAACCGGAAGAATACGCTAAGCTTACCAATCTCCTGCAGCCGCGTTATCCGCTGACGGCGGGGCTCACGAACCATATGATATCAAAAGTGATGAAACAAGCGCTGTCCCTGTATGAATTCCCGCCGGATTACCTTCCAGAATGGGTCAAAACCGGGCAGCAATTGGCAGATTACCGAAAAGCTGTGGAAGAAATCCATTTTCCGCCGGATTATGCAAGTATGTTAGAGGCGCGCAAACGGCTGGCCTTTGATGAATTTTTCCTCTTTATTCTGATGCTGCGCAAATGTAGGGAGCATAACGAAGGGTTAGAGAACAAATATTGCATGGAAGACACGGCTTTGACGCAGCGGCTCATAACATCCCTGCCGTATCGGCTTACCGGAGCCCAACGGAAGGTGTGGCAGGAAATCCAGGCAGATTTGCATGGCAGGAAAACTATGAATAGGTTAATCCAGGGCGATGTGGGGTCAGGAAAAACCATCCTGGCTTTTTTGGCGTTGCTTCTATGCGTATCCAATGGCTATCAGGGAGCCATGATGGCTCCTACGGAAGTGCTTGCCGCACAGCACTACGAAGCCATGACAGCGTTGACGAAAGAATATGGTTTGCCTTTGCGCCCGGCGCTGCTGACCGGTTCCATGACGGCAAAGGAAAAAAGGCAGACATACGAAGCAATGCAATGCGGCGCCGTAAATGTGGTAATTGGCACCCATGCCTTGATTCAGGACAAGGCCATATACCGGAATCTGGCTTTGGTCATAACGGATGAACAGCACCGCTTCGGCGTGCGGCAACGGGAAATTCTGGCAGGAAAAGGAGAAAATGTCCATGTGATGGTTATGAGCGCTACGCCTATTCCACGGACTTTAGCCATTATTTTATATGGCGATTTGGACATTTCCGTGGTGGATGAACTTCCCGCAGACAGGCTTCCAATCAAAAACTGTGTTGTGGGAACGGAATACCGGGATAAGGCATATCGTTTCCTGACAAAAGAAGTGGCTGCCGGACGACAGGTCTATGTGATTTGCCCCATGGTGGAAGAAGGCGAATTGGAAGGGGTGGAAAATGTAACTTCTTATACGGAAAAATTAAGAAGCGTCCTGCCTCCTGAGCTGAAGGTGGCCTGTCTGCACGGCAAAATGCGTCCTGCTGACAAAAACAGGATTATGGAGGAATATGCCGCGCGCCAGATTGACATACTGGTTTCCACTACTGTCATTGAAGTGGGAATCAATGTGCCGAATGCAACGGTTATGATGATAGAAAACGCAGAACGCTTTGGCCTGGCTCAGCTCCACCAGTTACGAGGCAGGGTAGGCAGAGGGAAATGCCAGTCATATTGTATTTTCATCAACGGTTCCGGCAAGCCGCAGGCTTTTGAACGGCTGGATATCCTGAATCATTCCAACGATGGTTTTTTTATTGCAGGAGAAGACTTAAAGATGCGCGGCCCCGGCGACCTGTTCGGAATCCGTCAGAGTGGATTAATGGATTTTAAGGTTGGGGATATATACCAGGATGCCGGACTGTTGAAAGAGGCGGAAAGCTGCGTCGGGCGGCTGTTGGAAAAAGATCCGAAACTGGAGCTGCCGGAACACCGGATTCTTCACAATTATGTCAAGCAGGCGCTGGTGGAGACAGACTTTCGGACGATTTAAACCGCATGGTTTGATTCTTTCAGACTTCTGCCCGCAAATCCGCCTCATTCGAACATTGAGTTTTGCGGGCAGGACGGAACTGGGAATTGACTTTTGCCTGCGGGGCGCTATAATATTTCATAATGGTCATTTAAGGCAAACAATTGTTTGTCTTAAATGGAAACGGATTATCAATGATGGAAGAAAAGGAGAGATATCCGGAACGTAAAGGGACGGGTATGGGAGAAAAAAGTGGCAAAAATTGCAATTGTAACAGACAGTAACAGCGGCATTACGCAGCAACAGGCAAAGGAAACGGGCATCCATGTGCTTCCCATGCCTTTTATGATTAACGAAGAAACGTATTTTGAAGATATCAGCTTAACGCAGGAAGAATTTTACAAACGGTTGGCCAACGGGGATAACGTTGTGACAAGCCAGCCTTCTCCGGAATCGGTGATGGAGCTATGGGACAGTTTATTAAAGGATTATGATGAAATAGTCCATATCCCAATGAGCAGCGGATTGTCCGGTTCCTGCCAAAGCGCCATTATGCTTGCGCAAGATTATGAGGGGAAAGTGCAGGTAGTCAATAACCAGAGGATATCCGTCACCCAGCGGCAATCCGCAATGGATGCGCTGCAGCTTGCAGGCCATGGGATGGACGCGCGTCAGATTAAGGAATTTCTGGAAGAAGACAAATTCAATTCCAGCATTTATATCATGCTTGACACTCTGTACTATTTGAAAAAGGGAGGCAGGATTACCCCGGCTGCGGCAGCGCTTGGCACCCTGTTAAAATTGAAACCGGTGTTGCAGATTCAGGGGGACAAGTTGGACGCTTTTGCCAAAGCGCGCACTACCAGCCAAGGCAAGTCCATTATGCTCAATGCCATCCGCAATGACATGAACAACCGTTTTGGCGGCGCCGACAAAGACAATATCTGGCTAATGGTGGCGCATTCCCACAATGAAGCGGCAGCTTTGGCATTAAAAGAGGAACTGCTGGAATGCTTCCCAGGCTTTGACATCCATGTGGATCCGCTGTCTTTAAGCATTGCCTGCCATATTGGCCCGGGTTCCCTGGCGATTGCGTGCGCCAGGAAAATTCAGGAAACCGTTTCCTAAACGTTCCCGGCCAAAAACAGGATGCAGCGCGGTGTACGCTTCTTCTTTTTCACGATAAAAAAATTGTAAAAAAGCTGGTATTTTCCAAAGCTATGTGCTATAATCGCATAATGACTGTGATTATATACTTTTTTGGTAAAAATCAGCGGATAGATGGTGGAATAAGGAGGAAACTGATAAAATGAGTTTACAGGTAGAAAAATTGGAAAAGAACATGGCGAAGCTGACGATTGAGGTAGTTGCGGAAGAGTTAGAACTGGCTATCGAAAGGGCTTACCAGAAAAATAAGAAGCGTATCAATGTCCCGGGATTTCGGAAGGGGAAAGTTCCCCGTCAAATGATAGAGAAGATGTATGGCAAAGAAATTTTTTACGAAGATGCAGTCAACGATTTGCTTCCAGGAGCGTATGCAAAAGCGTTGGAAGAATGTGAGGAAGACATTGTTTCCTCCCCTAAAATTGACATTGTGCAGGTAGAAGCCGGACAGCCTTTTATCTTTACGGCAGAGGTGGCGTTGAAGCCGGAAGTGAGGCTTGGAAAATATAAAGGGGTAAAAGTAGCCAAAACGGATATTACAGTGACCGATGAAGAAGTGGATGCAGACATTGAAAAGGAGCGGGAAAGGAATGCCAGGACCGTTTCCGTGGAAGACCGCCCGGTAAAAGACGGCGATATGACGGTATTGGATTTTGAAGGCTTCGTAGACGGTGTTGCTTTCGAAGGCGGCAAAGGGGAAAATTACCCGCTGACAATTGGTTCCGGCGCATTTATCCCCGGTTTTGAAGAACAGTTGGTAGGCGCGCAGATTGGCAAAGAAGTGGAAATCCAGGTAACCTTCCCACAGAATTACCACGCGGAAGAACTGAAAGGAAAACCGGCTGTGTTCAAATGCACGGTAACGGAAATCAAGGAAAAAGAACTGCCAGAGCTGGATGACGAGTTTGCAAGTGAGGTTTCCGAGTTCGATACCTTGGCAGAATACAGGGAAGATGTGAGAAAGAACATCACAGCGCGCAAGGAAAAAGAAGCAAAAGGGGCCAAGACGGATGCAGTTATAGATGCGATTATCAACGACTCCGATATGGAGATTCCGGAAGCGATGGTTGAAACACAGCAAAGGCAGATTGTAGAGGACTTTGAACAGCGCATCAGTCTCCAGGGGCTAAAGATGGAACAATACTACCAGATGACAGGCAGCAATTACGATATGTTGTTTGAACAGGTAAAACCCCAGGCGCAGAAAGGCATTCAGTCCAGGCTTGTATTAGAGGCGATTGTAGAGAAAGAGAACATAGAAGCTTCGGAAGAGGAATTTGAAAAAGAAATAGATAAAATGGCTGAAATGTACCAGATGGAAAATGACAAAGTGAAGGAAAGGCTCAAAGAAGAGGGCAAGAAAAACATAATGACGGATATTGCAATCCAGAAAGCTATTGACTTTATTGTGGAGAATGCAGTGGAAGAATAAAAGTCTTCTGTTGGACATTTTCCTGTGCAGCTAAATTAAGGAGGAATGAGCATGAGTTTAATACCTTATGTTGTGGAGCAGACGAGCAGGGGGGAACGGTCTTATGATATATATTCCAGGCTTTTGAAAGACCGTATTATATTTCTTGGCGAAGAAGTGAATGATGTTTCCGCAAGCATAGTGGTAGCGCAGCTTCTGTTTTTGGAGTCGGAGGATCCTGAAAAGGACATCCACTTATATATTAACAGTCCGGGTGGCGTAATCACAGCGGGAATGGCGATTTACGATACCATGAACTTTATTAAGTGTGATGTTTCCACCGTATGCATTGGCATGGCGGCAAGCATGGGAGCATTCCTTTTGGCAGGCGGGGCGAAAGGAAAGCGTTTTGCGCTGCCCAATGCAGAAATTATGATTCATCAGCCGGCAGGCGGGGCGCAGGGGCAGGCCACGGAAATAGAGATTACCGCAAAGCATATCCTGGCTACAAAGGAAAAAATGGCTAGAATTATGGCGCAGAATACCGGACAGGATTTCGAAGTCATTATGGCGGATACCGAAAGGGATAACTGGAAGACTGCGGAAGAAGCCTTGAGTTATGGACTGATTGACAAGATCATTGAAAACCATGGGAGCTTTGAAAAATAGGAGCGCCATAGGCAGAAAATCAGGTTGGAAAATCAAATGAATATAATCGGGTTAGTAAGATAGAAGCAAGGAGCAGGACATGGCAGGGAAAAATTCCGATGATATCAGATGTTCTTTTTGCAATAAGCCCCAGAGTCAGGTGAAAAAGTTGATTGCGGGGCCTGCAGGAGTATATATCTGTGATGAATGTATTGATATCTGTGAGGATATCATTGAAGAAGAATATGAGGACGAACCGATAGAGGACGAACTCGACATCAATTTGTTGAAACCGGTGGAAATCAAGGAATTTTTGGATGATTACGTGATCGGGCAGGAGGAAGCGAAGAAAGTTTTAGCAGTTTCCGTATACAACCATTATAAACGGGTAACGGCGCCCAAGGACGACGACGATGTGGAATTGCAAAAAAGCAACATCATTATGATAGGGCCTACTGGTTCCGGTAAGACTTTCCTGGCACAGACCCTTGCAAAAATTATCAACGTGCCCTTTGCAATTGCCGACGCCACTACGTTGACAGAAGCAGGTTATGTAGGGGAAGACGTTGAAAATATTTTGTTAAAATTAATTCAGGCGGCAGATTATGATGTAGAACGTGCGCAGTACGGTATTGTGTACATTGATGAAATTGATAAAATAACAAAAAAAGGGGAAAATGTATCTATAACCAGAGACGTTTCCGGAGAAGGAGTGCAGCAGGCCCTTTTGAAGATTGTGGAAGGGACAGTGGCCAGCGTACCGCCGCAGGGCGGCCGGAAGCATCCGCATCAGGAACTAATCCAGATTGATACAACCAATATCCTCTTTATTTGCGGAGGGGCTTTTGACGGATTGGAGAAGATTGTGGAATCCCGTTTAGACCGCAGCGCCATTGGGTTCAATACGGAGCTGAAGGTGAAGAGTTCTAAAGCAATCGGAGATTTGTTAAAGCAGGTAACACCTCAGGATTTGGTGAAATTTGGACTGATTCCCGAATTTGTAGGGCGCGTCCCGATAAATGTAACGCTGCAGGGACTGGACAGGGACGCTCTTGTGCGGATTTTAAAAGAGCCGAAGAGCGCTTTGGTGAAACAGTATCAGAAATTATTCGGTTTTGACGGCGTAATGCTGACTTTTGAAGAAGATGCCATTGAGGCTATTGCGGATAAGGCATTTGAGCGCAAAACAGGCGCCAGAGGGCTGCGTTCCATTATGGAAAACGCGATGATGGATGTTATGTATCAGATTCCGTCCGATGAATCTATCGTAGAATGCATTGTTACAAAAGGCGCGGTAGAGGGGAACAGTGAGCCGTTGGTAATCCGCAGGGAAGCGATGCGTCCGGCAAGATAGAAAGGAATGAATTTGTGGAAAGAAAAACGCCGCCGGCAATGGCGGCGTTTTGCACATGGTGACAGGAATGGATGATGTAAGAGTGAAAAGATGTATGCCAGCCGTGGCATTACGTGGAATGACAATTTTGCCGCAGATGATTATCCACTTCGATTTGAGCAGGGGGAAATCCATTGCGGCAGTGGAACAAGCTATGGTGGAAAGCCAAAGGCTTTTTTTGGTGACGCAGAAACAGACGGAAGAGGAGGAACCCACTTTCGAAACCGTATATGCCATAGGGACAATTGCTTTGGTAAAGCAGGTAATCAAGATGCCCAAAAATATTGTCCGTGTAATGGTGGAAGGGATAGCCAGGGGGGAATTGCTTTCTTTTACAGAGAAGGAAGAATATCTGGAAGGGGAAGTGGCGGAACTGGAAGAGCCGTCCCATTTGCGTGGCACCGTACAGGAAGAAGCGATGGTGCGGCAGATGAAGGAATTGTTTGCAGGTTATGCGCTGTATTATCCAAAAAATGGTGTGGCGTTGGAACGCCATATCCAGGATATTTATGATTTGGGCAGGCTGGTGGATCAGATTGCCATTAATATGCCTTTATATTATGAAAGCAAACAAAGCGTGCTGTCTGCCGTTGACCCACAGGAGCGGTACCAGGTAATGGCTGATATTCTTTCCCGGGAAGTGGATGTGGCAGGAATCCGCAGAGAATTGTCCGAGAAAATAAAAGGCCGGGTGGATAAGCACCAGCGGGAATACATGCTGCGGGAACAGTTACAGTTTATACGGGAAGAGTTGGGGGAAGACAGCGCCTTTTCCGATGCGGAACAGTTTGAAGAGGAACTGGGGAAACTGGAGGCCGCACAGGAAGTAAAGGAGAAGATACAAAAAGAAATCTCCCGTTTTAAGAGCCTGCCTCAGAGCAGTTCCGAGAGCGCCGTGGAGCGTGGATATATTGAAACTTTACTGGAGCTGCCTTGGGAAAAGAAATCCACGGATAATACCGATATCCGGAAAGCGGAAGAAACTTTAGAGCGGGATCATTATGGTTTGAAGCAGGTAAAGGAGCGCGTGCTGGAAGCGTTGGCTGTACGCTGTCTGACTAAAGAGGGACAGTCACCGATTATCTGCCTGGTGGGGCCTCCTGGCACGGGCAAAACTTCCATTGCAAAAAGCGTGGCGGAAGCAATGGAGAAAAAATACGTTAGGATTAGTTTGGGAGGCGTCAGAGACGAAGCGGAAATTCGTGGACACCGGAAAACTTATGTAGGGGCTATGCCTGGGCGTATTGTGGCAGGTTTGCGGCAGGCTGGGGTCAAGAATCCACTGATGTTGTTGGATGAAATTGATAAGGTGAGCAGCGACTATAAAGGCGACACTTCTTCGGCGCTGCTGGAAGTGTTGGACAGTGAGCAAAACAACAAGTTTCGTGACCATTATGTGGAACTTCCCATTGATTTGTCCGAAGTGCTTTTCATAGCCACGGCAAATTCGACGGAGACAATCCCACGTCCTTTGCTAGACCGTATGGAGCTGATTGAGGTGACAAGTTACACGGCAAATGAGAAATTTCATATTGCAAAGGAGCATTTAGCGGGAAAACAATATAAGAAGAACGGGTTGACAGAAGGACAGCTTTCCATCAGTGACAGCGCATTAAAGAAGATTATAGAGGCATACACAAGGGAAGCGGGGGTTCGTGACCTGGAGCGCAAGATAGGCGGAATATGCCGGAAAGCGGCAAAAGAAATTCTCACTTCCAAAAAAGCGGGCGTGAAGGTGACTTCCTCTAATCTGGAGAAGTATTTGGGGAAAGAGCGGTACCGCACGCAAAAGGCTAACGAAAAAGATGAGGTTGGTATCGTCCGGGGTTTGGCATGGACCAGTGTAGGCGGAGAAACCCTGCAGGTGGAAGTGAACCGGATGCCTGGCAAAGGAGAAGTGGAACTGACCGGCCAGTTGGGTGACGTGATGAAGGAATCCGCCATTACAGGTATGAGCTATGTCCGTTCGGTAAGCAAACAATATAAGATACCACAGGAAGTATTCCGAAAAAATGATTTCCACATCCATATCCCGGAAGGCGCAGTGCCAAAAGATGGCCCCAGCGCCGGGATAACTATGGCAACGGCCCTGCTTTCCGCCATTACGGACATTCCCGTACGGGCGGAGGTGGCAATGACCGGGGAGATTACGCTGCGTGGAAGAGTGCTGCCCATTGGCGGCCTGAAAGAAAAAATTCTGGCGGCTAAAACTGCGGGGATTCGTACCGTGCTGGTGCCAAAGAAAAATGAAAAAGACATCGAAGAAATATCCGGAGAGATTAAAGCCGGGCTGTCTATCCATTTTATGGAGACAATGGAAGATGTGTTGGCTTATGCGTTGACAGAGTTTCCGCCGGCAGAGAAGCGTTCTGCCGGAAAAAGCGGGAAAAGCTCTCAGGAAAAGGAAGAGAAAGCAGATTCCGGGGAAGAACAGGAATCCGCTCCTGAAAAGGCAGGAAAGGCAGAATCCAAGGGAAAAGGCTCCAAGAGGAAGAAGCAAAAAGAAAGAGAGGAATACGATAAGCAGGAATGGTAATTAAGAATGTGAACTTGGAAACGATATGCGGCATTACAAGCAAAATGCCGGAGAACTTATATGCAGAGTTTGCTTTCGCAGGGAAAAGCAATGTAGGGAAATCATCGCTGATTAACGGACTGATGAACCGAAAATCCTATGCCAAGACCAGTTCCACGCCAGGAAAGACGCAGACCATTAATTTTTATAATATTAACGGCGCTTTTTACCTGGTGGATTTGCCCGGCTATGGTTATACGACGGCTAATGTGGAGACGAAGGCGAAGTGGGGGAAAATGGTGGAACGTTACCTTCATTCAAGCAAACAGTTAAAAGCGGTTTTTTTGCTTATTGATATACGTCATAAGCCATCGGACAATGACAAACTTATGTATGACTGGATTCTGGCGCAAGGATTTGCACCTATTATTATTGCCACAAAAGCGGATAAATTAAAAAGAAGTCAGTTGCAGAAGCAAATCCAAATTATCCGGGATGAGCTAGGAATCAAGGGTGAGGCTAAGATTATCCCTTATTCTGCACTAACCAAACAAGGCAGGGAGGAAATATATGAACTGCTGGACGGTTATCTGGCTTAAGAACGGAAGGAGACTGCCGGAGACAGCTAACTTTTTCCCATTTAGAAATCGGTTTTGATAAGGGATTCCATAAGTGTTTTGGTCAGACTTTCACTTTATGAGGACGGGTGAAAGGGAGCGGAGGTGTTCTTTGTGAAAACATCAGCAAGGACTTACTTGAAGGTTTTTATAAATTTAGGAATAGCGGCGGTTATTTTGCTGTTGGCTGTGTTTCTGTTACCTAAAATTCTGCTGTTTTTTATGCCATTTGTCATTGGATGGGTGATAGCGATGATTGCCAACCCGTTGGTTCGTTTTTTTGAAGAAAAGTTAAAAATCCGAAGAAAGGCAGGGACAGCCTTTGTCATCGTTGCAGTAATTGCATTGGTGGTTCTGGCAGGATACCTGATTGGGGTGAAAGTGGTGCAGGAGGCGGCAGCTTTGGTAAACGGCCTGCCAGAAATGTGGGAAAGCGCCGAAGAAGATTTCCGCACCATTGGGAAGAATTTAGATGTGCTGTACAGCCGTTTCCCTGCCGAAGTGCGCAGTGCAATTGAAGATATTGGTCTGCAGATGGAAGGGTTTGTAGGGGAGCTGGTTGGAAAAGCCGGCTCACCCACCATTGCGGCTGTGGGGAATTTTGCCAAAAATTTGCCTACGGTGCTGATTGGTGTAGTGATGTGTCTGCTTTCCGCGTATTTTTTTGTAGCGGAACGGGAATATATGTCTGTAAAGGTGAAAGGCAGTATGCCGGAAGCGATTGTGTACCGCCTGGATTTAATTACCAGAAGCTTTAAGCGTGCGGTTGGGGGATATTTCAAAGCGCAGTTTAAGATTGAAGTGTGGATGTATGTGCTGTTGGTGGTTGGTTTTACAGTTTTGGATGTGAATTACGCGCTGTTGATTGCACTGGGAACTGCGGTTCTGGATTTTTTGCCTGTGTTTGGGACGGGGACAGTGCTGCTGCCCTGGGCGGTGATTAAGATACTTAGTTCGGATTATAAAATGGCAGTGGGGCTGTTAATTATCTGGTGCGGCGGGCAGTTGGCGCGCCAGTTAATCCAGCCTAAGATTGTGGGAGATTCTATTGGCGTGCCTCCTATCCCCACATTGTTTTTGCTTTTTATCGGGTATAAAGCAGCGGGAGTGTTTGGAATGATTATTGCGGTGCCAATTGGCATTATTGTATCCAATATGTATGAAGAAGGAGTGTTTGACACAACAATTAACAGTTTGAAGATATTGTGTGCAGGGATTAATAATTTCCGGCGGCTGGAAGAGGAAGATATGGCGGGAGTGGAAGAGTATGAACGAAGGAAAAGAAGGGACTGATTAAGTTTAAGGTTAGGGCTTTTGACAGAGGATTTTTATGATGATATATGGGTACAGTATATGACAATATCGGATGTGTGGGCAGTTTTTGGAAAGAAGGTTGGATGAATTTGGGACTCGGGAAGGTAACGGTGTATAATTGCCGGGAATTTGATGAAAAGGAACTTTTTTTAAAGTATGGGGAAGCGTTTGGGCTGGAATTGACGCTTTGCCCGGATGCACCGGATGATGGAAATTTGGATTTAACAAGGGGAAGCGATTGTGTGGATATCCTGACATCCAAAATGACAAGGAATCTGTTGGAAGGGATGAAGAAAAACGGGGTGCAGTATTTAGTGACGCGTACCATTGGTTATGACCATATAGACCTGGAAGCTGCAAAGGAGCTTGGCCTTACAGTGGCAAATGCGCCTTATGGCCCTCATGGTGTGGCGGAATATGCAGTGATGCTGATTTTGATGTCCATTCGGAAGATGAAACGGATTATGGAAAGGAGCAATATTCAGGATTATACGTTAAAGGGAATCCAAGGCAGGGAATTGAAAGATTTGATAGTGGGCGTAATTGGCGTTGGACGGATTGGAGAGACGGTGGCGCGTTGTCTGTCTGGATTTGGCTGTAAATTGGTCGTTTATGATATACAGCAAAAGGATGCAATCAAAAAGTATGCAGAATATGTTACGTTGGAAGAAATATGGAAGAGAGCAGACGTAATTACGCTCCATGCGCCGCTGACGGATGAAAATTACCATATGATTGGAGAGAAAAGCATTACGCAGATGAAGGATGGCGTCGTAATCGTCAATACGGCGCGGGGCGGACTGATTGATTCCCAGGCATTGATTGCGGGCCTTACATCAGGGAAAATCGGCGCAGCCGGCCTGGATGTGGTGGAAAATGAATTTGGCCTGTACTATTATGACAGAAAGTCGGATGTGTTAGATAACAGGGAATTGGCAATTTTACGCGGATTTCCCAATGTAACAGTGACGCACCATATGGCATTTTATACGGATGACTGCGTGGAAACAGTAGTCAGGGATTCGCTGGCTGGCTGTAAGCTTTTCCTGGAAGGGAAGGAAAATCCATGGAGGGTTGTATAATTGCGGAACATAAAAGTAATACTGCAATATGAAGGGACAAAATATCAGGGCTGGCAACGGCAAGTGAATACAGGCAATACCATACAGGGAAAGCTGGAGGCTATTCTTACAACGATGTGTGGTAGAAAAGTGGAGGTACAGGGAGCCGGAAGAACGGACGCCGGAGTTCACGCCTTGGGACAGGTAGCTAATTTTCATTTGGAGACAGATAAATCACCGGAGGAAATTATGGTTTATATGAACCGATACCTGCCGGAAGATATCGCAGTTATTGCGGCAGCGGAAGCGTCACAACGTTTCCACAGCAGGCTCAATGCAACAGGGAAAACTTATTGCTACCGGGTGTTAAACAGTGCAACGCCACATATATTTGAGAGAAGGTATGTTTACATGATGCCGGAAGAATTGGATTTGGAGGCTATGGAGCAAGCGGCAAAGCTATTTTGCGGCACCCATGATTTCCGGGCTTTTACTTCCAATAAAAAGAGTAAAAAGTCCACCATACGCACGGTGGATGAAATCCGTATAAAAAAGGTTGGGGATGAAATCCGTTTTACTTTTCAGGGAAATGGTTTTTTATACCATATGGTACGTATTATGATGGGAACTCTGCTGGAGGTGGGGAAGCACGAAAGAGATATGTCACAGGTGGAATATCTGTTACATGCAGGAAGGCGGGAAGACGCCGGTTTTCTCGTGCCTGCTATGGGATTAACTCTGGTGGAGGTTCGTTATTCGTGAATAAGTCAAAATGGTTAAAAATTGTATTTTTCCTATATCTGGCGGTGGTGGTCAAGGTAATTATCTTCAAATACCCATGGGCGCAGTTACAGGAAATTATGAACAGTTGGGAGAAAGATGTGGTGCTGGAAGGTCTGGACAGTGCAAACTTTACCTTGTTTAAGACAATCCGTATGTATATTGTTTACTCATATAAATTGAATAGCTTTGAAAATCTGGTGGGAAATGTGGTGGTTTTTATCCCATTTGGTTTTTTATTGCCTTATATACAGCCAGGCTGCAAGCATTTTATGGTTTTGTTGTTAAACGCTTTCCTGTTTGTGCTGGGAATTGAGGTATTTCAATTGTTCAGTGCATTCGGCGCATTTGATGTGGATGACATTTTATTAAATTGTGTAGGCGCGTCTCTTGGCTGGGTAGCCCAGGTGGAATGGGAAGCTGCCCGCAGGAAACGGCTGGAGTGCAGGCGCTGGGAGAATAGGTGGTAGAAGTGTAGGAAAATTGCGGATATCAATTGTAATTGGCATTTTGATTTATCAATTGATATTCACAATTGATATCCGCAATTGGAGATAAGAGAATGGAATGGATGAGAATAAAATGGATGAGAATGGAATGAATTAATTTTAGAAAAATTTAGAAAAAGGTTGACAATTTTTGTTTTTGATGTATAATAGTATTTGTTGATGCGCGAGTGGCTCAGTTGGTGGAGTACGACCTTGCCAAGGTCGGGGTCGCGGGTTCGAGTCCCGTCTCGCGCTCTTTTGTTGCCTTGATTTTGTTGGTTTTTACATGATATATAAACATGCGCTAATCAAAAAGGTAATCATGCATTTGTTATAGGAAAGAAGTAATTTTGTACATCGCATATGAATATTAGGACATTAGCATAAGTCTTTTATCAATGATAGAAATAGGATTGATAGAGGGCTTATTTTAATGCCTTCCTTTGCTGTGACAGCAAAAAATGCAAAGCCTTTTAAAATGGAAAAGACCTTGCATTTCTAATTAGCATACACGATTGAGTTATAAATATGCAGTAGCATCACACATTGTTTATGCACCCAGTTTTTTAAAGTATTTTTTATATGTATAAGCAAACAGAATAATGGCCAGTAAAGTGGACAAGTAATCGGTAACAGGCTGCGCTGCGACTAACATAGGGGCAGAGTCAAACAACCTGCAAAACAGCAGGAGGATTGGAATATAAAGCAACCCCTGTCGGCTGATGGATAAAAGCAGGGACGGGAGGGCAGCCCCAATGGACTGGATGGCATTAATAAATACAAATAACAGTCCCATAACAGGCCCGGAATAAATGTAAATGCGGGCAAAGGCAATCCCATAGCCAAGGGCATCCTGATTGTCCAAAAAAGCATGAACGAGCGGTTTTGCGCCAAAATAACAGATTGCAGTCATAATCAGGCTCAGACAAAGAGCCAGGCAAAGGGAGAATTTCAAAACGGCAATGTAACGCTGTTTGTTCTTTGCGCCAAAGCAATAGCCTAAAAGAGGCTGGATGCCGCTTCCAAGACCAATCAACAACATAACGACAATCATATTGACTTTCATGGCAACCCCTAGTCCGGCTACGGTCATATCGCCATATCCGGACATAATATTGTTGGTAATGATATTGGAGACGCTCATCAGAATACTGTTTAAGGAAGCCGGCACGCCAATAGCGAGTACGCCTGCTGCAATGCCGTTTTTAGCCATATAATCCCTTGGGTGGATGGAAAGCAGCGTTTTTTTGGAAAGCAAATGGCGAAGGTAGAAAAGGGCGGCGGCAATATTGCCGATTACAGTGGCAATCGCCGCTCCAGCTACGTTCCAGTGCAGCCCGAGAATCATAATGGGATCCAGGATTATATTTGCCATATTTCCAATAATCATTCCCATCATAGCTATTTGGGCATTGCCTTCGGAGCGGATGATGTTACTGAAGCTGTTGCTGACAATTAGAAAAGGAATGCCAACAGCGACAATGTTCAAATATTGGGATGCATAGCCAATGGTGTCTTCACTGGCGCCGATAGCCCGACTGATAGGAATGGCGAACATCCATATAAAGAGCATGGCAATTACGCCGATGGTTAGCCCTGTCCAAAAGCAGAAAGCAGAAGTGTGCTTTGCCTTTTTGGAATTTCCTTCGCCAAGCATCCGGGAAATCAAGGATGTGCCGCCAATGCCGAACAGCATACCCACGGCCATAAATAACAGAAAAGCCGGAGTGGCTACGGATACTGCGGCTACCATGTAAGCATCCTTTGTCTGGCCAATGAAAAAGGTATCCGCCAGGTTATAGACAAGCACCATAATCATGCTGACTATAGAAGGTATAATGTTGCTAATCACTGCTTTGGGGACAGGAGCGTCACGGAAAATTTCTGTAGATTTATTTTGGGCTCCTGTTTCCGGTTTGGCGTTTGTGTTGCTTTTCTGTTTCTCTTTTTCTTTCATCTGTTTTCTCCTTTGACTTATTTTGATTTATTATTCCGTCTGTCCACGGTTGTTCCTGCAGCAAGTTTTGGTACATCTGGCAGAGCGATTTTTCCAGGATTTCCAGATTCTGTTGTGGAATGCCTGCCAAAAGCAACAGGTCAAGGCTGGCGCGGTCTCCTACATGGCTTTGCACGATATTACGGCCCTGTAAGGTTAGCAGGATTGGTTTGCATCTGGAGCCTTCCCTGGCATCCTTACGGCATATAAGCCCTTTCCGGTCAAGGACTTTTAAAACGTGGAGTACGCTTGTGTGCTGCACCCCAAAAAAAGCCGCTATATCGGTCAGGGAATTTTTGTCAGCATCATTGAAATAGAGGTATTCCAAAATATCCAACTGTGTGCTTGTCAGGCCATATTCCCGGTAGTCGTAATTTCTGCGCCGTTCCAACAGGATATGGATTTTTTTCATATAACAGCCAATTTCATTCATGCGCTTGCTCCTTTTGGGGACTTGGGACTTATTTGCTATTTAGGGCGGTTCCCTCTGACTCATAATAATCCTGCGCGCTTTTTGGAAGGACAGCGTAAGTTTTTTATGTAGCAGGCTACATTATAGTATGGAAAAACCGGATTGTCAATAAAAATATTTCCAATTGTGCGTAAAGGAGGGACAGAAATTCCGATTGACATAACGCAATGCTCTCAAATATTTTTGTGGAAAAGTAATGTTTGCACAAAGATTGTACATTGACAGCATCCCCCTGCAAATGCTATACTTAAATTAGAGTAAAGACGGGAGAAAAATAGGAGGGAAAAGATGAAGAGGACAGAGAAACAATATTCCAAAGCGGCAGAATCTGGAAATCCGCAGTTTCCAGACCATGCTTTGCAAAAACGGTTGGTTTCACAGGTGACGCGCCTGTTTCTGGCATTGGTGATTGCGCTGATTTTAGTGTCCGGTACGTTTATGTATTTCAGCAATATGAATACATTGCATGAGATGGCAGATGTGGCGCTGAATTCCACCTCATCCGCAGTGGAACAAACATTACATACTTTGGAAGTGAATGCAATGAATGTGGCCGCTTTGGAAACTATCCGGGATACCAAAGCGACGAAAGAGGAAAAACTGGCTGCAATGGAAGGCGTGCGGGAGCAGAACCATTATGATGAAGTGGGGTTTGTGGAACTGAATGGGATGGGTTATTCTAATTATGGGGACTTTGATTTTAATGACCAGCTTCACTTCCAGACAACATCCAAAGGGAATGTCTTTGTAGGGGAACCGATTATTAACCGTCTCAACGGGGATATTATCATTATCTCAGGGGCTCCCGTCTATCAGGATGGCAGCATTGTCGGTACAGTATTCATCGTAGACCTGGTAGCGTCGGTCAACGACAAAATCGGAGAAATCACGTTTGGGAAAACAGGCCATGCATATATTATTAATCAGGAAGGGACTGTGATTTTCCATAAAGACGAGCAAAAGATTGCCGAAGAAAGCAATGCTATTAAACAGCAGGAAACGGAAGGAAAAAACGCTTCTTTGGCAAAAGCGACGAAAACAATCCTCTCCAGTACGGAAAATGGCACGATTACCTATCGGCAGGATGGCAAAAGCATGTTTGCGGCATATTGTCCGGTAACAGGTCATGGAGACTGGCGTCTGATTATTACTGCGCCAAACAGTGAATTTACCTCTATCGTTTTAATTTCCGTACTTGTAAACAGCATGATAGGGCTTTTCCTTCTGGCTTTCAATATTTACCTTATGAAGCGTCAGGTCAATAATATTGTCCATCCAGTGGATATTGTGACAAAACGTCTTGTCGGGCTTGCCGGAGGGGATCTGAAAACGCCAGTTGAAGTAATCAACACAGGGGATGAACTTGCGGTGTTATCCGGAAACCTAAACGATACCATCCAAAGCCTGAACCTGTATATTTCAGACATCACCAGAGTTTTGGCGCAGTTGTCTGCCGGGAATCTGGATATACAGACAGAGGCTGGTTTTGCCGGGGATTTTATCAGCTTAAAAGAGTCAATTGAAACGATTATCAATTCCTTAAACGAAACTATGGTGCAAATGAACAGCGCAGCAGACCTTGTGGCGGACCATGCGCAAGGAGCTTCCATTGGAGCCAAAAACCTGGCAGACAATACGACAGACCAGGCAAGCGTATTGGAAGAATTGACTGCGACCATCACCAGCGTTTCCGACCAGGTAAATCTGACAGCGGAAAATGCAGAAAGAGCAAACAAACGCTCCTTGGAGGCGGAAGAAAGCGTGGAAACCTGCAATCGCCAGATGCAGTCCATGATTCAGGCGATGGAAGATATCAAAGACGGCTCGGCTAAGATTGGCGATATTATCCGGAACATCGAAGATATTGCGGAACAGACTAATTTGCTGTCTTTAAATGCCGCAATCGAAGCTGCGCGCGCAGGGGAAGCCGGGAGAGGATTTTCTGTTGTTGCAGAAGAGGTTCGCAGCCTTGCGGACGAGAGTGCAAAAGCGGCTCAAAACACTGCAAAACTGATTATTAAATCAATAGAAACTGTGGAAAACGGGACGAATATTGTCAATGAAACCGCCAGATCCCTCACTCAGGTAGTAAGCAATACCAGTGAAATTACCAGCATTATTGCGGAAATAGCAGATGCTGCCAGAGATCAGGCGGCTGCAATTGAGCAGATTAATATTGGGTTTGAGCAGATGGCCGATGCCGTAACGACAAATGCGACGGCTGCACAGGAGAGTGCATCTTCCAGTGAGGAACTGGCTGCCCATGCGCAGAATCTAAAAGGGTTAATTGGACGGTTTTCATTAAAAAATAATTAACAGTGTGTGAAAAAGGGAAACACCGTTTCTGGAGTATAGCAAAAAAAGTTATATAAAACCGTAAAGCCTTAGCAGTTCCATCATTTAGGCTTTGCGGTTTTATGACGTTTTATTATTTTATTGTATACATAGTAAATGAAGAGAGGCAAAGTTGCGGCCTAAACTTTTGTGGCGGGAGGAATTGAAAAGGAAGAGTGACTATGGTAGAATAAGGGACAGCAAAGCTTATAAATTACATAACTTAAGTTTTCCATGGCAGCACAAACCACAGCCCTGCCTAGACGCTTTATAATTGAAGCTGACGCTTTGCGCACTTTGGAAAGCTTAAGTTAGACATTGCATAAATACGGAGGTTTTAAGGCAAATGGAAGATTATAAGAAACAATTTATTGAGTTCATGGTAGACAGCCAGGTATTAAAATTTGGAGAATTTACTTTAAAAAGCGGGCGGAAATCCCCTTTTTTCATGAATGCAGGAGGATATGTAACAGGGATGCAGCTTGCCAGGCTGGGGGAATATTATGCAAAAGCAATCCATGACAACTATGGGTTGGATTTTGATGTACTGTTTGGGCCTGCCTATAAGGGAATCCCTTTGAGCGTGGCAGCAACCATGGAAATTAGCAGGCTGTATGGCAAAGAAGTAAGGTACTGTTCTAACCGTAAGGAAGAGAAAGACCACGGAGATAAAGGAATCCTGTTAGGAAGCGGGTTAAAAGATGGCGACCGGGTTATCATTATAGAAGATGTAACGACTTCCGGGAAATCCATCGAAGAAACAGTCCCTATTTTGAAAGCGCAGGCAGATGTGGAGATTGCAGGACTAATTGTTTCCTTAAACCGCATGGAGAAGGGGCCTGCAGGAAAAAGCGCACTGATGGAAATAAAAGAAAACTACGGTTTTGACGCCAAAGCTATAGTAACTATGGCCGAAGTGGTGGAACATTTGTATAATAAGCCATACCATGGCACAATTTATATTGATGATGCACGTAAAGAGGAAATTGATGCTTATTACAGGCAATATGGAGCATAATAGACGGAAACTTTACAACAGCGACAGAAAAGGAGGGAGTCTGTATATGGAAGAAAAAATATATAAAACAATGGGCGGCTCAGGAGCCTTGAATATTGCAGTAGGGGTCGTGGTATTAGTGGTAGGTGTGGCCAGCGGAACGCTTCTTTTAATCAGCGGCGCAAAATTATTGGCAGGGAAATCAAAGATATTATTTTGAGTAATGAGGCATATTTTATTGAAATTGGAATAGGAATCCAGTGTATTTTGGTAGGTTGAGCCAGAACGGAAAACAGGAGAGCCATGATGCAGGAAAGAAAGGAAAGGGCAAGCAAAAGGGGAGCATATGTGTTTACTGCCAGGAAACACCCACAAAGGGGGATTATGTCGATGATCCTTGGCATTGTTTCCCTATTGTCCATTGGGGCGGCGGTATACCTCACATACCAAAACGGCGGCAGTGCGGAACCACAATATGGCGCCGCAGTCTTCCTAGTGACGCTATATGCGTTGGGAGGGCTCGCTTTAGGAGCGGTTTCCCGTATGGAAAAAGATATCTATTATTTTTTCCCTCATATGGGAATCGGTCTGAATTTCCTCTCCCTTGCGTTAGTCAGCATGATTTTATATGCGGGAATTTGAGTTTTGCAGGTAAAAAACAGGAACCCACAAATGGAATTGGAAAAATCAGGAAAGATGCACGACTTAACTGCATCTTAAGAAACAGAAGTGGGGATAAAAACAGCGTCTTCAAAGCAGATGCGGAACAGGAATAAAATGGAAACAATAGTGGAACGTTATGGACTGGTTATTGAGCGAATCCGGGAAATAGCAGAGGATGGAAGCGTTGAAGGAGTTTATAAAGCTTATTTTCAAAAGACAGCGGTATTTTTGACTGAAATAGCGGATGTTTTTGAATATGTAAAAAGCGGCAGGCTCTACCAGGCGGCATTCGAAGAGCTGCAGCAGTTAAACCAGAGGCTGTACCAGGATATCCTGCCAGACAACTATGAAAAAAGCTATGCAGACCCAGCCTATGCCGTGTCTTTGTTTGGGGATGAAATGGGCAGGGTATTGAGCTTCCTGTATACGGAATTGCGCAGCCTGATTGCTTTTGCCTTTGAGAAAGATCAGATGGAAATTACCATACGGATGGAATTGTTTCTGGAAATTTATAGTTGCTTTGCCTGTGCATGGGAAGAGGGCAGACAGGCGCCGGAAACAGAAGAAGCGCGGCAGATTTTGTATTGGTTTGCCAGTGATTATTCCGAGGCGGAAACAGAAAAGAAGCTGCGGAGACTGCTGCTTCCAGAAGAAGACTTTGCTTTGCGCATAATTATGGACAGTGACCTGGAAGATGTACGCTATTTATACTATTTTGGGGAATATATTACAGAAAATGAGTTGGAGACAGCACGGCATTTCAATCGTATGCCGCAGGATGCAGTAAAAAGAATCGCTGAGACTTATACGGAAGGCTACCGACTGGGATTTGCCGTATGCAATAAAGACATTTCCAGAAAAAAAGTGGTGAATATACGTTATCGGCTGGGTTTTGAACGAATGATCCGCCAAGCAGTGGAATATTTTGCAAAGATTGGGATGCAATGCACCATATTCCGTGCCGGGAGCAGCATTTTCCATGGGAAAGGGCTTCCTAAAAACGGGTACTGTGCAACCTTGCCCAATCCACAGTATGAGTATGACCATAAGGATGATGAAGCCCTTTATCTGGACAGACAGTATGTAAACCGTTATTTGGAAGGAATGCGGACATCCTTGGAAAAATTGAAAATGGAAGCTGCCGTTTTTGGAGGCCCGGCAGTGGTGGAAACTTTTGGGGAAGCGCCTTTTATGCCAAAAGCAAAGACACAGTCATACGCTTTGACGGAAAAACAGCAGAAACTGGCGGCGCAGCTCCGGACACAGGCAGGAACAGTGCAGAATGAGTATATCAAAGAGGAAGAACGAAGCTTTACCATCATTGCTTTCCCTATTCCGGCCATTGGGAAATTGTATGAAGAAATTTTTGATGAAATAGTAAAAATAAATACTTTGGATTATAAATTATACCAAAAAATCCAGCAAATTATCATTGATGCATTGGATCAGGCGGAATATGTACAGATTCGGGGGATGGGAGACAACCGTACAAATTTGAAAATACAGTTGCATAAGTTGGCAAATCCGGCAAAAGAAACGAATTTTGAAAACTGTGTGGCTGATGTGAATATTCCTGTGGGAGAGTTATTTACTTCACCACAGCTTGAGGGTACCGAGGGCTTATTGCACGTAAGCCGGGTATTTTTGAACGGATTGGAATACCGGGATTTGCAAATTTGTTTCCGCGATGGCATGATTACAGATTATATTTGCGCAAATTTTGCGACAGAGGAAGAAAACCGCAAATACATCCGTGATAATATTATGCGCCACCACGAGACATTGCCTCTTGGTGAATTTGCAATAGGGACAAATACAACAGCGTATATGGTTGCGAAAAAATATGGAATTAGCAGTAAACTGCCTATTTTGATTGCGGAAAAGATGGGGCCTCATTTTGCGGTAGGCGACACCTGTTACAGCCATGAAGAAGATTTGATTTCGTATAACCCGGATGGAAAGGCAATTGTGGCGAGAGAAAATGAAGTGTCCGCACTTCGCCATAAGGATATGGAAAAGGCATATTTCCATTGCCATACCGATATAACCCTCCCTTATGACGAGCTTGGGGAAGTGACGGCGGTAAAAGGGGACGGGACAAAGATTACGGTAATCCAGGCGGGCAGGTTTGTGTTGGAAGGATGTGAGGAGTTGAACCGCCCATTTTAACTTTTCTTACATTTTCCTTGTTTTTTCACATTTAGAGGTTGCGTGCCGAAACATTTTTTAGTAAACTGGATATATATCAATAGCTGCCGATTTTATCGTCCTATGGGAAGAGACAGAATATCGGACAGAAACGGCAGCAGGAAAGAGGAGAAAAAGATGGCGCAGGTAGGAATTGTGATGGGAAGCGATTCGGACATGCCGGTTATGGCGAAAGCGGCGGAAGCTCTGGAGCAACTGGGCGTTTCTTATGAAATGGCGATTATTTCGGCACACCGGGAACCGGACGTGTTTTTTGAGTATGCGAGTACAGCGGAAAAAAAAGGATTTAAAGTAATAATTGCAGGGGCTGGTATGGCCGCACACCTGCCTGGGATGTGTGCGGCTATTTTCCCAATGCCGGTAATCGGCGTCCCGATGCATACTACATCTTTGGGGGGGAGAGACTCCCTTTATTCAATTGTGCAAATGCCTTCCGGCATCCCGGTGGCTACAGTGGCAATTAACGGTGGCGCGAATGCCGGGCTTTTGGCGGCAAAAATCTTGGCTACTTCGGATGAAGCCCTGTTGCAACGGCTGAAAGACTACGCGAAAGGGCTGAAAGAAAGCGTACAGGCCAAAGACGCCAGGCTGCAGGAATCAGGGTATAAAAACTATAAATGAGAATTGTAAGATAAGCCATGCCGGGGACGGATGGCCTTTTAGATACCAAACGGAGGGTAAGCCATGGATTATAAGAAAGCTGGTGTGGATATAGAGGCCGGATATCGGTCAGTGGAACTGATGAAAAAATACGTAAAGGAAACTATGCGCCCAGAGGCATTGGGTGGCTTGGGCGGTTTTTCCGGGGCATTTTCCCTTGCTGCCATGAAACAAATGGAAAAGCCAACTTTGGTTTCCGGCACCGATGGGGTTGGCACGAAACTGAAGCTGGCCTTTTTGCTTGACAGGCATGACACAGTAGGGATTGACTGTGTAGCCATGTGTGTGAATGACATTGCATGTGCCGGTGGGGAACCGTTGTTTTTCCTGGACTACATAGCTTGCGGGAAGAATTATCCAGAGAAAATCGCTACAATCGTAAAAGGTGTGGCGCAGGGATGCCTGCAGGCCGGAGCGACGCTGATTGGCGGTGAGACGGCAGAGATGCCTGGTTTTTATCCGGAAGAAGAATATGACCTGGCGGGATTTGCCGTGGGGATTGTGGATGAAAAAGACTTAATTACAGGGAAGGATATCCAACCGGGAGACGCATTGGTGGGAATTGCTTCTTCCGGCGTTCACAGCAATGGCTTTTCCCTGGTGCGTAAGGTATTTGATATGACAAAGGACAGTCTGGACGTCTATTATGGGGAATTGGGCATGACTTTGGGTGAGGCGCTGTTAATGCCAACTAAGATTTATGTAAAAGCATTAAAGACTGTAAAAGAAGCGGGAATTACAATAAAAGGCTGCAGCCATATTACAGGAGGCGGATTTTATGAAAATATCCCGCGAATGCTGCCAGAGGGTGTGCGTGCCGTAATGAAAAAGGACAGTTATGAAGTCCCTCCTATTTTCCGGCTGTTGCAGGAAAAAGGAAGGCTGGAAGAAAAGATGATGTACAACACCTACAATATGGGCCTTGGCATGGTGTTAGCTGTGGAAAAGGAACAGGCCGCTACAATAATCAAAGCGTTGGAGGGCGCGGGAGAAACGGCTTATCTGGCAGGTTACGTGGAAGAAGGGGAAAAAGGTGTGGCAGTATGTTAAAAGAGGCAGAGGAGGCACAGGGCCATAAACTAAAAATAGTCGTTTGCGTCTCCGGTGGCGGAACGAATTTACAGGCTATTATAGACGGGATTTCAAATAATACAATTACCAACGCAGAAATTATCCGGGTCATCAGCAATAATAAAACGGCATATGCCCTGGAACGGGCGGCCAAACATGGCATCCCGTCTGTTTGCATTCGGCCGAAAGACTTTATGGACAGGGAACAGTTTAACCAGGCTCTGTTACATGCGGTGCAGGAGTCAGAGCCTGACCTAATCGTGTTGGCTGGATTTCTGGTGGTTATTCCTCAGGAAATAATCCATGCATACCAAAACCGGATTATCAATATCCATCCATCTTTGATTCCTTCCTTTTGTGGAACCGGGTATTATGGGATAAAGGTACATGAGAAGGCATTGGAACGGGGCGTGAAGGTAACGGGCGCCACCGTCCATTTTGTAGATGAAGGGACGGATACCGGACCGATTATCCTGCAAAAAGCGGTGGAAGTGGAAGAAGGAGACACCCCGGAGATTTTGCAGAAACGGGTTATGGAGCAGGCAGAATGGGAGCTTCTGCCAAAAGCCATTGACTCGATAGCCAATGGCCGGCTAACAGTGGAGAATGGGAAAGTCCGGATACAAGGAGGTAAGCTATGAAGGTATTGATTGTTGGCGGCGGCGGAAGGGAACATGCCATTGCGGCAAGCGTGGCAAAAAGCAGCAAGGTAAAGAAAATCTATTGCGCCCCGGGCAATGCCGGAATCGGGCAGATTGCGGAATGTGTGCCGATTGGGGCCATGGAATTTGATAAATTGGTTGCTTTTGCAAAAGAAACGTCAATTGATTTCGTTATCGTGGGTATGGACGATCCGTTGGTAGGCGGTCTGGTGGACGAAATGGAAGCAGCGGGAATACGGACGTTTGGGCCAAGGAAAAATGCGGCGGTTCTAGAGGGGAGCAAAGCTTTCTCCAAAGATTTAATGAAAAAATACCATATACCTACAGCGGCTTATGAAAATTTTGAAGACGCGGCGGCGGCTATGGCATATTTGGAAACAGCAAAGTTCCCTATTGTGTTAAAGGCGGACGGCTTGGCATTGGGGAAAGGCGTTTTGATTTGTCAGAATCTGGAAGAAGCCAAGGCCGGAGTAAAGTCTATTATGCAGGAGAAACAGTTTGGCTCTGCAGGTGACCGGCTGGTAATCGAAGAGTTCATGGTAGGAAGGGAAGTGTCAGCGCTTTCTTTTGTAGATGGAAAAACAATCCGGACAATGGCTTCCGCTCAAGATCACAAACGGGCGATGGATGGGGATCGGGGGCTGAACACTGGCGGAATGGGTACTTTTTCGCCAAGTCCCTTTTATACGCAAGAAGTGGCGGAAATCTGCCAGCGTACAATTTTTCAGCCAACGGTGGACGCTATGGCAGCGGAAGGAAGGGAATTCAAAGGAGTTATTTTCTTTGGGCTGATGCTGACGGAAGATGGCCCGAAAGTTTTGGAATACAATGCCCGGTTTGGCGACCCGGAAGCCCAAGTCGTGCTTCCTCGTATGAAAAACGACATTATAGAAGTGATGGAAGCATGTATTGACGGGAATCTGGATAGAATAAACCTGCAATTTGAAGACAATGCGGCAGTCTGCGTTATACTGGCTTCAGACGGTTATCCGGTGAAATATGAGAAAGGATATCTTATTCGGGGACTTGAGCGGTTTGATGGGAAAGAGGGATATTATTGCTTCCATGCAGGGACTAAACAGACAAAAGAGGGGTTTGTTACCAATGGCGGGCGTGTGTTAGGAGTGACGGCCAAGGGAAAGGATTTAAAAGAAGCCCGTGCCAATGCCTACGAGGCAGTGGAATGGGTGGAATTTGAAAATAAATATATGCGGCATGATATTGGAAAAGCGATTGATGAAGCATAATTGCGGCGGCAATGCATCATGCAATCTGCATATATGGCTTCGGTTAATAAATGGGAAAGCGCATAATGCAATGTTATATAAAGAAATTTGACGGAGGTATGAAAAGACAGAGGGAAAAGAAGTTTCTGACGGATTCAGGGCGCCGGGAAATACAGCCTGACGTCAGGGAGCGCAGGTTATGGAAAAGGAGGGGTAACGCATTATGGAAGAAAAGATTAGGTATAAAAGGGAGACATTGGATGTTAATGATTATAACAGACCATATGATTGTCCGGTGTGCGGAGGGCTGATGATATTTAAAGGCTGCGGAGAATATGCCTGTGAACAGTGCAGGCACATAGACTATGATGACTATGGAAAGGCACGCAACTATATCGAAAAGAATCCGGGCGCCACATCAGCAGATATTACATTTAATACTGGAGTCAGCCAGAAATCCATACGACAGATGTTAAAGGAATCCAGGCTGGAAGTGGCGCAGGATTCCAAAGTGCTGCTAAGATGCGATATGTGCGGCGCAGATATCCGCAGCGGTTCTTTATGTCCGAGCTGTGAAATCGCTTACCACAGAAAGCTGGAAGAAAAACAGAGGACATCCCATAATGCCGGGGCAGGATACGGAAGTGAAAAAAATGTGGAACAGAAGGGAGAAAGAAGGTTCAACCGCGGTTAACAGAGGAAGGGCAGAGAGGAAACATACATGAAAAAGACAACAAGAAGAAAACTACTATATATGCTGCCAGGAATGGTGGCGGCAATGTTTTTATCTTTCGCAATGCCTTCCGAGAGCAGGGCATACGTACAGGCTTCCGGAATCATTACTGCAGACGCCGCCAAGGTTAGGAAGCAGGCTTCCACGCAGAGCGATTCTATGTCAAGTCTGCTTAAAGGCACGATGGTAACGGTGATTGACGAAGAAAAGGACAGCGCAGGCTCTTTATGGTATAAAGTCAGTTATGAAAACAGCACAGGTTTTATCCGCTCCGATTTGATGCTAAAGGCGACGGCTCCAACTTCTGGCACAACAAGTTCCAGTACGGGTTCAGCCACCAATACAACAACCGGAACATCCAACGCAACGACTTTAACCACCACTACCGGCGCCAGCAGTGCAACTAAAACAGCTTCGAAACCGGCTGCAACGCAAGTAACCACTATTGCGGAAACAAAGGCTTATGTTAATTATAAAAGCGCCAGGGTGCGCCAAGGCGCGTCTACCCAACATGAAATTGTTGGTTCGGCTATGGAGAATACTCCTGTGGTAATTACTGGGGAAGCCAAGGCTTCGGATGGAAAAAAGTGGTATCAGATTAAATATACAAATGAAAATGGCCGTGAAGTAGTCGGCTTTATCCGTGCGGATTTGGTTACGGTAGGCGAGCCGCCGGCTCCGGCGGCAACAGGGGCTCCAGCGGAAGCGCCTGCAGAAACGCCAGCGGAGACTCCGGCAGAAACGCCGGAAGGCGGTGAGGGCGGCGAAAATCCGGAAGGTGGCGGCGAAGCGGCAGAAGGCGGTGAAAACCCGGAAGGCGGCGAAGGCGGTGGAGAAGCGCCTGCACCGGAACCAGAGCCGGAACCAGCCGTTAAACCCGATTATGAAATGGTATACCAGGCCAATAGCGAAGGTGTGGAAGAGTGGTTCTTATTTGATAATATCAACGGCACCAAACAGTCCCTGGAAAACCTGCGTATGTGGGCAGATACAGGGGAAAAACTGACACAGGAAGGGGAAAAGCAAGGCGCCATCCAAAAAATTGTCATTATTGTATTAGCTGCTTTGTCTGCCATTTTGGCCATTACAGTAGCCATCCTTTTGTTTAAATTGAAAGATGTTTATGAAGACGACGACGATGAGGAGGATGAGGAGGATGACGACGACGATGAGGACGAAGAGGAGGATGACGAGGAAGAGGAAGAGATAGTAGAAAGAGTAACCCGCAGGAGACGTCCTGCTGTTGCGGCAGAGAGGCCGGAGCGGACAGAACGCCAAGAACAGGCAGAGCGTCTGGAGAGAACCGGGCGGATGGAACAGACGGAAAGGCCCAGAAGACAGGCGCCCGCACCTGCCCCAGCGCCAAGACAGACAGCAAAAGTACGGCCGGCAGCGGAAAAAGAAAGGAAACCTATGCCGGTTAGAAAAGTAGAGTATGACCCGGAAGATGGGTTTGAAGCAGGCCAGTCGGTGGTGCAGAAACCGCAGCCAAAGAGGAAAGCAAAGAATTTTCTCATTGAAGATGATGAATTTGAATTTGAATTCCTCAATATGGATGATAAGAAATAAGGTAAAAGACCATCCAAAGGATGGCGGGGCGTTGTCCCCGCCTCTTTTGGTAAGGAGCAGTCCGGCTAATCTCAAGGACATGGATAACAGGATTGGACAATGATAATAGAAATTGATTTTAACAGTGAAGAAGCGCTATATTTACAATTAAGGAACCAGATTATCCTTGGAATTGCCACGGCAAGAATCCGGGAGGGAGATGAACTCCCCAGCGTAAGGCAGTTAGCGGAAGATATTGGCATTAATATGCATACGGTAAATAAGGCATATACCGTATTAAAACAGGAAGGCTTTGTGAAGGTAGACAGGCGCCGGGGGGCCGTTATTTCCATCGACGCCGACCATATAGAAGCAATTGAAGAATTGCGCGGGAATTTAAAAGTGCTGCTTGCCAAGGGGATTTGTAAGAATATTTCCCGGGAAGAAGTGCATGCTCTTATAGATGAAATATATAAAGATTATGGAGGTCTGGATTGATGCAGTCACAGTTTACGGATAAGGCGAAGGCAGCATTGTCTGCAGCGGAGAAAACTGCGGCAGGACTGCGCCAGGGATATGTGGGTACGGAACATATCCTGGCAGGGCTGCTGCAGGAAGGAACCGGTGTTGCAGCCAAAGTATTGGCAGTCAATGGCTTGGAAGAAGTGCAGTTAATGGATATGATCCGGGATCTGATCACTCCAGAACAGGGAGTGTTAGCCAAAGACCGGGACGGCTATTCCCCCCGTGCGGTGAAAATACTGGAGGAAGCCCATAAACAGGCAGAACGGTTCCATGCAGATAAGACTGGGACGGAGCATATTTTGCTGGCGTTAATCAAGGAAGGGGAAAATGTAGCGTTAAGGTTAATGAATACCCTTGGGGTGCCGGCACAAAAGGTATATGTGGATACCTTAGTGGCGATGGGGGAAGACGGTTCTTTGTACAAAGAAGACCTGGGAAAAAAGCATGGCGGAAGGAAGAAAGGCGGCGCATCGGCGCTGGAACAGTACAGTCGTGACCTGACGGCTTTGGCACGGACAGGCGGGCTGGATCCGGTAATCGGAAGAGAAGATGAAATCGGCAGGGTCATCCAAATTCTTAGCCGGCGGACGAAAAACAATCCTTGTCTGATTGGGGAACCGGGGGTTGGAAAAACAGCGGTAGTGGAAGGGCTTGCTTTGCGTATCGTATCAGGAGAAGTGCCTTTTACCGTGCAGAATAAAAGAGTGCTGACTTTGGATTTGTCCGGTATGGTGGCCGGAAGTAAATATCGTGGGGAATTTGAAGAAAGGATTAAGAAAGTCATTCGGGAAGTGATTGAAAACGGAAATGTGATACTTTTCCTGGATGAAATGCATACCCTTATCGGCGCCGGAGGAGCGGAGGGCGCCATAGACGCCTCCAATATTTTGAAGCCTTCTCTGGCAAGAGGGGAAATTCAATTAATCGGCGCTACAACTATTACGGAATATCGTAAATATGTTGAAAAAGACGCCGCACTGGAGCGTCGGTTTCAGCCAGTGAATGTTGAGGAACCGACAGAAGAGGAAGCCATCCGGATTTTAAGGGGAGTTGCGGGAAAATATGAAGATCATCATCAGGTGACGATTGAAGATTCCGCCATAGAGGCGGCAGTTAAGCTGTCAGCCCGCTATATCAACGATAGAAACCTGCCGGATAAAGCCATTGATTTGATTGACGAGGCGGCGTCCGCTTTGCGTTTAAAAACAATGCAGATGCCGGATAAGATGAAAGAATTAGCGGAACAGATTAGAAAAATGGATGTGCAGATTGAGCGTTCCATCCGTATGGAAGCATTTAGCCAAGCTGGGGAAATCAAGCATAACCAGGATGAATTGATGAAAAAATATGACCGGATGAAGCAACGTTTTGACCGGGCGCAGGAAGAACGCAGCTATCTGGTAGGGGAAAATGAAATTGCGGAAGTGGTCGCCATGTGGACAAAGATTCCTGTAAAAAAACTGGCGGAAAAAGAAAGTGAACGTCTCCTGAAACTGGAGTCCATCCTGCATAAGAGGGTGATTGGGCAGGAGGAAGCGGTAAAAGCAGTGGCAAAGGCTATGCGCCGGGGGCGTGTAGGCTTGCAGGATCCAAACCGCCCCATTGGTTCTTTCCTTTTTCTCGGCCCTACAGGCGTTGGGAAGACAGAACTGAGCAAAGCTTTGGCGGAGGCTATGTTTGGGTCAGAAAATGCTTTAATCCGTGTGGATATGTCAGAGTATATGGAGGGGCATTCCGTTTCAAAGATGATTGGTTCCCCTCCCGGTTATGTGGGATTTGATGAAGGAGGCCAGTTAAGCGAGAAAGTCAGGCGAAACCCCTATTCCGTAGTGTTGTTTGATGAGGTGGAAAAAGCGCATCCCGATGTATTTAATATCTTATTGCAAGTGTTGGATGACGGCCATATTACAGATTCCAAGGGGCGTAAGGTAAATTTCAAAAATACGATATTGATTATGACTTCCAATGCCGGCGCGCAAAGAATCATTGACCCGAAGAATCTTGGATTTTCCATCCAGACAGATGAGAAGAAAAACTATGACAAGATGAAAACTGGGGTTATGGAAGAAGTAAAACGTCTGTTTAAGCCGGAATTCATCAACCGTATTGATGAGATTATGGTATTCCACCCGTTAGGAAAAGAAGAGATGAAGCAGATTATTACCCTGCTTTCCAAAAACCTAACCAACCGTTGCAAAGAGCAAATGGATATCAACCTGACAATAACGCCTGCTTTAAAGGAATACATCATAGAGAATCATACTGATTTGAAAATGGGCGCCAGGCCATTAAAACGTGCGGTGCAGACTGTTGTTGAGGATGCGCTGGCGGAAGAAATCCTGGCAGGGAAGATTAAAGCCGGAGATACCGTAAGCGCCGGGGTAAAAGAGAAAAAAGTGACATTCCATGTGAAGGAGTAGAACAGGGAGCTGTCATGCTATGGATGGGCAATCAGTAGTATGGCAGCTTTTCTTTTTCGTTGGCGACTTAGTAAATGCATTATGAGAAATAGCAGTTAAAATAGGAGGCTTGGAAATGGAAAAATTATTAGTGACTGGAGCATCCGGTTTTCTCGGCAGCAGGATTGTAAAGCATTATCGCGCACAGTATGAAATTTATGCTCCTACCCACACAGAAATGGACATTACTGATAAGAAAAGCATAGATGCGGCCTTTTATGCATTTAAACCGCATATTGTCATACATAGCGCCGCTATTTCCGATGTGGAAGCCTGTGGGAGGGAACCGGAAAGCTCCTGGAAAATCAATGTGGACGGGAGTGGAAATATTGCGGCAGCCTCTGCAAAATCCGGTGCAAAGTGCCTATTTTGCAGTTCAGATCAGATTTATTTTGGCAGCCGGGAAAAAGGGCTGCACAAGGAAGAAGAAACGGTAAAGCCAGCCAACCTTTACGGAGCGCAGAAGAAAAAGGCAGAAGAAGAGTGTCTAAAAGTCAATCCGGATTGTGTGGTTTTACGCCTCTCTTGGATGTATGACACTCAAACATTGCTTGCTGGGGAGCATAGCGATTTTTTCCGCACACTGATTTCCAGGATGCAGAAAAATGTTGAGGTTTTATCCTATCCCATCCATGATGTGAGAGGAATAACGGATGTTAACGAGGTGGTTTGCAATTTGCAAAAAGCATGGGAACTAAAAGGTGGCATTTATAATTTTGGTTCCACGAATGACAAAAATACATATGAGACTGTGTCTGCTATGTTTCAGGAACTTGGATGGGATACAGAGCGGCTGGAACGGAATGAAATAGCCTTTGCCCAAAATCCCAGACATATTGCCATGGACCCTAAGAAGTTGGCGGAAAATGGAATTACATTTCTGCCAACCCTAAAAGCATTGGTAAAAAATGCCTGCTCTATAAGCGTATAACGCCATGGAAGGCTCCGGTTTTTTTATCTTTTAGAGCCTGTGCCCTTTATTTTTCCGGTAAGCAGAAGGGGGAATTCCTTTTTGCTTATGAAACAGTCGGCTGAAATAAAGTGGGTTGTCATAACCGACGATATGGCTGATTTCGGATATAGTATAAGAAGTTGTTTCCAACAGTAGCTGTGCATTGGTGATGCGGATAGACACCAAATACTGCATGGGGGTGGAGCCGGTATACTGTTTGAAATTGCGTATAAACCAACTGACGCTCATCCCTCGGGAAGCAGCGTATTTTTCTATACAAATATCCGTATGATAGTTGTCATTAAAATATTGAGTGGCAAGATCCATTTCCATATCCATATATCCATTTCCGGGTATCCGTTCCCTTGTGAGCTGGCGGCTAATTAACAATAACATCTGCCGGAACAGCAATACCAGCATTTCCGGATAACCGGGATGGCATCTTTGCAGTTCTATAATTATCCTTTTAAAAAGGGCGGCATATTCTAAAGAAACACCAGCATAAAAGACACGCATATCGTCCATAATTCCATAGTCCTGCAAGATAGCCGGGATATCATTTCCGGTAAAATGGAGCCAATAGACTTCCGTTTGTTCCGTTCCATAATATTCATATTTTTGAAATTCTCCCGGGCGGTAAAGAACCATGGTTCCGGACGGAACAATGATTTCATTGGTTTCATTGTCAAAATAGAAGTGAGCCGTCCCGGCGGAGATATAAAGCAATTGGTAATCAACCCGCCCATTGGGGCGGCAAGTCTGGAGCTTGGGATAGGACTGCAAAAAGTAAGCGCCGCAACTGCCTATAGTAAGTGGATTGTCTGTGTCTTGAAAATCCAATAGGGAATTGTTCAGGTATCCAGAATTAATATACATAGGAACCTCCGTTTCAGATAGGGTGTTTTTCACATTGTATCATTTTGTGCATATTTTGTCTAATCGAATTTATGGTATGTGAAATACGATAGAAGTATAATATGAGAGTATTGAAATAATCGGAAGTTTTTCTGTGGTGAATATGGAACTGGAATAGGAGGATTTAAAGAATGATTGTGCCAAGATATTATGAGGATTTAAATGTATTACATGAAGGAACGATGCCAGCAAGAGCGTATTATGTGCCGGCATCAGGGCGGATGAATGATCCGATAGAACATCGAGAAGACTCTGACCGGATGCAATGCCTGAATGGGGATTGGAACTTCCGGTATTTTAACAGCATTTATGATGTGCAGGAAGAATTTTATGCAACAGGCTATGACACTGCCGGTTTTGATACGCTAAAGGTGCCAGGGGTATGGCAGATGGCCGGGTATGACCGTCATCAGTATACCAATGTCCGTTATCCGTTTCCCTATGATCCGCCATATGTGCCACAGGATATCCCTTGCGGGGCATATGTCCATCATTTTACCTATCAAAAGGATGAAATGGCGCCTACGGTGTATCTGAATTTTGAGGGTGTGGATTCCTGCTTTTATGTATGGCTTAACGCTACATATGTGGGTTACAGTCAGGTGCCGCATATGACCAGTGAATTTGAAGTGACAGGAGTTGTTTTGGAAGGTGATAATACAATAGCAGTCCTGGCTTTAAAGTGGTGCGATGGAAGTTATCTGGAGGATCAGGACAAATTCCGGATGAACGGAATTTTCCGGGATGTGTATCTGTTAAAGAGGCCGGAACAGGCTATCCGGGATTACCGGGTGATTACAGAAGTGGGAGAAGGCCAGGCAAAAGCGACATTATCTTTATCCTATATGGGAAATCCCATAGAAACGGAAGTTGCGCTTTACGACGCACAGGGGAAATGTGTGGCGGAAGGGAAAGCCGGAATAGACAGTGAGAAAGTTTTGCTGGAAGTGGCAGAACCTGTTCTGTGGAATCCGGAGCAGCCGTACCTGTATACGCTTGTGCTTCGTACCGCAGCAGAGACGATTACGGATTATGTTGGCTTTCGGACGATTGAAATAAAGGGGAAAACATTGCATTTGAATGGACAGAAGATTAAGTTCCGGGGCGTTAACCGGCATGATTCGGATCCGGTTGCAGGTTCTGCCGTAGATTTGGGACAAGTAAAAAAGGATTTGGAAATTATGAAGCAGCACAATTTCAATGCAATCCGCACCAGCCATTATCCTAATGCTCCTTATTTTTATCAACTGTGTGACAGATATGGTTTTATGGTGATTGATGAAGCGGATATTGAATCACATGGGCCTGCAGAAACGTATTTTAAGGAAAACACAATAGCAAACAGGTATGCCCGTTGGAGCGAAAAAATTGCAGATGACCCGGCATGGGAGGCGGCCATTGTAGATCGTGTGCAATTGATGGTGGAACGGGACAAAAATCGCCCGTCTGTCGTAATCTGGTCTATGGGAAATGAGAGCGCTTATGGCTGCAATTTTGAAAAAGCATTAAAATGGACAAAGGAGTATGACCCAAGCCGGATTACACAGTATGAGGGTGCGAGATATCGCAATCAGGAAAAAGTTTACGATTATTCCAGCCTGGATTTATACAGCAGGATGTATCCACCTTTGACCGATATCGAAGAATATTTAGAAAAGGATGCGTCCAAACCTTTTGTGATGATTGAATACTGCCATGCCATGGGCAATGGCCCTGGGGACTTGGAGGATTATTTTCAAGTAATCCAAAGCAATGACCTAATGTGCGGCGGTTTTGTATGGGAATGGTGCGATCACGCAGTAGCGCATGAAAAAGCGGAAAACGGAAAAACAAAGTATTTTTATGGCGGCGATCATGGAGAAACGCTCCATGATGGAAATTTTTGTATGGATGGACTGGTTTATCCAGACCGCACGCCCCATACCGGACTGCTGGAATTTAAAAACGTACACCGTCCTGCCAGGGTGGTTTCCTATGATGCAGGAAAAAAAGAACTGAAGCTTCACAATTATATGGATTTTACGGATTTAAAGGATATTTCTATCCGTTATCAAGTAAGCTGTGACGGCGTTTGTATAAAAGAGGGGGATATTCCAGCTCTTTCTGTGATGCCGCATGGAGAGGCAACGTTGCCTTTAGACATTACAATTCCCGCTTCTGGACGCACTTATTTGAAAGTGATATATCAGCAGAAAAAGGCTTCGGAGCTTGTGCCTATCGGTTATGCGCTTGGCTTTGATGAAGTGTATCTTGCTAATGAGGACCCAAGGAACCAGACTGCACAGAAGTGGCTTAAACAGACCTCTGAAAACAGTGTTTGCACAGCAACCGGAACAGAATCGGAAACAAAAGGAGACTGTGGGACTGAAGTAATAGTAGAGGAACAAGATGCTATTATACTCTGCAAAGGGAAAAACTTTATTTATCAATACGATAAAAGAACAGGGTTGTTTTCCAGCCTGAATTATGCTGGGAAAGAATATCTAAACCACCCCATGGAATGTAATATCTGGAGAGCGCCTACGGATAACGACCGCTATATTAGAGGTGAATGGGAAAAGGCACATTACCAGGAAGCCTATGCCAGGGCATATGAAACCGTTATCCAACAAGATATAGATGGTATAACGATAAGTAGCCGTATGTCTGTTTCCGCTGTATCGGTACAGCGTATACTGGATGTGGAAGTGGTTTGGAAAGTGGATGGCAACGGCGGCATACAATCTGACATGAAAGTTTGCCGCGACATGGAATTTCCGGATTTGCCCAGGTTTGGCGTACGTTTCTTTTTAGATAAGGGATTGGAAAAGGTTTCCTATTATGGGATGGGCCCGATGGAAAGTTACTGCGATAAACGTCAGGCCGCCAGCCATGGCTTTTATCAGGCAGAAGTGAAGGATATGCATGAGGATTATATCAAACCCCAGGAAAATGGAAGCCATTATGATTGTGACTTTGTAGAACTTTCTGATGGACAATTTGGCCTGGCTATAGCATCGGAAACGCCTTTTTCCTTTAGCGCATCCGTTTACACACAGGAAGAACTGGACAAAACGGCCCATCATTATGAACTGGAGGAGTCAGACAGTACGGTTTTGTGTATAGATTATGCGCAAAATGGAATCGGCTCCAATAGCTGTGGGCCGGAAGTATTGGAAAAATATCGTTTTCAGAAAGAAAAATTTACTTTTACCTGGAAACTGGTCCCGTTCAGACAATAAGCATGAATGCCAGAGGAAAATAATATAATATAGGACAGTAATTGCTATATGAAAAATAGCAATTACAATATAAAGAATAGCAATTGCAATATAGAGAATAGCAATTGTAACATAGAGAATAGCAATTGCAATATGGAGTGGCGTATGGAAGGCTGATTATGTTTTAGCATTAATTCCAGAACCCACTCCATTTTCTATGTGATGTATTTTGAAAATTATAAAATATATAAATAGGTATTGACCATACAGTTACTGTACGGATTATGATAAGAAAAAGCAAAAGGAAAACAGTGAGAATAACAAGGAGAAATTGCGATGAAAAAAAGAAAAATAATCGGTATGGTAACAGTTAGCATTGCTGCGGTTGTAGGAGTATTTTGGATTTGCCTGGGCGAAAAGGTAAAGATGCTGTACACTTCCCTGCATAGTTTTAAGAATGAAAACCTTGCGCACACGTTCCAGCATACGCCGGAAATACAGCCAACCAAAAAAATTAGCGCAGGAGAGAATCCCTTTTTCTTTTTAAAAGAAGATAATGCCATTTTGACTGAAGGATTCCAGTATGACAATGTTTTTTATGCTACAGAGGAATTTATGGAAGACACCAGGACATCTGCTATGCTAGTGATAGAGAATGATGTGATTAAATATGAAAAATATTTCTTTGGAGGGGAAGAAAGCTCTTTATTTTCTTCTAATTCCATGGGAAAATCTTTTGTGTCTGCCCTGATGGGAATTGCAGTAGCGGAAGGTTATGTAAATAGTGTGGAAGACCCTATTGGAATGTATATACCAGAGTTTGTGGGGACGGAACTGGAAAATATTCCAATCAGGGCTTGCCTGAAAATGGCTTCCGGAATTGATTTTAATGAGGACAAAGATATGAGCGGTTTTTCCATCCGCACCCTAATGGGGGCTCCGGCTATGAAGGTTATTTCACAATACGGGGTACAGGAAGAACCATATACATACCGAAGATATTTAAGCATTAATACCGAAATAATGGGGCAGGTGATTACAAATGCCACAGGGCGCAGCCTGGCGGAATATATGGAGGAAAAACTTTGGAAGAGAATTGGAGCGGCTCATGATGCATACTGGACACTGAGCAACGGCACGGAACTGGCTATGGGAGGCTTGAGCGTTTCCCTTAGAGACTATGCGCGATTTGCAAGATTATATCTGAACGGGGGCAGTTATAACGGAGTACAGGTTTTGGAAAAAGAGTGGGTGCAGGACAGCATGGACATCCAAGAGGAGTATGCAAAACCAGGAGCAAACCATGATGCTTATAATGCCATTGGCTATGGATATCAGTGGTGGATACCGGAGGGGAGCCAAGGAGAGTTTATGGCCATTGGCGTCTATGGGCAATGGATTTATGTGAACCCGGCAAAACAAGTAATTATTGTAAAAACCAGCGCAGATCCAGATTTTACGGAACCAGGATATGAATTAAAACATGTGGAATTTTTCCGTGCAATAGCGGAAGGGATTTCTCAAGCAGCATAAACAGGAACCGACTTGCCTAAAAATACAAACCCAATATACAAACTATTGCAAAAACACTTGAAAAAATGGAAATAATATGCTAAAGTAAAAAATATATGCAGCAGGGCATACGTTACAGGAAAGGAGTAGGGTTACAGAAATGCAGGCTTTAAGAACCATATTATTAATCGTTTTTATTATAATTTGCATAGCGTTGGTTATATTAGTATTGATGCAGGAAGGAAAATCCGCAGGACTTGGCGCAATCAGCGGTGCAGCCGAAACATACTGGGGTAAAAACAAAGGCCGTTCCATGGAAGGGACGCTAGTAAAAGTAACAAAGTTTCTGGCGGCTGGGTTTATCATTTTAGCAGCGGTACTGAATCTGAATGTATTTTAGGTGATTACAAAAGCGCTCTTGCAAAGGTAAGAGTGCTTTTTTCATAATATTTATGGAAGATTGTCGTTCTGCCGTTATTCCAAGCGTGCGGAGGCGCGGAAAGAACATTGGCGGCACTGGAAACAGCCAATGTTCAGGTAAGCGCCTGGAAGAGTGACAGAACATGGATAATGGGCTGTCATTCTTCCAAGTGCGGAGGCGCGGAAAGAACATTGGCGGCACTGGAAACAGCCAATGTTCAGGTAAGCGCCTGGAAGAGTGACAGAACATGGATAATGGGCTGTCATTCTTCCAAGTGCGGAGGCGCGGAAAGAACATTGGCGGTACTGGAATAGAAAGGAACAAGATGAATAAAGCGCAATTTGAGAAGAGAAAGAAATTAATATGCGAGCTGGTGCAGGATGAACTATACGTGCCGATGAAGGAAAAGGAGCTGGCCGCATTTATGCAAGTAAAAAAAGAAGAACGGGGTGAATTCCGTGAAGTGTTAGAAGAACTGTTAAAAGAAGGAAAGCTCACCGTTACAGCGAAAGGGAAATATATAAAACCAGAAACGGATTTTTATACAGGAACATTTATCAGCAATGCAAGAGGTTTTGGATTTGTAGAGGTACAAGGACTGGAAGAAGATCTCTATATACCGGAAAACAGAGTGAACGGCGCATATCACCAAGATACTGTACAGGTAAAGTTGTTGCCCGGACAGCGGGGCAGACGGCAGGAAGCGGAAGTGACCCGTATCCTGCAGCGTGGCACCACACAAGTAGTGGGCATATTCCGCAAATCAAAAAACTTTGGTTTTGTAATACCGGACAATATGAAACTCCCTTGTGATATTTTTGTGCCGATTGAGCGTTCCAAAGGGGCTGTGGAAGGACACAAAGTAGTGGTGGAACTGACCAGCTATGGGGAAGGCCATAAAAAACCGGAAGGTAAAGTAGTGGAAATTATCGGACATATCAATGATCCCGGAGTGGACATCCTATCCATTGTCCGAGGCTATGAACTGCCAATGGAATTCGAAGAAAAAGTTTTAAAACAGGCTGAGCGTGTGGCATCGGAAGTGTCAGAGGCTGACAGACAAGGACGGGAAGACTTAAGGGATGTGCCAATGGTTACCATAGACGGGGAAGACGCCAAAGATTTGGACGATGCAGTCAGTGTATCCAAAGAAGGAGCTAATTACTGTTTGGGTGTCCATATTGCGGATGTGACGAATTACGTGCAGGAGAATTCCGCGTTGGACAGAGAGGCGTTAAAGAGAGGAACCAGCGTATATTTGGTAGACCGGGTAATCCCAATGCTGCCGCATACCCTTTCCAATGGCATTTGTTCCTTGAATGAGGGTGTGGACAGACTGGCATTAAGCTGTATTATGAAAATCAGCCCAAAAGGAGAAGTGGTGGATTACCGTATTGTAGAATCTGTAATCAGGGTAGACCGACGCATGACCTACACCAGTGTAAAAAAAATACTGGAAGATAAGGATGAAGAAGAAACCAAGAAATATGAGTCCTTGGCGCCGATGTTCGCTCTGATGGAAGAGCTTGCCAAAATCCTTAGGGCAAAAAGGAAGAAACGCGGTTCCATTGACTTTGATTTCCCGGAAACAAAAATTTTGCTGGATCCAGAAGGGCATCCACTGGAAATCAAACCTTATGAAAGGAACACAGCAACGAAAATTATTGAAGACTTTATGCTTTTAGCCAATGAAACAGTAGCGCAGCATTTCTACTGGCTGGAATTCCCTTTTGTCTACCGGACACATGCGAATCCAGACCCTGAAAGAATACAGCAGCTTGGCATCTTTATCAGTAACTTTGGCTATGGCATTAAAACAACCCAGGAAGAAATCCATCCGAAAGAAATCCAAAAATTATTAGGTAAAATCGAAGGAACGCCGGAAGAAGCGTTAATTAGCCGTCTGGCCCTTCGGAGTATGAAGCAGGCACGATATTCCGTGGATTGCACAGGTCATTTCGGGCTTGCCTGTCAATATTATTGTCATTTTACTTCTCCGATCCGCAGATACCCAGATCTGCAGATTCATAGAATTATAAAGGAACAGCTAAGGGGACGCTTAAAAGAAGAGCGTATCCGGCATTATGAAGAAATACTTCCGCAAGTGGCAGACCGTTCTTCCAAAATGGAACGCAGGGCAGAAGAAGCTGAACGGGAAACGGATAAACTGAAAAAAGTAGAATATATGGAACAGCATATCGGAGAAAATTTCCAAGGCGTAGTTTCGGGCATCACCGGCTGGGGCATCTATGTGGAACTGCCAAATACAGTAGAAGGAATGATCCATGTGTCTTCCCTGCAAGGGGACTATTTTTACTACGATGAAAAAAATTATGAAATGATAGGGCGGGATACTGGGAAAACATATAAACTGGGACAGTGCCTTACTGTAACAGTGGAAAACACTGACCGTTTTGCCAGAACCATAGAGTTTATAGAAGCCGACGGGGAAATGGAAGAGATGTAAAGCCATACTCTGTCCAGCCACACCTATAATTAATTGTAATTGTTATTGGTAATTGGAGCATGACAGACGTTAATGGGACTAGTGTTCCATCCGGTCAGAAATTAGAATCGTGAACCGCTTGTTTCGCACCATTGCGTCGTTAAAATTTCTAGACGATGCCACCGTATCGCGGTCGAAATTTTGCCTGGCGCTGGCACGAACCATGCAACCCACAAATCCAATTTCTGTCTGGATGGAACACTAGAGCGTGTTTAAACATTCACTCCTGACAATGCACGCCTCACTTTGCATGGTATTTGCGTCAAATTCAGGTTATACGCCCTTCCTTTGGCACAAATTTCCCACAAATTGTGACGTACATCTGCCAGAAAGCAATTTCCAATACGCTCTAAGACACTCCAATACAATATTTATGAAATAGTGTTTTCATTAGCCTGGATTTAGGCTCATGGTTTGTACCGCCACGAAAGGCTTAATTGAATGAAATTGTATAGAAGGGCGACGCTTTTATTATGTGAATAGAAAAATAAGGACTGATTTGATATGGTTATTTAGAAATTGGTAGGAAGGAACCCCAATAAATAGACTGTCAAAATGAAAAAATGGCAGGAGTAGGCTGAATTGCAATTAGAATCAGGAAAGGCAGGTATGTCTATGACAGAATCAATGAAATTGGTGGCAAATAACAAAAAAGCTTATCATGATTATTTTATAGAGGAGAAATATGAGGCCGGAATTGTACTCCATGGCACAGAAGTAAAGTCACTGCGCATGGGTAAATGTAGCATCAAAGAATCGTTTATACAAATTGAAAACGGCGAAATATTTGCCTATGGGATGCATATCAGTCCCTATGAGAAAGGGAATATTTTTAATAAAGATCCGCTTCGTGTCAAAAAGCTTCTGCTGCATAAACAGGAGATTCATAAACTGGCCGGAAAAAGCGCAGAAAAAGGGTATACTCTGGTTCCATTACAGGTATACTTTAAGGATGGTAAAGCAAAAGTAGAAATCGGACTGGCAAAAGGAAAGAAACTATACGATAAACGACAGGATATTGCAAGAAAAGACCAACGTAGAGAGGCCGAAAAAGAATTGAAATTAAAAATCAGGGGATAATGGATTGCTTTCTACCATATAATGTGGTATAATAAATATGGATTCAGAGAAACCGTGGATGGGATAAGGGATAGTAAAGGTTTCGACAGGGGTCTTGCAGCTGGAGAAGCTATCCGTAGGCGATGCGTCAACTCGCAAATCTAAATATAAACGCTGAAGACAATTTAGCATACGCTGCCTAATGGCGGCTGTCCGACTTAATGCACCTACACATTAAGAAGCGGGCATCGACGATGTAGGAAACGACACAGGCAAAGCTTTGAGCCTGTGGGCGTATTATGAAGCTACTGAATGTATTGGGCTGTCAATTTCCCGTTACAGGAGGGAATGAAATATAATTGACTATGATAGTAGAAGGACAGGGAATAGGTCTTTGGACGCGGGTTCGACTCCCGCCTATTCCACTCAAAGTATCATTGGTTGGACGTTGGAGCGTTTTAGTGAGAAAAGTTTAAACTTCATTCATAACATTTTCACAAGAAAGGGTTTCGTTTGTTCTTGTTCAAATCCAAGTTGGACTGTAAGCTATACTAATTGCATTTGAATGGAAACATAGCTTGATTTGGGTGACTATTATCGGAAAGAATTTTCAGACGCGCTTTAGGAAGTGAGCAGATTCCTTAGTATAGCGATGTTCCTGGACGGAGTTCGCAGTGGGGTGTATCTGGCGATGCAGTTTCCCATAAAGTAGAAATAGGGATAGAAGAGGAATTTCCTCAACTATCCCTATCGTTTTACTATCCCTTTCGTTTTATAGCCAATAAACATAAGAAACATTATGTTTTTCTTTATATCGTTTACTATATGCCCAATACTTCTAAGGATAAAAACCAGTTTGAAAAAAGTAGGTGGTGACAAAATGGGAGAAAATAAAAATGTAGTAAGAGGATACTGTTTCGGGAATGCCGAAGACGCGGAAATAGCCAGACAGGAAGTGAAAAAAATAGAGTATCTGGAACAACATATGGATTATGGAAAACCAGAAAAAATATATCTTGTTTATCGTAAAGCGGTAGAAGGACGTATTTTCCAGACTCCTATTGGATGGGAATATCTGCGTTCGCTGCAAACCAAGCTGGCAGAATGCAAAAATCTGGAAGAACCAGTTCCACCACTTGGACTTTATACGGTTTTTGCCCACAGAGTAGGGGATGAAATTCGGGTTCCGTCGCCGCGCCTACCAGAAAAAAAGAAACATGACTACAAAAGTAAGTTTATCGTATCTGTACTGCTGAATGTGATATTATTCATTTCGGTAGGCATCATGTTCGCTATCGCATTAACCAGTGATGAACCTAACATTTTGAACTATGAAAGGGCATTAGTGAATAAATACAGTGCATGGGAGCAGGAATTGACAGAACGGGAAAACTATCTCCGGGAACAAGAACGTGTAAAACAGGCAGAGGAATGATGGCTGAATAGTTATGTCACAGAACGGTATTGATTTGCGGTATTTATTTGCGTTATTCACAGATTTTACATATTTTATGGGTATACTGGAAGTGGATAAATAAATTTTCCTGGTTAAACAGAGAAGAGCATTTATAGTTTGCATTAGGAGCCAATGTTATGAGTTTAAGGGAAACGTTCATAATGTTGAGCAAAAAACTATAAAGAAGGAGAAAAGTATTGTGGACAGGCTGAAAATATTAGTGGTGGATGACGAAAGCAGGATGCGTAAGCTGGTTAGGGATTTTTTGGTAAAAAGCAATTACGAAGTAGTGGAAGCGGAAGATGGAAGCGCAGCCTTGGATATTTTTTTCGGACAAAAAGACATAGCTCTTGTTATTTTGGATGTTATGATGCCTAAAGTGGACGGTTGGGAAGTCTGTCGGGAAATCAGGGGCTATTCTAAAGTGCCGATTATTATGCTGACTGCAAAAACAGATGAACGTGATGAACTGCAAGGGTTCCAGCTAGGAGTGGATGAATATATTTCCAAGCCTTTCAGTCCTAAAATTCTCGTAGCCCGGGTAGAAGCCATTTTACGCCGCACTAGTCAGGTAAATAGTGATGAACTTATGGAAGCAGGTGGAATCCAGCTAAATAAAGCGGCGCATCTTGTGACGATTGACGGCAGACAAGTGGATTTAAGCTATAAAGAATTTGAACTGCTTTCCTATTTTATAGAAAACAAAGGACTGGCTCTATCCAGGGAAAAAATACTGAATAACGTGTGGAATTATGATTATTTCGGAGATGCAAGGACGATTGATACCCATGTAAAAAAGTTGCGTAGCAAGATGGGGGAAAAAGGCGACTTGATTAAGACTATATGGGGAATGGGGTACAAATTTGAGGTGAATGAATAAAGGCGGTATGCGTAAAAGTAAGTATTTATGGGCGTTTCCGGGTTTTGAGGATGCGCCGGGTGGGGGAGTTTCTACCAAAATACTACCAAATATATGGTTTTTGTGGAGTAAATTTTCTATTATTTTCTATCATTTTTTACGAATTTCATAGCAGGTTTTTACCGGGGCTGGTTGACATGGATTTCAACCAGCCCCGGCTTGTCAAAGGGCATGGAAAGGCCTGCCGTATCTGCTAAAATCCTTTACATTTTTTCCGTGAATTAGCATGAATTATATTTTTATTAGCCCCAAATTAGGTAAGGTAATTGCTGAAAGCCGCATAAACACGGGGTTTCTTGACTCCGCATTAGGAAATTATGATATTTTGTATGAGCGTGTTACATGGATATGGAGGTGGGGAAAGGAAATAGAATTTCAAATTTTTTTGATAAATTTATAATTATTTTGGAGGTAACGGTATACGTAGGAAATGTTTCGGGCATGGGTTCAGGCATTTCAGTATTTCAAGTAAATTTTAAAATAATGGAGGTAAAAATATGAATACTGAAGGCATGAGATTTATGAGAGTGGACGATGTGGCGGCGATATTGAACATCAGTAAGTCGCTGGCATATGAGTATATGCAGGGGGCGGATTGTCCATTTGCCGTGCTGAAAATCAATAGCCGTTACGTTGTGCCGTATAACAGTTTTTGCGCATGGTATGAGAGTCTGGGTGACAATGACGGAGAAAAGGGGCGTAAATAGAAAGCAGTTATAAAATAGCGGCATACAGGCTGGCTGGTTCAGTTCAGCCTGTATGTAATGAATAATGCAACAAGATTAAATTTTGAACGAGGAGGAAAGGATATGTCATTAGTAAATTTGATGAATACAGTTCCGGCAGAGGGGAACATGGTAAAGGGTCAGAAGATACGCAGGTCAGGAAACTATGCGTACATAGACACAAAGAATGAGGGCATCAAGGAAGTAGTCAGCGGACAGGGAGGTTTTCTGGCATTCCTTGATTATGGGAGAAAACAGAAGCTGGATAGGAAAACAGGTAAATTAATGTACAAGCAGGATAAGTCTGCCAAACGTGTAGACACACTGAAAGAAGCAAAGGCGCTCCGCAGACAGGCAGAGGAAATAAGATTAGGTACAATAGCGAAAGCGCCGTCAAAAGTATATTTTGATAAGATGGTGGAGGATTACAAGCAGTCAGCGGAGTGGAAGGACAGTTCGCAGAGCGCAAAAGACCATCACGAGAACTATTTCCGGCATATGTGCGATTATTTTATCAATATCCAGCCGAAGGATATCACGAAGCTGGAAATTGAGAACTATTTCTTATGGCAGTTGGAACGTGGAAAACGGTCAACGGCAAAGAAAAACAAAGACGGCAGTGTAAGTAAGAAGGAGGGGATTTCAGTGAATACATTGGGAAAGCACAAATGTGCCCTGAAAAAGTTGTGGCAGTTTATGGTGGACTCTAAAAAATACGGGGTCACGGAAAACATTGTCCCGTCAGCGCGTCTTCCGAAAGTGGAAGTAAGCATAGACGGAAAGAAAAAGAAAGCGTCAAAAATTGAATACCATCCGAGGTCATTGACGCTGGACGAATTGAACTATACGCTCAATGACGCTTTGCAAAACGAGTTTGACCGGAGCGTAGCGGTTATGATTGCACTGGCTTCCATTGGCTCATTACGTCATTCGGAGACATTGGGACTTCGGCTGGGTAAGTTCATGCATGATGAATATATGGCGGTCACGGATGCGGCATTGAAAGAAGGGGGATTTGACAGGAGATATTATGAGGAGCATGATAACCTGATGCTGATTGACACGGCAATCATGCATATAGGCTCGGAGGATGTGGAAAAACTCCCGAAGGGTGACAAGGTAAGGGTTTCAGCCGTGCCGGAATGCCTGAAAAAGATTGCGGAGTATGCCATGGAGCAGAGACGTGAAATTTATGGCGTTACAGGCAGGGAGATTGACAGTGAGGAAAATGTGTATGTGCCGCTTATCAATATCATTGATAACAGGCCGCTCAACAGTCAGAAGATGGGCAGAAAGTGGAAAGAGTATCAAGAAAGACGGAATAAACGGATGATAAAGGCCGGACTTGAACCGATACCTCTGGTGAGGTATCATGACCTTCGGCACCCGTATGTCAAGCACAAGACAAAAAGTTTTTTAAGAAATTCCAGAGTTTTTAAGGCCGATTTTTGCGCCCCATCACATTCCCTCTGTACAGAAGTCTTTCATTTTCCAGACAATATCAACCTGATTTCCGGGGTGAATATCCACACGTTCAATCAGTGCGTCAGCCAGGGCGGTATTTAATCCGCTGGCGGCTGAAATTTCCTGCGCCAGTTCCAGTCTGGCGTTTTTTGTTTTTGCGTCCATTTTCGCTTGGGCGATTTCAGCGGAGAGTGCGCCCTGGACTTGCCGCAGCCGTTCCAGTTCCGCATCCACATCGGCTTTCTGTGCCTTGTAGTCCTCCAGGGTAATCTCTTTCAGTAAAACCTGCTCATATAGCACCCGTTTCCGGTCAAGACAGCTTTCTACGCGCTGGCTGTATTCCGTATGCGTTGCAATCTTAGTATCCAGCAGGCTGGCATTTGAAAGGTTCTCCACGTTCAAAATCACCTGCGCCTGCCTGGAAATAATCTCATAGAGGATTGCTTCCAAGTCCTTTTCAGCAATCCGCAGGCCGTGGCAGGCAGCAGACTGATCCACCTCTGTATGCTTGCAGACAAAGAAATGGCTTTTACTTGGATTGCGCGGCATTGCGTGTCCGCAGCAGCCGCAAAAGACCTTGCCGCGCAGGGGGTACAGATGTACGTTTTTCTTTATGCAGCTTTTTTTCGGCTTTAATTCCTGCACCCGCTGGAACAGCTCTTTGCTGATAATAGCCGGATGGTGGTCGGGAATCCTGAACCATTCGCTTTCATCACGGTTCCGTACCCGGCTGCTCCCCACCTCGACCACCTGTTTCCTGCCCATGACATAAGTGCCAATGTAGCGTTCATCCAGCAAGATGTTCCGAATGGTCGATCTCTGCCAAATCTGATGGGTTCTGGAAATATCGTGAATCTTTCTTCCCTTGGATGCTTTGTATTCGCCTGGTGTGGGGATTTTGCGCTCGTACAGTTCCTGAATGATTTCGCTGGAAGTACAGCCGCGCCCTGCCAGTTCAAAGATAAGCCGGACATTGGGGGCTGTTTCCTCATCCGGCTCCATGCGCCCGTCCGTGCCTTTCTGGTAACCGTAGGGACATAACACGCTCTGGTATTCTCCCCGCCGGAATTTCACATACTTGGCGGTTTTGTACTTGATGGAGAGGTCACGGCTGTAAAATTCGCTGATCAGGTACTGAAACGCCACATTGATACCGCCCGTGTCGCCATGCAGCGTATCGCTGTCAAAGCCGTCATTCAGGGAAATAAACCGTACCCCATACAGCGGAAAGACGCGCTCCATAAAATATCCGACCTCAATGCTGTTGCGCCCAAAACGGGTAAAGTCCTTGACGATGATGCAGTTGACCGCGCCCTCGCGTACCTTGTCCAGAAGTTCCTGCACGGCGGGCCGTTCAAAGTTTGTCCCGCTGTAACCGTTGTCTACAAATTCCAATACCTCCGCATGGGCGGCATCCTCCATCGCATCGGCGTACTGGTGAAGCGCCCGCTTCTGGTTCTCAATGCTGAAACTCCCCACCTTGCTGTCCTCGGAGGAAAGCCGGATATAAAGGCCAATCACATAGGGTTTATACATCTTCCAGCACCTCCATCAGCCGCTCAAAGCCGCTCTCAAATTTGAATTTCACATGAATGTCCTCTGCGCTGTTGACGGTAACGCAGTCAATCAACTGGTTTACCAGCAGGGCGGATAAGGCGGTATCTTCGCTGACTGCCGCCAGCCGTTTGGCTATATCCGTATAGCGTTCCATTTGATTTTCCAGCGCTTTCTGCTTACTTTGAAGCTGCTGCACACGCAGGACTGCCGTTTCGATTTTCTGTGTATAGTCGGCTTTCATTTCGTGATACTCTGTGCCGGTCAGGATGCCGGTAACGAAGTTCTCATACAGGCTGGTTAAGAATACCCGGTTGCGTTCCGTTTCCTGCTGTAACTTAGAGATTTCGGCGGTCATTTCCGCCTTTTTCGCAGTGATTTTGTAATCCTGATGTTTCAGCTTTGCGTGGGTTCCCACCACAACCTCGGCGTGTTTGCGGATAATGGCTAAAAGCGCGTCAAACAGCCTTTTTTCCGGCAGATGGGTAACACCACCCGGACAATACTGAACGCCCATCCGGTCATTGGCAATACAGCGGTAGGAGTATATCCCCCGTGACCTCTGCCGGTGCAGGTTCTTCCCGCAGCAGCCACAGAAAATACGTCCCCGGAGAATGTTCTCCGTGTAGGGGATTTTTTCCGTCCCCTGCTTTGCAGCCGCATGTTCCCGGACAGCCTGCACCCTTTCGTACAGTTCGCGGGCAATCAGCGGTTCATGGGTTCCCCGCACGACAATCCATTCAGAGCGGTCAGTGGGAACCTGCTTGTGGCCGACCGTTTTCGATTTCCCCTGCACCATATCGCCCATGTAGACTTCATCCGCTAAAATCTTGGAAACTGTCCATGTCTGCCATTTTCCGCTGCCCATGAGCCGCTTATTGGTAATCAGGCCGGTTTGAGCCAGATAGTGACCGGGCGTAGGATAGCCGCTTTGATTGAGCCGTTTTACCACCTCATTGAGCGATATGCCGTCAACCGTCCACTGGAAAATCTGCCGGACGATGGGGGCGGTATCTTCATTGACAAGCAGCTTGTGGCAGTTATCCGGCGCTTTTTTATAGCCAAAGGGCGGACGCGCCCCCACAAACTCCCCGTCCTGCATCGCCTGCCGCTGCTGGGCTTTTACCTTTTTGCTGATGTCGGCGGCATAAGCTTCATTTATCATATTTTTCAGGGGCACAATCAGATGGCTGCCGCTGTTTTCCTTGTTTTCGCTGTCAAACTGGTCGTTGACTGCAATAAACCGAACCTGATGCAGCGGGAAATACTTTTCGATATAGTAGCCGCTGTCAATCGCGTTCCGCCCCAGCCGGGAAAGGTCTTTGACGACCACGCAGTTGATTCTGCCGCGCTCCACATCGTCCAGCATCCGCTGAAAGGCTTCGCGCTCAAAGGTGCGCCCCGTTGTGCCGTTGTCGGTGTAAACCGCCACGATTTCAATATCCGGGCACAGGGCAAGATAGGCTTCCATGATCTGCTGCTGGGTTTCCAGCGAATCGCCGCGCCTGCCGTTAAATTCCACGGACAAACGGATATAGAGGGCCGCTTTCCAGACTTTCATCCCCACATGGGCGGGCTTTTCCTGCACAATGGGGTTTTTCCTGCTTTTCCTTGCCATATTAAACCGCCTCCTTTGTGGTTTCCAGCCTTGCCTTTGCCTGCTGGTATTCAAGCTGGTAACGGAATGTGATTTTCAGATTGTTCTTGCCCTCCACATGGATACACTGGATCAGGGTGATAACGGCCCGTCTGTCCAGGGATGTCATGGTGGAAAACTCCTTGAAATGCTGTGTCCAGCGCAGCCGGTCATTGGTGTTGGCGCTGGCCTGCTCCATTTCTTTCCGCAGGCTTTCAATGGCTTCCCGCCGCTGTTCTATCTGTGCGGTATACTGGTTTTTCAGGTCGCGGTATTCCTTTTTGTCAAGAAAGCCGCTGACGAAGTTTTCATACAAAGCCGCTTTAAACTGCATAGCCTTTTCAAGCTGTACCTCATTTTCCGCAATCTGCGATTTGAAACCGGCAATCAGTTCCTGATTGATCTGTTCCTCACTGATGCTGTCCAACAGCTTTTCCAGCGATACCACGTTGCGGATATGGGCTTGCAGGCTTTCCAGGACGCAGGCGGTCAGTTCATCCTCCCGCAACATGGTAGGGTGTTCGCAGCCGTGCTTTTTTCCGGTGGGACAGTGATAATAAATATACTTTTTACCCTTGACGGTATTGGTTTTTCGCGTCATACGTCCGCCGCAGGAGCGACAGATTAAGATGCCGGAAAACAGATAAACCGCATCCCCGTCCGGCGCTGTCCGGGTGTCCAGCCCCATGATTTTCTGCACCAGTTCAAAGTCCTGCTTGCGGATAATCGGGGCATGGGCGTTTTCGGTGCGTATCCATTCTTCGGCAGGCTTTTCAATGATGTCCTTGATTTTGTGGTTATGAGTGCTTTGTTTGCCTTGCAGCAGGACGCCAGTATAGGTTTCGTCCTGCAAGATACGCAGGATGGCATGGGCCGACCATTTTGCTTTCTGGCTGTCCGCATAGCCCTTTTTCGGATGTGGCAGGCCCCGGCTGATTTTATAGGCCAGCGGGGAGGGAATGCCCAGCCGGTTCAGTTCGTCCGCGATCCGTTTGGCGCTGGCCCCGTCAATGCGGCGACGGAAAATGTCCCGCACAACCCGCGCCGTGTCCTCGTCAATTACAAGCTGGTTTTTGTTTTCCTGGTCTTTCCGGTAGCCGTACACCGGGCAGGCTCCCACATATTCCCCGTTTTTGCGCTTGCTCAGTAAAGCGCTGCGCGTTTTCACCGAAATGTCACGACAATAGGTGTCGTTGAGAAGATTTTTCAGGGAAATGTTCAAATCATCGCCGTTATGTTCATTGGCGGTGTCAATGCCGTCATTGATTGCGATAAACCGTACCCCGTAGGCGGGGAAAATCTGGCGCAGGTAACGCCCGGTTTCGATGTATTCACGCCCCAGGCGGGACAGGTCTTTGACAATCACGCAGTTAATGGTTCCCTGGGTGATGTCCTGCATCATTTCCTGAAATGCGGGCCGGTCGAACAGAACGCCGCTGTAACCGTCGTCCACTCGCTCGTTTACCAGCGTAATGTCAGGGTGGGCGGCTACAAAGTCCTCCACCAGTTTTTTCTGGTTGGTAATGCTGTCGCTTTCCTCGCTCTGGTCAGCCGTATAGGAAAGCCGCAGGTATGCCGTTGCATCGTATTTTGCCATAAAAAAATCACTCCTTTGAAATTTACGGACTTTCCCCATAAATCAAAGAGTGATTCGGATTTACCTGATGCAATTCTTTTTCCACTGTCAGTATAGCACAGGCAGGCGGGGAAGTCAACACGTTAAAGTGCTAAATCAAAACTTGTTTCAGGCAGTCCTCCAAAGATACGCCGTTTTCCGCAAACTGCGCGTGGACAGTAAATTTGCCGCACTTGAAATGGCAGGGGTTCTTAATCTGGCGGAGAAATTCTGCCACCCGTTCCTCCCTGGGCAGGCTCTGATCCACGGATATGTCACGAATATCGACCAGCGCAGTATCGGGCTGGTTGTTTGCTGCGTCCTGCATCGTCATGGTTTGCTCCTCCTCTATGAATGAAAAGGACCGCAGACGGGATAGTCTGCGGCTCCTATGTACGTTTTCCCATCAGCCCTTGAAGCGGTAGGGCAGCTTGCGCCCGCCGCGCTGCTGGGTGTTATACTTTTCCAGAATGACGCGGGCGAACCGGAGGGCGGCTTTATTGGTGGAGAAGTCCATCTTGCCGCGCCGGATGATTTCCTCCGGGTCAACCGCAGACAGCCGCTTGATGAAAGAGCGGTCGTCCAGTTCGGTTTCATAGGTTTTCAGAAACAGCGCCATGCCGGAGAGCATAGACGCACGGAGGGAGATGGACGCGCCGTGCCATGTGCTGTCCAGTAATACCAGCAGGCGGGAAAAAGCCGCTCCGCCCAGCAGACGGTAGGCGTTGATGATTGCGCGGGTAGAGAGGATTTCATAAGCGTCACCGCTTTTCTTATCCAGCACCCACACAAAGCCCGCCGCCTCCACAAGCCGCTTGATTTCCAGCACCTCGGCATCCGTGCCGGACTCCAGCAGGGCTTTTGTGGCATGGGAGAGCCGCAGCCGGCCTTTGGACTGATCCAGCTTGAAATACAGTTCGGCTTCCTGCTCGTAACTCAAACCGGTATAAATCAGGCAGGGGACGGTTACATTGCCGCCGTCTGCCATCTTCCGCATGGCGGCGATCCGGTGCTGCCCGTCCACCACGTTAAATTTGCCGTCCCGGAAGCTGACTACCAGAGGGGTCAGCAGGCGGTCGTCCCACTTGGCGATCAGGCGGTCAACGTCCTCCGGCTCCACAGGCCGCTGATAGGGCAGGCCGGAAGTAAGCTGGTTGCTGGATAAGTCGCGCTGTACGCCGGGGTTCGCATACTGTGTTTCTGTTAAAAGGTTCTGCTGTTCCGTGCGCTCCGTACCGGGCGGACGGCGTTTTTTTCGATAACTGCTCATACATTTAGGAACTGTCGCAAAATAAAATGTACTATTTGAACCCACGTATTACATAGTTCCATGATTCATTTGGCCCGACTGCTTCAATATCAATTCTGCTCATCATTTCATCATTTGCTTTTAAACCAGTCTGGTATGTATTTCTGTCAACAACACATTTCACTTCCAGACCTTTGGCCGTAGTAGTTGATGAGATCAGGTTGACAATGGTATTGATATCGATCAGCGGTTTCCCTGCCCAGTTTTTTGTTATATAACAAAACAGGCGGTGCTCAACCTTGTTCCATTTTGACGTGCCTGGCGGATAATGGGAAACATGGATTTCCAATCCGCTTTCCTGGGCAAACAGTGCCAGTTCGTATTTCCACAGACGCGTTCGCCATCCGTTGCTGCCGCCACCGTCACAGTTTATATACAGTTTTTGGGCATCCGGGTATGTCGGCTTCCCCACGATGTTCCACCAGCGCCGGATGCTTTCAACAGCAAATGCGCTCGTATCATGGTCCGTCCCCAGGTTTACAAACCCAGCATTGCCGTTGACAAGGTATACGCCATACGGGGCGACCTTACCCAGCCCGGGCAGGGGGAAGTCATGGTCCAATACTTTCCTTGCTTCCCCTGCCGGCCTGTATTCAGCACCATTATTTTTAAAGTTGCCCACAAGTTCCTTCTTTTTTGTATCTGTTGATATTACAGGCTCATTGGCACCAATGAATTCCTGGGCTTTCGTGTTGATGTATTGGAAC
>CAJTQO010000005.1:113431-114686 GCA_910578405.1 uncultured Lachnospiraceae bacterium | reverse complement strand
TAAATAGGTTTGTCTAATGAGTGTATATATGGTAAACTATAAAGGATGGATAGACATAGTATTTGTGTGTTCTAAATATCGCTGTGAATTTTAAAATAGAATGTGAGGGTATTTCATGAGTTCAGATGAAGAATATTTAGATGATCTACTTAAATCTTTGGTTGAGGATGAAGGTGAATCCGGAAGTGCTTATTCTGCTGTGGATGGCCCTACAAATGAAAATCTGGCAGGGACGGATACGGAAGGAATGGCTGACATTGGCTTTGATGATTTGAGTCCTGATTTAACGGATGAAAATATGGCTGGTTTTACCATGGAAGGCGCTGGGATGGAAAGTATCGGAACGCCAGAGGAATTACCCGAAGATTTTGCTATTCAGGATATCGGAATGGAAGGAGAGCCACCGGGTGATTTTGTCGTCCAGGATACAGGAGTGGGAGAAGAACCAACGGAAGACTTCGCCATTCAGGATATCGGCTTGGAGGAAGAGCCGCCAGAAGATTTTGCCATTCAGGATATCGGCTTAGAAGAAGAGCCGCCAGAGGATTTTGCTATCCAGGATATTGGTTTGGAAGAGGGAGCGTCTGCAGATTTTGGAATAACGCAAGAAGAACCGATGGATGATTTTGCTATTGAGGATTTCGGTGTAGTAGAGCCGGAAGAAGGGGAATTGGACGCACTGGAAGAGTCTCACTCAGACGATGACGTAGACGCGATGTTTGCGGCCGCAGATGCCGCAGCGCAGGGTGGGACACATGAGATTGAGATTAACAGTGAGGAAGATATGCTGGCCTTGCTTGACAGTATGTCAAGTGAAATAGAAGCAGAACAGGCGGCTGCAGAGCAGGCAGCTTTAGCTGAAAAGGAAGCCAAGCCAGAAAGTGGGGAAGAAGAGGGGAAAAAGAAAAAGAAGAAGAAACTTTTTGGCAGCAAAAAAAAGGAAGAGGCTGATAAAACTGGCGAACCGGAAGGGGAAGATGGGGAAGGCCAGATAGAAACCGATAAAAAACCGGGTTTCTTTTCCAAACTGCTTACGTTTCTGACGGAGTCGGACGAGGAAGAGGAAGATGCTTTGAAGGAAGGATTGGAACCCTCGGATGAAAATAAGAGTATCTTAGAAGAATTAGATAAGGAAGATAAGAAAAAGAAGAAAAAGAAGGACAAAGGGAAAAAAGGCAAAGAGGAAGGAGAGGAAGAGGAAGCTCCTAAGAAGGAGAAGAAGGAAAAAAAGAAGAAGGAGAAGAAAGAAAAGAAG
>CAJTQO010000005.1:8829-113403 GCA_910578405.1 uncultured Lachnospiraceae bacterium | reverse complement strand
CATTGGAAGAAGCGCCAGAAAGGCCATCCAAAAGGGTTTCGAAAAAAAGCGTGGCAGTGATTGCCGGGCTAGGTCTGACCCTTACCGCAATGGTTATTGTATTATGCAGTATAGTGCCTGCCTTTTTTGATAAAAGAGAAGCAAGGGACGCATATTATCAGGCGGATTATAAGAAAACGTTTGATTTACTGTACGGGAAGGCGCTGGATGACAGTGATACGATTATGTATAACCAGTCCTTGACGATTTTGGAAATGAACCGTAAATTGGACGCATATCATAATTATTTGGCAATTGGAGAAGAGGTCAGAGCTTTGGATGCTTTGATGATAGGGATACAGAAATATCCGGACGTTTTGTTAAAAGCAGAGGAATTTCATGTAACGCAGGAAGTCAATGCAGTATATGAGACGATGTTAAGTATTTTAAATGATAAATATGGCCTTTCGGAAAATGACGCCAATGTAATTATTGCTTATGATGATGTGACTTATACGAAGAAACTGGAATCCGTCGTGAATGGAACTCCTTTTGTGGATCCTAATGCACAACAGGCGTCAGCAGATGTCCTTCCGGAAGAAGAGGATTTTTATGAAAGTACGGCCAATGTATTGGGAGAGGAAACAGAGCCGGAGGCACAGCCTGATGTTCCAGAAGAAACGTCATCTGACGCAGCGGAAGAAACGCCGGAGGATGCTTCTGCAATAGAGAATAGTGCGCAACAGCAGCCGGCAGAAGATGGGATGGAAGCAGATAACGTGCTTGGCACAGATACGGAGGATAATTACATACCAGAAGAAACGGCGCCAGAAGAGAATACGGTTCCGGAAGAGAATACAGCGCCTGAAGAAAATACCCAGGCGCCTGCAGATAATGCAGGGAGCAGCCAAGGACAAATGATCCAGGGAGTGCGTCAGCCGATTGATGTACAGATACATGGGCGTTAAGAAGTGGCCAGACAGAAGATACAAGGGAATGACAGTTACAACAGTCCAGCCATGCTGGACTGTTGTGCGTTTAGGACAAATAGGAAAAGAGGGTATATGACAGCAATCATTGATTATGACGCAGGGAATATAAGGAGTGTGGAAAAGGCATTCCGGTTTTTGGGAGAGGAAGCGTATGTGACAAGGGACAGAAGTCAAATCCTGGAGGCAGATAGAGTGGTGCTGCCAGGCGTTGGCGCGTTTGGAGATGCAATGGGGAAACTCTGTGGACTAGGACTGGATGAAATCATTTGGGAAACCGTGGACAAGGGAACTCCTTTTCTTGGGATATGTCTGGGACTGCAATTACTGTTTGAGCGGAGTGAAGAAAGCGGCGGTGTGGCTGGACTGGGCATTTTAAAAGGAGAGATTTTGCGGATACCAGAAAAAACAGAACTAAAGATACCGCATATTGGCTGGAATTCTTTAAGTTATCCCAATAAAAGCCGGTTAATGGAAGGCATACCGGAAAACTCCTATGCATATTTTGTCCATTCTTATTACCTGCAGGCGGCAGATACAGAAATTGTAGTGGCAACAACGGAATATGGCGTACAAATACATGCTTGTGTGGAAAAAGACAATATTTATGCCTGCCAGTTCCATCCGGAAAAAAGTTCGGAAACCGGCCTTGCCATATTGAAGAATTTCATCCGGTTTGGAAAGTAATATTGCTAAGATGTTAGGGAATAGAAAGGAGAACGTATGCATACAAAGCGGATTATCCCTTGTCTGGATGTACATAATGCCAGGGTTGTGAAAGGGGTGAATTTTGTAAACTTGCAGGATGCAGGGGATCCGGTGGAAATTGCGGCTGCATATGACCGGGCTGGGGCAGATGAGCTTGTATTTTTGGATATTACTGCTTCTTCTGATGCAAGGGGTACAGTGGTGGATATGGTGCGCCGGGTGGCTGAGAAGGTCTTTATCCCTTTTACCGTAGGCGGAGGAATCCGTACCGTGGAGGATTTCCGGGCGATTTTACGGGAAGGAGCCGATAAAGTTTCTATAAATTCCTCAGCGATTAATCGCCCGGAACTTATTAGTGAAGCGGCGGATAAATTTGGCAGTCAGTGTGTGGTAGTGGCAATTGATGCAAAAAGGAGGGCAGACGGCTCTGGCTGGAATATTTACAAAAATGGAGGACGAATTGATGTAGGGATGGATGCTGTGGAATGGGCAAGGAAGGCAGAACGGATGGGAGCCGGGGAGATTCTGCTAACCAGTATGGACTGTGACGGAACGAAAACAGGCTATGACATAACCCTGACTAAAATGGTGGCGGAGAATGTGTCCATACCTGTGATTGCTTCCGGAGGGGCAGGAAAAGAGGAACATTTTTATGACGCATTGACGGAAGGGAAAGCAGATGCGGCGTTAGCGGCTTCTTTGTTCCATTATAAGGAACTGGAGATATGTAGGGTAAAGGAATATCTGGCAGGCCGTGGGGTTCCAGTGAGGCTGGATTTGCCGCGATAGGAAAAAAGAATACATAAGGGAAAGGGAAGGTAATTTTTTATGGCAATGATACAGAATGATTGGCTGGATACTTTGAAATCGGAATTTTCCAAGCCATATTATAAGCAATTGTTTCAGTTTGTACAGGAGGAATATAGTAAGGCAGTGATTTTTCCTCCGGCGGATGATATTTTTAACGCTTTTCATTTTACGCCATTGAGCAAAGTGAAAGTGCTTTTGTTGGGGCAGGATCCTTATCACAATGTACACCAGGCGCATGGGCTGAGTTTTTCGGTACTTCCTGATCAGAAGGAGATTCCACCGTCTTTGCAGAATATTTATCAGGAGCTGCATGATGACCTAGGATGTGATATTCCTAATAACGGATATTTGAAAAAATGGGCTGACCAGGGGGTGCTTCTCCTGAATACAGTGCTAACCGTAAGGGCGCACCAGGCCAATTCCCATCGGGGGCAGGGGTGGGAACGGTTTACGGATGCAGTGATTGAAGCAGTGAATGCACAGGATAGGCCAATTGTATATCTTTTATGGGGCAGGCCGGCACAAAATAAGAGCCCAATGCTGACGAATCCAAAACATTTGATATTGAAAGCGCCTCATCCAAGCCCATTATCAGCTTATCGGGGTTTTTTTGGATGCAGGCATTTCAGTGCAGCCAATGAATTCCTGGAAAAGAATGGAGTGGAACCCATTGACTGGCAGATTGAAAATATATAAGCTTGTCAAAATAAGGAATTTGCGGATGGGAAAGAGGCAGTCACACAAAAAGTCTGAATAGGCAGTGGTGTGACGCCTCTTTTTTGTGTGCCTAAACGAGAGAGATTGCATAGGCGTTATAATGTAATAATTTATAAATGAAAAACAGGTTGACAAAATGGTAAGTAGGCTTTATAGTGGTACTGAAAAGAAATACTATACTCAAACACGTGCAGGAGAGGAATATCAATTGTAATAGCATGCAGGAAATGCAAGCAGGAATGCAGGCAAGAATAATAGAATATAGGGGTAAGGATGGAAGAAGCATATATAGCAGAACGGTTAATGGAATTTGGAATGACAAGGCAGGAGGCTTCTATTTATATATGCCTGTACCGTAATGGGGAGCTGACCGGATATGAGGCGGCTAAGCTGACGGGGATATCCCGCTCCAATGTATATGGGGGATTGTCCAGGCTGGTGGATATCGGCGCGGCATACCGGATAGAAGGAAACCCAAGCAAATATGTGGCAGTGCAGGTGGAGGATTTTTGCAAAAGTAAAATTAGGGTTTTAATAGAAGGGAAAACTTTTCTGGTAGAGAATATGCCGGTAATGGCAGAGGAATCTGACGGTTATATCACGGTGGAAGGGGCAGCTAATATTAGAAGTAAAATATTTGCTATGCTGGAAAGGGCAGCGCAGAGGATATATATTTCCGCACCAGGGAGTTTTATAGAGGAAATTAGGCTGGAGCTGGAAAAGGCAGCGGTGCGCGGAATAAAGCTGGTTGTCATTACAGATCAGGATATGGGCATAAAAAATGCGATACAATATTTGACGGAGCAAAAAGAGAAGCAGATTCGTCTGATTATTGATTCTGTTTATGTTCTGACTGGGGACATTAGAGGAACAAGGACAGACACTTGTTTGTATTCCGGCCAGAAGAATTTTGTAAATGTATTTAAGGAAGCATTAAGCAATGAAATTAAATTAATAGAATGGACAAAAGGAGAAAAAAGCAATGAGTCATAACAGGGAAACAACAGCCACAGAAAGGGAAGTAAAGGACGCAGGAAGCAAACGGCCATTTGTGACAAAGGAAGGCATTGAGGAAATCGTAAAAACCTATCCTACGCCGTTTCACATATATGATGAGAAGGGGATACGTCAAAATGCACAGGCGGTCAGAGAGGCGTTTGCATGGAATAAGGGATTTAAGGAATACTTTGCGGTAAAAGCAACACCCAACCCTTATTTAATCCAGATATTGAAGGAATACGGCTGTGGCTGTGACTGCTCATCCTTGACGGAATTGATGTTAAGCAAGGCAGTGGGCATAAAAGGGGAGGACATTATGTTTTCTTCTAATGATACGCCGGCAGAGGAATATGCTTATGCGGCAAAACTAGGGGCGACCATAAACCTGGATGACATTACTCATATTGATTTTTTGGAAGGAATTCTTGGAAAGCTTCCGGAAACTATAAGCTGCCGATATAATCCCGGAGGCGTATTCCAGATGAGCAATGGAATTATGGATAACCCAGGGGACGCAAAATATGGTTTTACCACAGAGCAGATGTTTGAGGGGTTCCGCATTTTAAAGGAAAAAGGGGTGAAGCGGTTTGGCATCCATGCTTTTCTTGCCAGCAATACGGTGACGAATGAATATTACCCGATGCTGGCAAAGCAGCTTTTTGAGATGGCAGTGCAGTTGAAAAAAGAGACCGGGGCGGATATACAGTTCATTAATTTGTCCGGCGGCGTGGGCATCCCTTACCAGCCTGGCCAACAGGGAAATGATATTCAGGCAATCGGGGAAGGGGTGCGTAAAGTTTATGAAGAAACGTTGACGCCTGCAGGGATGGGGAAGGTGGCTATTTATACGGAAATGGGCCGTTTTATGATGGGGCCTTACGGGGCATTGGTGACAAAGGTAATCCATGAAAAACATACCCATAAGGAATATCTTGGAGTGGATGCCTGTGCAGTGAACCTGATGCGGCCTGCCATGTATGGCTCATACCATCACATTACAGTATTGGGCAGGGAAGGGGAACCATGTACATGCCAGTATGATGTAGCAGGCTCTTTATGCGAAAATAATGACAAATTTGCTATAGACCGGATGCTGCCGAAAGTGGAAATAGGAGATTACCTTGTGATACATGATACGGGGGCGCATGGATTTTCCATGGGATACAATTATAATGGAAAATTGAAATCGGCGGAATTGCTTTTAAAAGAAGATGGAAGCGTTCAGCTAATTCGCAGGGCAGAAACGCCTAAAGATTACTTTGCGACTTTTGATGAGTTGGATATTTATAAAGAACTGATTTCGGAATAGATTTTAGAACAGGGCCATGAGGGATATCGAAAGATATCCCGGCGTCTTTCGATGGTCTGGACTGAAGTTTATGGTTGACGCCATCTTGAAAAGCTTAAGTGAATGACATTGCGGTGGCTGAGTTAGCTGATTTATAAAAAGTGAAAAAAATTAGAAAAAAAATGAAAAAAGGGCTTGTCAAAATCAGACGAATATGGTATTATAAATATCGGTTGATACGCTGGTGTGGCGGAATGGCAGACGCATCAGACTCAAAATCTGACGAGGGCAACCTTGTACGAGTTCAAGTCTCGTCACCAGCATAAAATAACGCAAAGCGGAAGAGATATTCTAAGCTTTGCGTTATTTTTATATATGCTGTTTTTCTTTCCTGATTTTAATGCATGGACGTCAATATTTGAAAACCGGGAAATCGAAAAAGAAAACGGCGCAAAACAAAAGAAAGGTCTGTTTTGCGCCGTTGCTAGAGAGCTGATTGGCAGAGATTATTCCTGAGCCAAAATCCCAGCAATTTTTTCTATCATTTCATCTTCTCTAAGCCGGAATTTGATTTCCACCCGGCGGGAGGCCGCCATATCAATTTCCTGTGAATTTTCCTGATAGACAGGATTGCTGAAGGAACGTCCGTTAACTGTCATAAGCTGGCGGAGCTGTTCGATTTTTTCTTCGCTGAGGCCGTTTTGCGGATCTTGGCAAAAGTTTGCCACGGCATTGGCGCGGCTGTAGGAAAGCTCCATATTGCTTTGGTACCCTCCGTCTGTGTCTGTATGCCCTTCAATGATAATCTCCGCGATATAAGGACGGTAGGCGTCTTGTAAAAGGACATCCAGGTACAGTGGGATGATTTCCTTTAATGTATCCCGGCTGTCCGTAGTCAGTTTTGCGCTGTTATACCGAAAGAGAACATCAGACGAAAAGGTGATGGAACCGGTCTGAGGGTCTACTTTCATGGAAGAATTGCTGAATGTACTCTGCAATGCGCCAATGATATCAGTCCGTATGCCCACAATGTCCTGTAGCTCACTTTTGGTGTTCGCCAATTCTGCCCTGGCATTGTCCAGTTCCGTTCGCGCATTGTTGATTTCCGCATAGGCATTGGCCAGTTCCGCTTCGGTCATTTCCGAGTAGGCATAGGCTTCCTGCAGTTGAGTCAGGGAGGCTTCTAATTCCTGGTTGGACAGGGCTATTTCCTCCCGGTATTTGTCCAAATCCTCTTTGGCAGAGTTCAATTCCAGACGTGTCTGCTCCAGGTCTGTTGTTTTCTGTTTATAGATAGCAAGGGTAATGGCAATCATTAATACGAAAATCAACAGCAATGCGGCCATCATGTCAGAGTAGGACTGCCAAAAACTGTGTTCATGGAAAACTTCCCTGTTTTTTCTGTTATTTTTCATATAAATCCCTCATCTGGCTAAAGGTGTAGAGCTGGTTGCTGATATCCTCGTTTAAAGTGTCGCAGGCTTGGGAAAGCATTTCCTGTTGGTTTTTTAATTCTTTGGCAAACCTGTCCTGCCTGATCATGGTATGATCCAAGCCTTCCATTAGGCCGCGGCTGGCTTCCAGCAATTCCTTTGTAGTATTTTCCATGCTTTGGTAGTTGCGTGAATAAATGGCCTGCGCGTCGCAGGCGTCGTTTAAGGATTTCCCAAGCTTTTCCAAGTCGGCCCCCATAGTTTGGGAGAGCTGGCGTATAAATTCCTGTACCATACGCTCCATTCCTGCCGTTTGTTCTTTTGCATTGCCTTTTAGCATATCCAGAATGGATTTCATATAATTGGCCATATTGGCCTGGTATACCAGCATGGCCTTCGTATTTTCATCTGTGTTGGAGCTTACGGACGGCATAATGCATTCTCTGTAACAGGAGTGGAACTCCGACAATACCTGATAGGAATACGCCATAATGCTCCGGTATACGAAACTAAAAACAAGGGAAAAGAAAATACCGTATACAGATGTATGGAAAGCTACCTTCATCCCATCTAACAGCGGGCCTACATTATCGGAGATGGTGAAAATATCGTTGCCCGAAAAAGCGCCGAGCCCTAAAGAAAGTCCGATAAAGGTCCCCAGGATGCCAAGCCCTGTCATGGCTCCTGCAATATTGGAATTGAAATGGGAAGCGCCCACCTGGTCTAACAGATCTTCGTTTATGTACTCTTCCAGGTCGCAGGTATTGGCCAGCCCGCGTTTGGTTGTATAACTTTTCATGCGTTTCTGGTATTTGGTAAATGCCTCGTCCAGAAGAGGGTATTCAAACAGGCTTTTTTTCTCCCGGTATTCTCCCCAAAGGTTCCGGTTCACTTCTTTATACCGTTTGTAAATGGAAAGAGTGGCGAGAGAAAGCGCGTCCACACAATGATTCAGGCGGGCGAAGCTGATAGCGGAAAGGGTAAAAAGGATTCCGATGACCAGCAGACAGCCAAGATTGATGAACAGGTTGGCATAAGAGGCGATATCCCCGGTGAAGACGCCGTTTAGGTATAAGATATAGCCGAGAATCAAAAAATAAAATGGAAACAGGATATAATATAATTTGTTTTTCATGTGGCTCCTCCTTAGTATGTTCCACAATACGTAAAATGGTTTACAACAAAAGAAAAGGCTGAAAATTTCCCCACCTCCGCTATACAGGTGAAGCTCCCGGATCCGTATGCCGCACAAAAACCTGTCAGGCGCTGCGGATGCCGGAAAAGAGCCAACCTGGATAAAGGAGAACTTTCAACGGGCTAATCATAACATATATGAAAAAGCATCACAAGGGATTGAGGGAAATCTTAATTAAAAATTAGGAATTGGGATAAACATGATTTCCCATGGATATTTCCAGAAAATACTTGATTTTTATATAGGGGTTTAGTATATTAGAGGAAGGTAAGGGACTGTCTGTAAATAAGCCATGGTATTTGCAGATAGTTCTTAGAGGAGGTTTATCATGTCGGAAATGGTAAAAGTGGCTGTGGACGCTATGGGAGGGGACAATGCGCCGGCAGAAACCGTGAAAGGCGCGGTGGAAGCAGCCAATGAAAATAAACATGTGAAGGTATTCCTGGTCGGGGCGCGCAAATGCATCGAGAAAGAATTGAAAAAGTATGAGTACCGGCCGCAACAGGTGGAAGTCATAGATGCAACAGAGGTGATTGAAACGGCAGAACCGCCGGTTATGGCCATTCGCAAAAAGAAGGATTCATCTATTGTGAAAGCATTGCAGTTAGTGAAGAATGGAGAATGCGATGCTTTTGTGTCCGCAGGCAGTTCGGGAGCGGTGCTGGTGGGCGGACAGGTGATAGTGGGAAGGCTCAAAGGGGTGGAGCGGCCGCCGTTAGCGCCTTTGATTCCAACGGAAAAAGGGGCGGCGCTGCTGATAGACTGTGGCGCCAATGTGGACGCCAGGCCGTCCCACCTGGTGCAGTTTGCCAGGATGGGCAGCGTATATATGGAAAGCGTCATGAAGGTGAAGAAACCGAGAGTGGCGATTGTGAATATTGGGGCGGAAGAGGAAAAAGGCAATGCTTTGGTAAAGGAAACCTTTCCACTGTTAAAAGCATGTAAGGATATTCATTTTATCGGCAGTATAGAAGCCAGGGACATACCGGCCGGATATGCGGATGTCATTGTCTGCGAAGCTTTTGTGGGCAATGTGATTTTGAAACTGTATGAAGGCGTAGGCGGCACGCTGATAAAGATGGTGAAGACAGGCATGTTGGCGTCGCTTCGCAGTAAGATTGGCGCATTGCTGGTGAAGCCTGCGCTGAAGTCCACCTTACGCAAGTTTGATTTAGAGCAGTACGGCGGGGCTCCTCTGCTTGGGCTGAATGGGCTTGTGGTCAAGACCCATGGAAGTTCCAAATCCATTGAGATTAAAAATTCTGTTCTGCAATGCGTCACATTTAAGGAGCAGAAGATTAATGATAAAATAAAAGAAAAAATTACTCTTGGAGATGAATGAGAAAGGGCTGGAAAAATGGAATTTGAAAAGTTAAGGAAAGTCATTGCCGAGGTGCTGAATGTGGACCCGGATGAAATCACGATGGACACTACTTTCACGGATGATTTAGGAGCGGACTCGCTGGATGTATTTCAAATCGTCATGGGGATCGAAGAGGAATTTGACATTGAGATCCCGCCGGAGTCGGCAGAAAAGATTAGTACGGTGGAAGAGGCCGTGGAATTGATTAAAAATGCGTTAAATTAAGCGGGTTTCCGAAAAACCCCCTGTGGCCATTTCCTGCAGCAATACGGAACGGAGCCTTTCAGGGGGCTTTTTCGAGTATTGGATTATAAAGATTGGAGAGTGCCTTGCACTCTTTTTTACCTTATGGAGAGAGAATGTTATGTTGGATATGTTGGAAGAGGATCCTTTGGGGCAGTTGGAAAAAAGAATAGGTTATTGTTTCAAAAACAGGGAACTGCTGCGGTGGGCATTGACTCATAGCTCTTATGTCAATGAGCATAAAATCAATAAAGGCCAGGATTATGAAAGGCTGGAATTTTTGGGGGATGCAGTGCTGGAGATGATAAGCAGCGCATATTTGTACAAGGAATACCCAACGATGCAGGAAGGGGAAATGACACGGAAACGGGCTTCCATCGTCTGCGGCGGCGCTTTGGCTATTTGCGCTAAGGAAATCGGGCTGGGAGAGTTCCTTTTTCTGGGCAGAGGGGAGGAAACTACCGGAGGAAGGGAAAAAGAAAATATTATTGCAGACTGTATGGAAGCTCTGGTTGGAGCTATTTTCCTGGACAGCGGTTATGACGCTGCGTCGGATTTTGTCGGGCGGACGGTTTTGGCAGATTTGGAGCATAAGGAGTTGTTTTTTGACAGCAAGACGCTCCTGCAGGAATATGCGCAGAGGGAAAGCGGCAGTAATTTAAACTATGTGTTAGTGGACGCCCAGGGGCCTGACCACGACAGGGAATATGTGATGGAAGTGCGGCTGAATGGGAAAACCTTGGGAAGGGGCGGCGGAAAAACAAAAAAAGCGGCGGCGCAGCGGGCGGCATATGAAGCGCTGTTAGCTTTGCGGGTGCAGGAGTAGAATCCTCCTGGCCGGAGGTGGAAGCAAGGGCTGCGGGCGCCGCTATTTGGGAGAGGATATGTATTTAAAAAGCATTGAGATACACGGTTTTAAATCGTTTGCCAATAAAATAGTTTTTCAATTCCACAATGGGATTACCGGCATCGTTGGGCCGAATGGGAGCGGCAAGAGTAATGTGGCGGATGCAGTCCGCTGGGTATTGGGGGAACAGCGTATCAAACAGCTTAGGGGAGCATCCATGCAGGATGTGATTTTCTCCGGGACGGAACTGCGAAAGCCGCTAGGGTATGCTTATGTGGCGATTACGTTAGACAATGCAGACCATCAGCTTCCGGTAGATTATGAGGAAGTGACGGTGGCCAGAAGGATTTACCGCTCCGGGGAAAGCGAGTATTTATTAAATGGCACGTCTTGCCGTTTGAAAGACGTCAATGAACTGTTTTATGACACGGGTATTGGCAAAGAGGGCTATTCCATCATTGGACAGGGGCAGATTGATAAAATTTTAAGCGGTAAACCAGAAGAACGCAGGGAACTGTTTGATGAGGCGGCGGGAATCGTGAAATTCAAACGGCGGAAATTTTCGGCGCAGAAAAAGCTGGAGGATGAAAAGCAAAACCTGGTGCGCGTGGCTGATATTTTGTCGGAGCTGGAAAAGCAGATTGGCCCTCTGGAAAAGCAGTCGGAAAAAGCCAGGGTTTATTTGAGAAAAAAGGAAGAGTTAAAAGCCGTGGATGTAAATATGTTCTTGATGGAAAACAGGAGCATAAGGGAACAACTGCAGGAAGCGGAAAGGAAATGCCGCATTGCCAATGACGATTTGCAGGATACTACGGGCAGATATGAAGGCATTAAAGCGGAATATGAACGGGTTCAGGCGCAGATGGAACGGCTGGAGGAAGAGATTGAAACAGCGCGCACCAAGCTGACTGACACCGGGCTTTTGCGCGGGAAGCTGGAAGGGGAAATGAATGTCCTGAAAGAACAGGTTAATTCCGCGAAGGGAAACGAAGAGCATTTGCGTTCGAGGTTTACCGCAGTCCAAAAGGAAATGGATGCAAAGAGTGTAGATAAGGAGTCCATTTTAAAAGAAAAGAAAGGGATTGACGGACAACTGGCCAGGATGGAGGAGGGGAAGGCAGAAGCGGAGCGCCTGTTATGCATACTTCAAGACAGGATAGAGGAATTGAACAACCGCATGGAAGACGGGAAGAATGCCATTATAGAAGTGTTGAACAACCGTGCAACCATTAAATCCAAGATTGGCCGCTATGACACAATGATGGAGCAGACCAATATACGCAAGGCAGAGCTGACGTCCCGGCTGCTGCGGGCAAAATCGGATGAGGTGCGCCAGGAAGAGACAATCCGGCAGCTACAGAATGAGTTTGAGCGGATTGACGGGGAGATTCGGGGGTTAAACGACGCCCAAACTGTGATAGAGGAAAAATTGAGCCATATTCATGATGATTTGTCCGCGCAGGATCAAAGGCTGCGGGATACACAGGTGGTCTATCATCAGGAAAAGTCACGGTTAGATGCCTTGGCGAACCTGACGGAGCGTTACGATGGATATGGCGGCAGCGTAAAGCGTGTGATGGAACAGAGGGAGGAAGTCAAAGGAATAGTCGGCGTGGTAGCGGATATCCTTAAAGTGGACAAGAAGTATGAAACTGCCATTGAAACTGCGTTGGGCGGCAATATTCAGAACATTGTCACGGAAGATGAGGAAACGGCTAAGCGGATGATTGCGTTTCTGAAACAGCACAAGGCAGGGCGGGCTACCTTCCTTCCTTTAACGAGCATGACAAATCCACAGGAATTCCGAAATACAGGGCTGTTAAAGGAGCCTGGCGTAATCGGATTGGCAGATAGGCTGGTGGAAATCCAGGAGAAGTACCGGAATGTGGCAAAATCGCTGTTAGGCAGAATCTTGGTGGTGGACCATGTGGACAATGCAGTGAAAATCGCACGAAAATCCGGTCATAGCGTTCGCATTGTGACTGTGGAAGGGGAATTGCTGATGCCGGGCGGAGCTATGAGCGGCGGTGCATTTAAAAACAGCAGCAACCTGCTTGGCAGGCGTCGGGAAATGGAAGAACTGGAAGGCCGGGTGAAAAAATATCTGGTAGAGATAGACGGATTACTGGAAGGGATTGAGAAGACAAAAAAGGAGCGGGGAAGGCTTCGGATGGAGCTGGAAGATACGAAAGCCCGTCTGCAGGATAAATTTATTGAGCAGAATACCGCCCGTATGAATGTAATAAAAGCCGAAGAACGCAAAAACGAAGCGGAAGAGGGATTCGGCGCGTTGAAAACGGAAGAACTGGAGATTGAAAACCAGATACAGGAAATCCGGGTAGGGAAGGCCGAGGCGGTAAAGGAACTGGAAACGTCAGAACAGTTGGAAAAAGATATTCAGGCGAAGAACGAAACATTCCAGAAAGAGCTGGAAGAACAACGTATAGCGGAGGCAGGACAGGCTAAGGTAGTTTCAGAGCGTGAAGTGGAAGTGGGGAAGATGCTGCAGCAGAAGGAATTCCACCAGCAAAATATAGAGCGGATTGATGGAGAAATCCGCCGTTTTACAGAAGAACGGGAAGAGATCCGGGAGGCGTTAGAAAGAAACGCGGCGGAAATGGAGCAAAAAGAAAAGAACATCCAGGAAATAGAGCGGACTATTGTGGCTTCTGTCACTTCCCATTCCGATGCGGAAGCTAAGCTGAAGGAAGGTAGCGCAAAGAAAGAGGAATTGGCTTCCAGGCAGAAAAATTTCTTTGCTGCCAGGGAGGAACTGGCAGAGCGGATGACAGCTCTGGATAAGGAAGTATACCGCCTTAATTCACAGAAAGAGAAGCTGGAGGAATCACTGGAAGGCCAGATTAACTATATGTGGAATGAATACGAAATCACGCTTTCAGATGCGGTTGCCTTGCGGGATGAGGCTATGACGGATTTGGCGGCGATGAAAAAGGAGGCCGCTTCCCTGAAAGACCAGATAAAAAAACTGGGAGATGTAAACGTTAATGCGATTGAGGATTATAAAAACCTGATGGAACGTTATGTTTTCCTGAAAACCCAACATGACGATTTGGTAGAGGCGGAAAAGACTCTGATGCATATTATTGAAGAATTAGACATATCCATGCGCAAACAGTTCCGGGAAAAATTTGCAGAAATTGCAGGAGAGTTTGACAAAGTGTTTAAAGAACTGTTTGGCGGCGGAAAAGGAACGTTAGAGTTGATGGAAGAGGAGGATATCCTGGAAGCAGGCATTAGGATTATTGCCCAGCCGCCTGGCAAAAAGCTACAGAATATGATGCAGTTGTCCGGTGGGGAGAAAGCGCTGACGGCCATCGCATTATTGTTTGCCATCCAGAACTTGAAGCCATCGCCTTTTTGTCTGTTGGATGAAATCGAAGCGGCTTTGGATGAGAATAATGTGGCCAGATTTGCAAAATACTTACATAAATTAACAAAGTTTACACAGTTTATTGTAATTACCCACAGACGTGGTACAATGGAAAAAGCAGACAGGCTGTACGGGATTACGATGCAGGAGAAAGGGATTTCCACGTTGGTAAGCGTAAATCTGATTGATAAAGATTTGGAGGATTAGGCTGGCGGGCTGTTTGGAGCGGGCTATAGAAAGGTGTGTTTTTGATATGGGTGAAGAGAAAAAGGGATTTTTCAGCAGATTGAAAGAAGGGCTAACAAAGACCAGAAACAATATCGTCCATGGGATTGATGCAGTATTTAACGGTTTTTCGGCAATTGACGAAGATTTCTATGAGGAATTGGAAGAAATCCTGATTATGGGGGATATTGGCGTCAATGCCACCAATTCCATAATTGAAAAGCTGCGCGTGCAGGTGAAGGAAAACCACATTAAGCAGCCGTCGGAATGCAAAGAATTTCTGATTAACAGCATCAAGGAGCAGATGCGGGTGGAGGAAACGGCGTACGAGTTTGAACACAGGCAGTCCGTGATACTGGTTATAGGCGTAAATGGAGTGGGGAAGACCACTTCCGTGGGCAAGCTGGCAGGCATTCTGAAGGGTCAAGGACGGAAAGTGCTGCTGGCGGCGGCCGATACGTTCCGGGCGGCGGCAGGGGAACAGCTAACGGAATGGGCGAACCGGGCGGGTGTGGATATTATCGGCGGTTCGGAGGGTTCTGACCCGGCCAGCGTGATTTTTGATGCGGTAAATGCAGCCAAGGCGCGGAGAGCGGATGTGCTTTTGTGCGATACGGCGGGACGGCTCCATAATAAAAAGAACCTGATGCAGGAGCTGAAAAAAATTAACCGGATTATTGATAAGGAATTTCCCGACGCACATCGGGAGAATCTGGTAGTGTTGGACGGAACCACCGGACAGAATGCTCTGCAGCAGGCCAGGGATTTTGGGGAAGTGGCGGATTTGACCGGCATTATTCTGACAAAGATGGATGGAACGGCAAAGGGCGGCATAGCAGTGGCAATCCAGTCGGAGCTGCAGATTCCGGTGAAATACATTGGTGTGGGAGAGACAATAGAGGATTTGCAGAAATTTGATTCTGACCAGTTTGTGAATGCTTTATTTGACAGGAAAGCAGAGGAAGAAGATGGATGATAGAATGCTGACATTGGATAAATTTGAAGAGGCGTCCGAAGTTGTGAAAAAGGTGACGCAGGAAACGAAGTTGGTATACAGCGATTACTTTAGCGGGCTGACAGGAAACAAGGTTTATTTAAAGCCGGAAAATATGCAGTTTACAGGCGCCTATAAGGTGCGGGGGGCGTATTACAAGCTGAGTACGTTAACGGATGAGGAGCGGAAAAAGGGACTCATTACCGCTTCGGCAGGCAATCATGCCCAGGGGGTGGCGTATGCGGCCAAATGCTATGGAGTGAAGGCAGTTATTGTTATGCCTACCACAACGCCGTTGATTAAAGTCAACCGTACGAAAGGGTATGGCGCTGAGGTGGAACTTTACGGGGATGTATATGATGAAGCGTGCGCCAGGGCTTATGAACTGGCAGAAGAAAACGGTTATACGTTTATACATCCTTTTGACGATTTGGCAGTGGCTACCGGGCAGGGGACGATTGCCATGGAAATTTTCAAAGATCTTCCGTTGGTGGATTATATCCTGGCGCCCATTGGCGGCGGCGGCCTGGCTACCGGGGTATCTACTTTGGCGAAATTGCTGAATCCAAAGATTAAGGTGATTGGGGTAGAGCCGGCAGGGGCAAATTGCCTGCAGGCTTCTTTGGAAGAGGGAAAGGTAGTGACGTTAAACCGTGTAAACACTATTGCGGACGGTACGGCAGTAAAAACGCCGGGCAGCAAGGTGTTTCCGTATTTGTCTCAGAACCTGGACGGTATTTTGACAGTGGAAGACGAAGAGTTGGTGGTGGCGTTCCTGGATATGGTGGAAAATCATAAGATGGTAGTGGAAAATTCCGGTTTATTAACGGTGGCGGCGTTAAAACGGTTGGAGGTAAAAGACAAGCGGGTGGTGGCAATTTTAAGCGGTGGGAATATGGATGTCATAACTATGTCCTCCGTGGTACAGCAAGGGCTGATTTTAAGAGACAGAATTTTTACCGTTTCCGTACTACTGCCGGATAAGCCGGGTGAACTGAGCCGTGTAGCGGACGTGATTGCAAGGCGGAACGGAAATGTTATTAAATTGGAGCATAACCAGTTCGTTTCCATTAACCGCAATGCGGCGGTGGAACTGCGGATTACGTTGGAGGCATTTGGGTCGGAGCATAAGAAACAGATTATTGAAGCATTGCATAGTGAAGGGTATCAGCCAAAAGTAGTGCGGACGGTTATGTAATGCGTGGGCGAAAAGAGGTGGGAACGCCTCTTTTCTTGTTTTCAAAGAGATGAATGCATCAATTAATGCATTTTTATTGACAGAAGAGTATATATTGCGTATGATAAGAGAAGGGGGACGTTTGAAGACTCCTTTTAACCTCTTTATTGGCGCAGTGTTGCAAGCGCTGCTTGCGATATGCGGGGGTATCAGTATGAAGCAGAATTATAACCGGGACTATACAAGGGAAGAAATTGCTCACGTTCTGGCAAATATAAAATCTTGTATCAAAAAGGAGCAATATGTCATTTCCCAGAATGAATCCCGCTTAGAGAACATAAATTTCATCCAGGAATACAATATCAGGGCAGAACGTCAGAAGGAAATCCTGCTTGGCATTCAGGCAGAGGATTTTTGCTATATGGTAAACAACCTAAAAAAGGGGTTTGAACACGAAGCGCTTTATGTCTTTGTGCCGCAGGTTGGGCTGTACCGTGCGGACGGGGAGGAAGAGGCGGTGGACATTTATACTAAATTTAATGTGATTGACATGCCGTCAGGAAAGCGGGCTGTGGTGATTTCTTTTCATAAGAGGAATAAGCCGGTTACTTACCTGTTCCGGTAGCCATGGGGGAAAGGAGGATTGTCATGAAAAGAAATAAAACCTTTTGTGAGGAATGCCGGGATGATGTGGGCTATTTGATAAGGGAGAGGGAGATGGCAGGTTCGGTTAAGGGGAAAGAGAGTCACTATATGGGAAAAGAGGCGCATTGTGCGCAGTGCGGAGCGTTGGTGTATGTCCCGGAGGTAAATGACGCCAACCTGGAGGCGCTTTATGAAGTGTACCGTAAGGAGAATGGGATTGTCCCGTTAGAGATTATCCGGGCGATTCCGGAAAAGTATGCCATTGGGAAGAGGCCGTTTGCCCTGCTTCTTGGCTGGGGAGAACAGACATTTTCCAGATATTATGAGGGGGATATGCCAACGAAACAGTATTCGGATATTCTGACACGGATTTACCATGAGCCGTCATTTTATGCAGAACTTTTAGAAGCTAATAAGGGCAGGCTGAAGCCGCTTGCTTACGAAAAAAGCCGCAAGGCGGTAGATGTTTTGCTGGCAGCGGTCACCGCGCCAGGGGGGAAGATTAATGCGGTGATTCAATATTTGCTGAACCAGTGTGAGGATATTACGCCCCTTGCTTTGCAGAAAGCGCTGTATTATATCCAAGGATTCCATTATGCTTTTTTTGGCAGTTTTCTATTTGAAGAGGACTGTCAGGCATGGGCGCACGGTCCGGTTTACCGGGAAGTATATTTCCAGTACCGGGATTATAAGTTTAACCCTATCGAAAAGACGGAATCTTTTGACGCCGGCATTTTTTCTTCCAATGAAAAAGTGATTTGTGACAGCATTATCCACTATATATGCTGTTATAGCGGGAAGGTGCTGGAGCGTTTCACCCATAATGAAATGCCATGGCTGGCGGCCAGGGGAGATCTTCCGGTTACGGCATCGTCAGAACGCCTGATTGGAAAAGAGTTGATTGGCGAATACTTTAAAGCGGTCAAAGAAAAGTATCATATGGTCAATCCCCATGATATTAAGGGTTATGCACAGGATATGTTTTTACAGGGATAGCGTTTCCTACGGCTGGGAAAATGATGGGAATAGGAAAAGCGGAATAAAAGCGGCGCTGCCGGTAAATTTTAAGAAAGGAATGGGACGCTGCCTTGGGGCGGCAAGGCGGCTATTTTTTGGTTGGTGGAGGGAATGAGAATGAAAGCAGTTCAGACGGCAGGGGACAGCGGGCATGGAGCGCAAATGCGGCAGGAATATGAGAAAAAAAGGCAGGAGGGAAAAACAGGGAAGCAGAAGTTGCTGGATTACGTTATTATAACGGTTGCCGCTGTGGCATATGCTGTGGGAGTCAGCATGTTTATTGACCCGAATAACATGGCGCCTGGAGGAGTGACGGGGCTGTCTATTATTTTAAGCCGTATCGTGCCGTTGGAGACAGGCACATTGCTCCTGGTGATTAATATCCCGATTATCATCCTTGGAGCATGGAAATTTGGTTTTCGGTTTATTGTTTCCACTCTTTATGCGATTGTGATGACTTCTGTCTTTACCAATTTCTTCGCCAGGTTCGGGGCGGCGACGGGAGACATTTTGCTGGCGGCATTGGCAGGAAGCGTATTGATTGCGGCTTCGATTGGGGTTATTTTTAAAAGAGGAGCGACTACGGGGGGAACGGATATTATCGTTAAATGCCTGCGGTTAAAATACCCTCATTTAAAGACGGGCGTTTTGTTCTTTATGATTGACGTATGCATTGTGACATTGTCAGGCATTGTATTCCAGAATATGGATTCTGCGCTTTATGCCGGGATTTCCGTGGTAGTTACGGCGGTCGTGCTGGATATGGTCTTATATGGCAGGGATGGGGCGAAGCTTTTATATATTATCAGTGACCGGCAGACGGAAATAACCGGAAGGCTGTTGGAAGAATTGGACATTGGCGTTACAAGGCTGAGCGGAGAAGGGGCTTTTAGCGGGAATGAGAAAAAGATTATTATGTGCGTTGTACGCAAACCACTGGCGCCTAAGGTGGAAGAGGTGGTAAAAGAAGAAGACGCCAATGCCTTTATGATTGTCACCAGTGCAACGGAAATATTCGGGGAGGGTTATAAGAGTTATTTTGGGGAGAAATTTTAAAAGAGATTACGGGAAGAGAGAACGCTGGTTGGAAACGGGAAGGGATATGCAAAGGAAAAGATGAGGTGCAGATGAGGACAGAAAATAACTATCCATACGGGACAGAGGATGATATAAAGATTGACGATTTGAACGATCCAAGGGTACAGATGGAATGGGCAAGGCAGTCTGGCGGGGCGGAGAGCGGGCGCGGAAAGAGGCGGCGAAAAAAAAGGGCATGGAAGAAAAAGCAGGGTGGCATAAAGGCAGGGGATTATGAGCCAGGTTCCGGCGGTGGGGAAGCGCCGGATTGGGCCGCTGTGGAGGGAATGCAGGACGGGCGTGAGCAGCGGGGCAAAGCGGGTCGGGAAGCCGTAAGCCGGGTTACGCGCAAGAACCGGAAGCGGCAGAAGAGGAATACGGTATTTTCCGCTTTTTTATGTGTGTCTGCTTTGGCCGCGTTGACAGGCTGCTTTATTTTATGGATGGAGAACCGGAAGCTGCACAATGAGGTTCAGGTGGCAATGGCATACGTAGATGAAGTGAAAGCCATCCGTACCTATACGGAAGAAGAAGTGCAGAAAATGACAGCGGATGCGGCGGCACAGGCAGCAGAACAGTCTTCCATGGAAAAAGAAAAGGAGATTTTGGATGATATCCGGGCCAGGATGGAGAGCGGGGACGGGGCTGCGCCAATGCTACGGGCTGTTTTTAAGAATGAACTGGTGGTGGCGGATGATGGCAGATATTATTTTTTTCCGATTTCCGAAACGCTGAAGCGGCATTCTTATCAGGCAGAACAGTTTCAGATGAATGAGAATGACATTCTGGAGTATTTTGTGGATGGGAACGTGGCGTCCAAAAAAGGGATTGACGTTTCCAAGTACCAGGGGAATATTAATTGGAAGAAGGTGGCGGGCGACGGGGTGGAATATGCTTTTATCCGTTTGGGGATACGCGGTGCGTCAGAAGGGAATCTGATTTTGGATGCTACTTTTGAAGACAATATTAAAGGGGCATTGAAGAATAACGTTGACGTTGGAGTTTACTTTTTTACGCAAGCGTTGAATAAGGAAGAAGCAGTGGAAGAAGCGGAGTTTGTCCTGGAGCAGTTGGAAGGGTATGATGTGAAATACCCGGTGGCGCTGGATGTCGAAGAAGTTACGACGGATAATCCACGTACGGAGGGGATGACAAAACAGGATTGGACGGATGTCTGCATTGCTTTTTGTGAGCGAATCAAAGATGCCGGCTATACGCCGATGATTTATGGGAACCTTAAGACATTTTTATTGATGTTGGATATGGAGCAGTTGGAAGGATATGAAAAATGGTTTGCATTTTACCAGACGCCTTTGTATTTTCCTTATGAGTTCAGTATTTGGCAGTATACTTCCACAGGGAGCGTGGATGGAATCAAAGGGGATGTGGATATGAACGTGAGCATGAAAGATTGGGGCAGTCAGTGAGGACAAAGAATTATGATTTTTTGCTTGTATGCAGCAGGCAAATCTTGTATAATTTGTTTATATCATGCAAGGTTGGAAAGAAAATCTTGTGAAAAATAGATGGCGGAAAGGAGATTAAAGTATGCCTTATATAGACATTATTAAGGACAAGGCAAGAAGTGACAGAAAAACCATCGTTTTGCCGGAAACAACGGATAAGAGGACGTTGATTGCCGCATCCCATATTATGGCGGAAGGGATTGCCGATATTATTCTTATCGGCAACGAAGAAAAAATCATGGATGGCGCAGGGTGGCTGGAAGTGGAGTTGACAGACGCTACGATTATTGACCCTGAAATATCTGACAAGCTGGATATATATACAGAGCTTTTGTATGAAACAAGGAAATCCAAAGGGATGACTCTGGAAAAGGCGAGGGAAACGCTGCGTAACGATTATCTGACCTTTGGCGTTATGATGGTAAAAGCAAATGATGCGGACGGGATGGTGGCAGGCGCTTGCCATGCAACGGCAGATACGTTAAGGCCGGCTCTTCAGATTTTGAAAACAGCTCCCGGGGTGAAATTGGTGTCCGGTTTCTTCTTAATGGATGTGCCGGATTGTGAATTTGGGGATGGCGGAACCTTTTTGTTCGCGGACTGCGGACTGAATCAGGACCCTACGGCAGAAGAGCTGGCGGCTATTGCGGATTCCAGTGCAAAGAGTTTTAAGCAGTTGGTAGGCTCCAAGCCGATTATCGCCATGCTGTCCCATTCCACCAAAGGAAGCGCAAAACATGCTTTGGTGGATAAGGTAGTGGAAGCGACAGCCATTGCCCATGAAAAATATCCTCATCTGACGCTGGACGGTGAGTTGCAGACCGATGCGGCGCTTGTTCCGCAGGTGGCGAAATCCAAAGCGCCCCGCAGCGAAGTGGCCGGAAAGGCCAATGTACTGATTTTCCCTAACCTGGACAGTGGAAACATTGGATATAAGCTGGTGCAGAGACTGGCAAAGGCAGAGGCTTACGGCCCTATGCTTCAGGGGATTGCCAAACCGGTCAATGACTTATCGCGCGGATGTTCCTGGCAGGATATTGTAGGTGTAGTGGCATTGACGGCCGTACAGGCGCAGCTTGCATAGTTTCACAGTGCGGAAAGATGGAAATGGGAGGGAATAAGAAATGAATATATTAGTCATTAACTGCGGAAGTTCATCTTTGAAGTTCCAGTTAATTGATTCTGAAAGTGAGAAGGTAAGCGCGAAAGGGTTGTGCGAAAGGATTGGCATAGAGGGCAGTCAGTTAGTATATACCCCGGCGGGCGGTGAGAAGATAACCACTGTCACGCCTATGCCGGATCATACGCAGGCTATTAAACTGGTGCTGCAAGCGTTGACGGACGGGAAAACAGGAGTGGTGAAGAGTCTGGACGAAATTGGGGCAGTTGGGCATCGCATTGTGCATGGCGGCGAGAAGTTTGCTGCATCTACATTGATTACGGATGAAGTAATCCAGGCGATAGAAGAATGCAACGAACTGGCGCCGTTGCACAATCCGGCCAACCTGATTGGCATTGCCGCATGTCGGGAGTTAATGCCGGCAACTCCGATGGTAGGGGTTTTTGACACGGCTTTTCACCAAACCATGCCGGAAGAAGCATATATGTATGGCCTCCCTTATGAATATTATCAAAAGTACAAAGTGCGCAGGTATGGCTTTCACGGGACGAGCCATTCTTATGTTTCCCACAGGGCGGCGGAAGTCCTGGGACAGAAGTGCGAAGATTTGAAGATTATAGTTTGTCATCTTGGGAATGGCGCCAGTGTGTCTGCGGTAAAAAACGGGAAATGTGTGGACACATCCATGGGGCTGACGCCATTGGAAGGGCTGATTATGGGGACGCGCTCCGGCGATATAGATCCTGCAATTATAGAGTTTCTGGCGCATAAGGAGCGGAAAAGCATTGACGATATTATGAAGGTTTTAAATAAAGAATCCGGAGTGCTTGGGCTTTCCGATGGGTTGTCTTCCGATTTCCGGGATTTGGAGGACAGCTACCATAAAGGCGAAGAGGCCGGCGTGAGAACGTTAAAAACGTTTGCTTACCGGGTGGCAAAATATATTGGCGCATATACAGCGGCGATGAATGGGGTAGATGCGATTTGCTTTACGGCAGGACTGGGGGAGAACGGGCCTTTTGTAAGGAATATGATTTGCGGATATTTAGGATATCTTGGAATTTCCCTTGATGAGGAAGCCAATTGCAAACGTGGGGAAGATGTGGTCATATCAACGGCCGGTTCCCAAACGAAGGTCTTGGTGATACCGACCAATGAAGAACTGGCTATTGCAAGAGAAACGGCCGCTTTGGTGAAATAGGCATAGACAGGCGGTATTCGATGCGCTTATGGCGCCAGGCCACTTAGCGTGGCGGATGCTGGCGTTTGGAAGGAGATTCCATTTCAGGAAAGGCTGTCACGGGATTCTGTGACGGCTTTTTTTGTTTATTGCATACAGAAATCCAAAGAAAGAATCACGTCATAGTTTCCAAGCTGTTCTAATATATATTTACAAAGAATCTCACAAGTGTGGTATCTTATGATAAATTTGGAAAAAATCAAAAAGCAGCGTAAAAACATGTTGATTGCCCTTATTTTGTGCGCAATGTTTTTTGCCGGCAGGGGAGCCGGATATCTGACGCAGAAATTGGAGGCGGCTTCCGGAAAACCGATTAATTCAGTAGGCTCCAGCCATATTGCGGCTTCGGAAAACTGGGGGTTGGGAGGATACGGGGAGGAAACCCAGCCAACCGGGATTGCTTCAGCGGAGGAACTGAAAAAATACGATGCCTATTATGTGGGAGACGCGAAGGAAAAAATCATTTACCTGACATTTGACGCTGGATATGAAAATGGAAATACGGCGCCAATTTTGGATGCGTTGAAGAAGCATCATGCGCCGGCAACGTTTTTTGTGGTAGGGCATTATTTGGAATCCGCTCCTGACCTGGTGAAACGGATGGTAGAGGAGGGTGGTTGAGTGATAATAGTGACAGCGGGAATTGGATGCGAAAAGGAATGGAAACCGTATGGAAATTAGTAATATGAATAAAGAAGAAGCCGCATTTTGGAAACGGCGTTGTGGATTTTAAATAAAAACCAAAGATAAAAATAATAAAATGTAGATATTATGCTAGATGTGGAAAATATTAGCTTGACTTTTATTGTGCGCATTGATATAATGAAACAACAAGTAAACAGTCGGTCATTTGGATTGTTACTGCAAGTATGCAGGCAAAACCAAGTTTTATAAGCGGATCGGAAGGTCGGTTTATAAGATTTGGTTTTTTGTTGTTATGGGCATGATAAGCAGTGTATGGGAATGCCCAATCCGGGGTATGAAAATTAAGTGGATGAGGAATGGAAATTGCGTATTGAAAAGGTGATCAACAATAATATTATTTCCGCAAGGGATAATCAAGGCGTAGAGTTGGTGGTCATGGGAAGGGGCATCGGGTTTGGCAAAAAACCGGGCAATGAGATTGCGGAAGGGAAAATTGAGAAAGTGTTCCGGTTGGAAAACATGGATGACAAAGAACAGTTCAAAGAGCTTCTGGCATCCTTGCCGATTGAATATATCAGGCTTTCCACGGATATTATCGCTTATGCAAGGGACAGCCTGGAGATTAAGCTGAACCAAAACGTATATTTAACTTTGACGGACCATATCAGCTATGCGCTGGAGCGGCACCGGAAAGGGCTGAATTTCAACAATGTGTTGTATGATGAAGTGAAATTGTTTTACCCGTTGGAGTATTCGGTTGGAAGATATGCCTTGGAACTAATCGAAGAAAGAACGGCATGTCGGTTGGAAGAGGATGAATCTGCATCCATTGCGCTGCATCTTATCAATGCGGAACTCAATTCCGCTATGGGCACCACATTTTTTATGATAAAGATGATGCGGGAGATGATGGAGATTATTGAACGGGATATCCGTATTCCGGAAGGGCGGAATTATCCCAGGGACAGGCTGATTTCCGATTTAAAGCAGCTTGCCAATCGGCTTGTTTCGGAAGAGCCAATCAGGGGGAGGAGGGACGAAAAGCTATATCGGTTTGTAGAGGAAAATTACAGGCAGGAATATGAGGCCATCAATGGGATTAACCATTATATTGAAAAAGAGTATCAATGTAGGATGACAGAGGAAGAAATGATATACCTCACATTGAATATCAAGAGGGTAAAGGATTTGTATTCCCGTTAGGCGTAGTGGGAAAGGAGGAAGTGGATGAAGCTTTTTCAGAATTTATTTGCAAAAGAAGATCACAGTATGGAAATCGTGGCTCCGGTATCGGGGAAACTGGTAAGCATTCAAGAGGTAAACGACCCTGCCTTCAGTGATGAGGTGTTAGGCAAAGGGGTAGCCATCGTGCCTACATCAGGACGGATTTGCGCGCCCGTGGACGGTACGGTGAGTACGGTGTTTCCTACCGGTCATGCAGTGGCTATGACGAGCGGCAAAGGGGTGGAGATTCTGGTTCATATCGGTCTGGATACGGTAAAGCTGGAAGGAAGGCATTTTAAAATCCACGCCAGTGAAGGACAGGAGGTAAAAAAAGGCGATTTGCTGTTGGAAGCGGATTTAGAGCAGATTCGGGCGGAAGGGTATGATATTGCCACACCGGTAGTAATATGCAATTCGGATGATTATTCCAAGTTTCGGATAACGGAACCTGGCGAAGTGTCGCAGGGGGATGTTATTTTGGCGTTGGAGAAATAAGAAGCCGTGTTTCCTAAGCAGGTTGGAGGTTTTGGTATTTATAGGGAAATCCTATAAAATAAGTTAAGATATGGTATTTATAGGGAACTCCCATGGAATATAGATACAAAAGGAGTGGTTTCGGGCTAGGGCGGAACCGGACAAAAAAAGCAAGGGGGTAGAGAGTTATGATGAAATTTTTACAAAAACTTGGAAAAGCTTTGATGCTTCCAGTGGCATGTTTGCCGATATGCGGTATCCTGATGGGAATCGGATATGCATGTTGCCCGGCAACAATGCAGGGTGGTGAGATTGTCGGATTTTTGAATAAATTCGGGTTTTTCTTAGTAAAAGCGGGAGGCGCGTTGATTGATAATATGGCGATCCTGTTTGTAATCGGTGTAGGCGTTGGGATGTCCGATGACCATGACGGCACAGCGGGCCTTGCATCTTTGGCAGCGTGGCTGATGATTACTAACCTGCTTTCGGTAGGCACTGTGACTTCTTTGATTCCTTCCATAGCGGAAGATGCAAATAAGACACTGGCGTTCTCAGCGATTGCTAACCCGTTTATCGGCATTCTTTCCGGTATTATCGGAGCAAGCTGCTATAATAAATTTAAAGGGACGAAGCTGCCGGATTGGATGTCCTTCTTTAGTGGGAAACGCTGCGTGGCGATTATTTCCGGCGTGGTTTCCATCCTTGTAGCAGCGGTTTTGTTGTTTGTATGGCCGGTGGTATATGGCGTACTGCTTTCAATCGGCAATGGGATTGTAAGCCTGGATGCAGTAGGGGCCGGTATCTATGCATTCTTAAACAGGCTGTTGATTCCTACAGGTCTGCATCATGCATTGAACAACGTATTCTGGTTTGATACGGTTGGACTGGGCGATTTGAAGCATTTCTGGGCAGGGCATACCAGCGCGGATGTTTCCTGGAGCCTTGGTATGTATATGTCAGGTTTCTTCCCGTGTATGATGTTTGGTATTCCTGGCGCTGCATTGGCTATGATACATACGGCAAAAGAAGGCAAAAAGAAAGTTGCGATTGGTTTGGTGGCGTCTTCCGCAGTCTGCGCTTTTGTCTGCGGCGTTACAGAGCCTTTTGAATTTGGTTTTATGTTCCTTGCGCCGATTTTGTATTTGATTTATGCTTTATTGTATGGTATATTTACTTTTGTAACTACGCTGATTGGCTTCCGGGCAGGGTTCAGCTTCTCGGCAGGCGCGACAGACCTTGTATTCTCGGCCGTATTGCCTGGGGCACAGAATACATGGATGATTCTTCCGCTTGGTTTGGCGGCATTTGTTGTATTCTATGTTGTATTCCGTTTTGCCATTACGAAATTTGATTTAAAAACGCCTGGCAGGGAAGATGACGACGTGGAAGAAGAGAAGAAAGCAGTCCTTTCCAACAGCGATTTCACAGAAGTGGCGGCTATCATCCTGGAAGGTCTTGGCGGCAAAGCCAATGTGACTTCTTTGGATAACTGTATTACAAGGCTGCGTCTTGAGATTAAGGACTATACAAAGATTGACGAGAAGAAGATTAAGTCGGCAGGCGTTGCAGGCGTTATGAGGCCCAGTAAGACAGCGGTTCAGGTTATAGTAGGCACAAAAGTGCAATTCGTCGCTGATGAAATGAAGAAAATGTTATAGGCATGGCCAATGTTCGCTATGCGTATACCCTAGCTGGAACGGAGGCTTTATAGCCTCCGTTTCAAGTATGCAGATATGGTGAAGAATTAAAACCGGGATTGTTGGCTGTGGAAGGAGCGTTTGGAAGAAAGCGGCGGAACTAAAAAAGCGGCGCTAAAATTAAGGAGGAATAGGAATGAAAATTATTAAAGCGAAGGATTATAATGATATGAGTAGGAAGGCGGCAAATATTATTTCCGCCCAGGTGCTTATGAAACCCAATTGTGTGTTGGGGCTTGCAACGGGTTCCACTCCCATTGGGACATATGCACAGTTGGTGGAATGGTATGGGAAAGGAGATTTGGACTTTTCGGAAGTGACTACGGTGAACCTGGATGAATACAAAGGTTTGACAAAAGACAATGACCAGAGCTATTACTATTTTATGAACCACCATCTGTTCAGCAAAGTGAATGTGAATCCGGCACGCACCTTCCTGCCCGACGGCACGGAACCGGACAGTGCGAAAGCATGTTGTGACTATAATAAAATTATTGCGGATGTGGGCGGAATAGACTTACAGCTTCTTGGCCTTGGACACAATGGACACATAGGTTTCAATGAACCGGGAGATACTTTTGAAGCGGAGACGCATTGTGTGGATTTGACGGAATCCACTATAAAAGCGAACCAACGGTTCTTTGCATCTATCGAGGAAGTGCCTCGTCAGGCATATACTATGGGAATCAAAACAATAATGCAGGCGAAGAAAGTATTGGTAGTGGTCAGCGGCGCTGACAAAGCCGCAATTGTAAAGGAAGCGTTCTTTGGAGCCATTACGCCAAAGGTACAGGCGTCTATATTGCAGATGCATAGGGATGTTATAATAGTGGCGGATGAAGCGGCTTTATCGGAATTGGAATAGGAATAGGAATCAAAAGCAGCGCCCTCAATTCAGGAGCCCTTAATAAGGGCGCCTGGAAAGTGGGTGTGGATACAAGACTGAAAGAAAAGGGGCGCAACTGGAAGAGGAGACGGATTGTATGATAATAAAAAATGCCAGTGTTTATACGGAAGACGGTATTTTCCTCCAGAAGGATATTTATGTGGAAGGGGATTGCTTTGTAGACGCGAAGGAGAAAGTCAGTGATGCGCAGGAGTTTGATGCGTCAGGTTGTTATGCAATACCAGGGTTGACAGACATTCATTTTCATGGATGCATGGGACATGATTTCTGTGATGGGACACGGACTGCGGTAGATGCAATGGCAGCCTATGAAGCGACGGTAGGAGTAACGAATATTGTGCCTGCAACGATGACACTGTCAGAGGAAATGCTGTTTGACATCTGCCAAACGGCAAAAGCGTATAAAGAAGAAGGGACGCATAAGAAAAGGGCGCGTTTCCATGGCATTAATATGGAAGGGCCGTTTGTGTCATTTGCGAAAAAAGGGGCGCAGAATGGAGACTATATCCATAAACCGGATCTGGCCATGTTTGACAGGCTGCAGGAAGCGTCCGGGAACTGTGTGAAGCTTTTGGCAATTGCGCCGGAAGAGGAAGGGGCTATGGAGCTGATTAAAAAGCGGCATAAGGAAACGGTATTTTCTGTAGCCCATACCTGCGCGGATTATGATAGAGCGGCAGAGGCATTTGAGAAAGGGGCGACGCATGTAACCCATTTGTATAATGCCATGAATCCGTATACTCATAGGGCGCCTGGGCCAATCGGGGCGGCGGCGGATAAAGAATATGTGGAAGTGGAATTGATTTGCGATGGGGTGCATATTCACCCGGCGACGGTCAGAACCACATTTAAAATATTTGGCGATAGGCGTATTATCCTGATTAGTGACAGTATGAGGGCCACCGGCCTGAGTGATGGGGACTATACCCTGGGCGGCCAGGCAGTGAAGGTGACGGGTAATCTGGCGACTCTGCTGGATGGGACAATAGCAGGGTCAGTTACCAACCTTTTGGACTGTATGCGCACGGCAGTATTGGAAATGGGAATCCCGTTAGAGTCTGCGGTAAGGTGTGCGGCAGTGAATCCTGCCAAATGTGTGGGAATCTATGAAAAACATGGGAGTATTTCCGCAGGGAAAAAGGCGGATGTGGTCTTATTGAAAAAAGATGGTTTGACATTACAGCGGGTGATTATGGATGGCGAGCCTTTATAAAGAATCGGAGTCAGCTTATTGTAAGAATATGCCCTGCCTGTGTCATTGTCCTGACACAAGCAGGGCATTGTGTCGGGAACCATACCTACCATCATTTGGATATGTCAAAGATTTCAGATAAGGCGTCTTTTCAGAAAGAAATGGATGATGTGGCGAAGCTTTATGAAGAAATTACAGGGGAAAAGATTTCCATGTATTACCGTCCGCCGCAGGGGAAATACAGTACAGAAAATCTGGCTATGGCAAAAGAACTTGAATATCAGACTTTTTTCTGGAGTCTTGCCTATGTAGACTGGCATCAGGATAAGCAGCCGTCAAAAGAGGAAGCTTTTGAAAAAATGACCGGACGAATTCATCCGGGAGCGATAGTCCTGCTGCACAGCACTTCGCAGACCAATGGGGAGATTATGGATGAACTGTTGACAAAATGGGAAGAAATGGGTTATACATTCAAACCGTTGTCAGAGTTGGCACAGTAAAGAGGGCAGCGAATTGCATTCATAAAACCTTAAAGAAGCGCATATTCTATTTTAAAAGATAGATATTGGATGCAAGGGTATGGGGAAATTTTCATCGGACCAGAAACTGCAGTTGGTACAGAGGATACGGGCTGAGAGCCAGGATAACCGGATGAGAATGCGCAGCAGGGAGCGTCTGTTATATGGAGTGAGTGGGAAAACCGAGGAAGAAATCCCACTGTACAGCCGGGGGTACCACGATTATGGGAAAAAGGGGAGGGATGCGGAACTGTATGCATTGGAGGAAGGAGTGGGCAATGCAGCGGAGGTTCCGTTTTCTTCTTTTAAAATCCGTATGGTTCTGGCGGCGGTTTTATTTACGGCTTTTCTGCTTGCGGATGCAGACAGCGGAACGATTGCAGGGATTTCCACAACGGCCTTACGGGAAGAGATGAACAAAAACTTTGACGCCGGGCTGGAGGATGTGGCATTTGATTTTGAGAACAATTTTCCATACACGCTGTTTGGGGACTGAATGTTTCAGCCCCTTTTTTCATGCCAGAGGAGTCTGGAAATATAGCTCCAGAGCGTGTTTGAAAATTGTTTTCTGGCAGATGGGAGGAAAATATCCGATTGAGTAAATGGCCGATACGTGGTAGAATGTATGGAAATGTGGAAGAAACCAATAGAACCGAAAGGATAAGCATGAGAAAATTAGCGTTAAGTGATGAAATATTACTAAAAATTGAGAAACCGGCAAGGTATATCGGCAATGAGGTGAACAGTGTTTATAAAGACCCTTCCAAGACAGAAGTGCGGTTGGCGATGTGCTTTCCGGATGTGTATGAGATTGGCATGTCACATTTGGGAATCCAGATTTTATACGATATGTTTAATCAATTTGAGGATGTGTGGTGTGAAAGAGTTTACTCCCCCTGGGTGGATTTGGATGAAGTGATGCGGGAGAAAAAGATTCCGCTTTTTGGGCTGGAATCGCAGGAACCTGTAAAAGATTTGGATTTTTTGGCGATTACGCTTCAATATGAGATGTGCTATACCAATATTTTGCAAGTGTTGGACTTGGCTCAGATTCCGTTGCTGGCCAGAGAACGGACATGGGAACACCCGGTGGTAATTGGAGGTGGGCCTTGTACCTATAATCCGGAGCCGATTGCGGATTTTTTTGACCTGTTTTATATTGGGGAAGGGGAGACGCGGTATCGTGAGCTGCTGGATTTGTACAAAGCGGCTCGCAGGGAAGGCGCTTCCAGGGAGGAATTCCTGCGCCGCGCGGCGAAGCTGCCAGGGATGTATGCGCCTATGTTTTATCAGGTGGAATATAAAGAAGACGGTACGATTCATGCCATGCGTCCAGTGGAAGAGGGGATTCCAAAGAAAATCCGCAAGGAAGTGGAAATGGATGTGTCGCATACTTATTATCCGCGTAAGCCAGTGGTGCCTTTTATCAAGGTGACGCAAGACAGAGTGGTGTTGGAGATTCAGCGTGGCTGTATCCGTGGCTGTCGTTTCTGTCAGGCGGGGCAGGTTTACCGGCCGGTACGGGAGCGGGATTTGGATATGCTGAAGGAATATGCGCTGGACATGCTAAAAAATACTGGACACGAAGAAATTTCCCTGAGTTCTCTTAGTTCCAGCGATTATTCTCAATTGCCGGAACTGGTGGATTTTTTGATGGAGGAATGCGGAAAAAGGAAAATTAATATTTCGCTCCCCTCTTTGCGGATTGATGCATTTTCCCTGGATGTAATGGGGAAGGTGCAGGATGTGAGGAAAAGCAGCCTGACATTTGCGCCGGAAGCAGGCAGCCAAAGGCTTAGGGACACGATTAACAAAGGATTGACGGAAGAAGTAATATTAAAAGGCGCAGCCTTGGCATTTGAGGGCGGGTGGACGAGAGTGAAATTGTATTTTATGCTGGGCCTGCCTACAGAGAACGACGAGGATATCCAGGGAATCGGTGATTTATGCAATAAGATTGCGGCAACTTTCTTTGAGGTGGTGCCAAAGGACAAACGGGTAAACGGAAAAGTGCAGATTGTCGCCAGTACATCTTTCTTTGTTCCAAAGCCATTTACCCCATTCCAGTGGGCGCGGATGTGTACACAGGAGGAATTCCTTAAGAGGGCTTACCAGACACGGGCGGCTATCCATGGACAGTTGAACCAAAAGAGCATTAAATACAATTGGCATGAGGCGGATGTGAGTGTATTGGAAGGAGTGTTTGCCAGAGGGGACAGGAAAATTGGGGAAGTTATTTTGAAAGCCTATGAAAAAGGCTGTAAGTTTGACGCCTGGAGTGAGAATTTCAACAATGCGGCATGGATGGAAGCTTTTGAGGAGTGCGGTGTGGATATTGGTTTCTATACCACAAGGGAACGAGGGATGGAGGAAGTGTTTCCATGGGATTTTCTGGACTGCGGCGTGACAAAGGAATTCTTGGCAAGGGAGTGGGAAAAGGCGATGGCTGGGGAAGTATCGCCTAATTGCCGGACAGTATGCCAGGGGTGCGGCGCCAGTTGCTTTGGCGGCGGTGTGTGTAGAGAGGAAAAGGATGGGGGTAGCGTATGAAATTGCGGATTAAGTTTGCAAAGTCGGGAGTGATGCGTTTTATCGGGCATTTGGATGTGATGCGGTACTTCCAGAAAGCGCTCCGAAGGGCCGAAATTGACATTGCCTATACGGAAGGGTTCAGCCCCCATCCGGTAATGTCTTTTGCCGCCCCGCTTGGAGTAGGGCTGGAAAGCAGCGGAGAATATTTTGATATTGAGGTCTGCTCCTATACCACTTCAGCGGATATGAAGGAGAGATTAAATCAGGTGATGGCACCGGGAATGGAAGTGTTAAGCGTTACAATGCTTGGGGATAAGGTGAAAAATGCCATGGCCAGCGTTGCTGCGGCGTCTTATCTGGTGCGTTTCCGGGAAGGGTATGAGCCGGATTTTGACTGGATAGGTCAAATCAAGGATTTTTACAGTCAGCCTTCCATTATGGTAACAAAGAAAACGAAAAAGAGTGAAATCGAGTTGGATTTAAAACCATCCATTTATCAATTGTCGGCAAAACGGGAGGAAAACGGGGAAACGGCGGTGTATATGCTGGTAGACGCCAGCAGCGCAGGGAATGTCAAGCCATCTTTGGTGATGGATGCTTTTTTCAAAACCATAGGAAGGGAACTTCCGGAATACGCGCTGCAAGTGACAAGGACAGAGACTTATACAGACATTGGCGGCGGGGAAGGACAGGAGCTGGCGCCTTTGGAAGAAGTGGGAGAAATTTTTTAAGGGGCGTTGGAAAGAGAAATGGGAGAGAAGAAATATATTGTAATCAAAAGGGGGGAAAAGACTGTTTCCATGCTGTTCCATGGGAGCCGCCTGATGTTGGCCCATGCCCAGGAAGCCGGGGTTTGGGACAACATATTGGGAAATATTTACGTGGCGCGGGTAAAAAATATAGTGAAAAACCTGTATGCAGCTTTTGTGGAAATTGCTCCGGGCAGGAACTGCTATTTGGATTTGCGGGACGCTAAGGAGCCTATCCTATTAAACCGCAGTTATGACGGCAGACTGGTGGATGGGGATGAGGTGATGGTCCAGGTGGTTAAGGAGGCAATAAAGACAAAGCCGCCAGCAGTAACCTGTGCGCTTTCGCTGGATGGAAAATATTGTGTGATAAGTAAAGGGAAGCCCGGCATTGCTTATTCTGCAAAATTGTCAGAGGGAACAAAGGAGCGGATTCGAAGAGGGTTTCGCGTTTCCGGGTTTCCGCTGGAGGAATATGCGAAAAGCTTTGGCATCGTGGTGCGAACAAATGCCAAAGAGCTGGGGGAGGACTTGGCGCCGTTGGAACAGGAAATTGGGGAATTATCCATGCGTTTGGAAAGAATTGTGGAAAATGGCATTCATCGGACTTGCTATTCGGCGCTTTTGCAGAAACCGGCAGGATATTTGCAGAAATTACGGGATATGCAAGCTGGTTGGTGTGAGGAGATTGTGACGGATGAGGAAGGGATTTATGAAGAAATCCGCAGCTTTGCGGAAGGTAATCCTGATTTCCGGCTGCCGGCGGTGCGGCTTTACCAGGACGAGAGGCTATCGTTGGCGAAACTTTATAATGTGGAACAAAAGCTGAAAGAGGCATTAGGGAAAAAGGTATGGTTAAAATCCGGCGGGTATTTGCTCATTGAGCCTACAGAGGCGTTGACAGTGATTGATGTGAACACGGGAAAGGCGGTATGCAAAAAGGAAGTGCAGGAAACCCATTTCCAGATTAATATGGAAGCGGCGGAGGAAATTGCCAGGCAGCTTGCGCTGCGGAACCTTTCCGGGATTATTATGGTGGACTTTATAAATATGAAGAAAGAAGAATACCGGGAGGCGCTTATGTCGCATTTGAGGGAACTGGTGAGAAAGGATAGCGTAAAGACAACGTTGGTGGATATTACGGCCTTAGGGTTGGTGGAGATTACGAGGATGAAGAAAAATCGGCCGTTGGTGGAGCAGTTAGAGTGATGGGGATGGCAAGATGTAACTGGAAACAGCCTGCAAAGGGCAGAGTGTGGGAAGGGGACGCGCTGTTTTGACAGGCAGAACCGGAAACAGCCTGTAAGGACAGAACATGGGAAAGGGACATGCTGTTTTTGAGGGCGGAACTGGAATAGGGAAGAAAAATGAAGCTGATTAAAATGGAAAAAGTAAAGGATGGAAGGTATCTGAAGAATTATGAGCTGACTTATTTAAATAAGGCGGGGAGAGAGAAAAAGTATGAGATTGTCAGCAGGAAAGAACTGCATAACGTTGGGGAGATTGGGGAGAAGGTAAGTGGAATTTCAATAGCGGCGGTCAATCAGGGGAGGCTTCTTTTGCTGAGGGAATTTCGTATGGGGGTGAATAAGGCGGTTTACAATTTGTGCGCCGGGATGATGGAAGAGGGGGAGTCGGTGGTGGATTGTATGAAAAGAGAGCTTTATGAGGAGACAGGACTGTCTGTGAAGAGGGTTATTGATATCCTTCCGGCTTCTTTCGCCGCAGTGGCGATATCGGATATGAAAACCCATATTATATTTGTGGAGGCGGAAGGGGAGTTTGAGGATCATACATCGGAAAATGAGATGATTGAAGCAGGTTTTTACAGCCGTGAGGAAGTGGCGTCGCTTTTGCAGACGGAAGAATTCAGTTCACGGGCGCAGATGGTGGCTTACTTTTTCTCCAAAGACCTGTTTCCAGGGTGAAGGAGGATTGGAGGAATGGGCAAGGAAGAGGGTAGGATGTACGTATATCATGTGGTGACGGAAAGGCCAATGGAGCTTGGGCAGGAAATTATTTTTGACGAAACGCATCATAATGGGGTATATCAGCGGGTGATGGAAAAAGTGGATGCAGTAAAGGAGATTTACGCATATCCGGAGAGATACCAGGCAGAAGCATTGGAGCATCATACTTCAGTGGCGTTACGGGAATTGGCGTTAGAGGAAGTGCGGAAGAGAAGATTTCCTTCCTATCCGTCCAGGATGGGGTGTCTGTATGTATCCTATACACGGGAGGAAGCTAAGCGATGGAGGGATTTTTTCACACAAATCGGGCGCCCGGTTTACGGGATTGTGAAATTGGAGGTGGAAGGCAATTTTTTTGCAGGGGATGCGTGCAAATGTTTTGACGGGCGGTTGGATGAAAAGGAAAATTTAAGGCTTGCACAACGGTATTGGGAGAATGAGCCGGATGAGACAGGGCCTTTGCCTGTTTGTGAAGTGTTAGTGGACGGCAGGATCCGGGTAGTGGAGATAGAAGAGGAAGAGGCATGAAAAAATTTGATGCAGACTATAAATTATTGGAAGATATGTATCAGGATGGATATTTTCCGGATTTTTTGGTGGATAAGATAAAGATTTTGGCAGAGGGTGTGATAGATTTTTTGGAAACTGGAGAAAGGGATTTGGAAGCGGTACAATGTAAAATGGATGAAATGACATTGGCTGTAAATGATTTGCAGGAAGAATTTGAGGAAAATGACAGTGAACTGGAAACTGTGGCGCGGGAAAGCATTGGTGAAACAATTGCGTATATTTTGAAGTGGTTTGACATTGATATGGATGTGGAAGATGCAATCAGGGAACGTGACTGGTAGGATGTGCGTCAGGCATAGAGAAAAGCAACCACTGTATTGGGCTTACCGCGAAATAGGGTATTTTGACTTCACATTGTACCAAATCTATGTTATACTACAGATTGCTTTTTGCGTTTTCCTTATTTTAGAACATACGTATGCAAAGCAGGATGTTTTTCCCTTGTTTGGCCAGGCTGCATAAGGGGGCTTTGAGGGTGCATTAGGCAGGAAAGGATGGATGGAATGGCAAAGTCGGATACATATGGCGCTTCAAGCATAACGGTTTTGGAAGGGTTAGAGGCAGTACGTAAAAGACCGGGGATGTACATAGGGAGTGTTTCAACGAAAGGGTTGAACCATTTAATATACGAAATTGTGGACAATGCAGTGGATGAACATTTGGCCGGATTTTGCGACACGGTTCTTGTTACGCTGGAAGCGGATGGCTCCGCTACGGTGGAAGATAATGGCCGCGGCATTCCGGTGGGTATGCATGAGAAGGGGATTAGTGCAGAGCGCCTTGTGTTTACAACGCTTCATGCAGGCGGGAAATTTGATAATGTGGCCTACAAGACCAGCGGAGGTTTGCATGGAGTGGGTTCTTCGGTGGTCAACGCCCTGTCTGCCCGTTTGAGAGTGCAGGTTAAGCATGGGGGGCATATCTATGAGGATAAATATGAGCGCGGAAACCCTACGGTGGAGTTAAAGGATGGCCTGCTGCCGGTTATCGGCAGGACGAAGGAAACGGGGACAAAGATTAATTTTCTGCCAGACGATACGATTTTTGATAAGACCAGGTTTAAGGAAGAGGAAGTAAAGAGCAGGCTGCATGAGACGGCTTATTTAAATCCAAAGCTTACCATTGTGTTTACGGATAAACGCAAGGAGCCGTGTGAAAAGGTGGAATTCCATGAGCCGGAAGGGATTATCGGTTTTATCAAAGATATGAACAAGTCGAAAGAGTCCATCCATGATGTGATTTATTTCCAGGGGGAAAGCGAAGGGATTTCTGTGGAAGTGGCTTTCCAGTATGTAAATGAATTTCATGAGAATGTGCTGGGCTTTTGCAATAACATATATAATTCAGAGGGCGGCACGCATCTGACAGGTTTTAAAACCATATTTACCAATGCAATCAATACTTACGCACGGGAATTAAACATTTTAAAGGAAAAGGATGTGAATTTTACCGGGGCGGACGTGCGCAACGGGATGACGGCAGTTGTTTCCATTAAGCATCCGGATCCCCGTTTCGAAGGACAGACGAAGACGAAACTGGACAATCAGGATGCGGCAAAGGTGGTGAGCAAAGTAACGGGGGAGGAAATCGTCCGCTATTTTGACCGTAATCTGGAAACATTGAAAAGTGTGATTGGCTGTGCGGAGAAAGCGGCCAAAATCCGCAAGTCGGAAGAAAAGGCCAGGACGAATATGCTGACGAAGCAGAAGTTTTCTTTTGATTCCAATGGGAAACTGGCAAACTGCGAGTCCAGGGATGCGTCCAAGTGTGAGATTTTTATTGTAGAGGGGGACTCGGCAGGGGGCAGCGCGAAGACGGCGAGGAACCGGGCTTTCCAAGCTATTTTGCCGATTCGTGGCAAGATATTGAATGTGGAAAAGGCCAGCATAGATAAGGTGCTTGCCAATGCGGAAATTAAAACTATGATCAATGCTTTCGGCTGCGGTTTTTCCGAAGGATATGGGAATGATTTTGATATTTCCAAGCTGCGTTATCATAAAATTATTATTATGGCGGATGCGGATGTGGACGGCGCCCATATATCCACTTTGCTGCTGACGCTTTTTTACCGTTTTATGCCGGAACTGATTTATGAGGGACATGTGTACATTGCCATGCCGCCTTTGTATAAGGCTATGCCGTCCAAAGGGGCGGAGGAATACTTATATGACGACAAGGCGTTAGAGCGGTATCGGAAACGGCATAAAGGGCCTTTTACATTGCAAAGATACAAGGGGTTGGGTGAGATGGATGCGCAGCAACTGTGGGAGACGACCTTGGATCCGCAAACCAGGCTGTTAAAACTGGTGGAGATTGAAGACGCACGTATGGCTTCCGAAGTGACGGAGATGCTAATGGGGACGGAGGTGCCGCCCCGTAAAGCGTTTATCTATGAACATGCCACCGATGCGGAACTGGATGTATAGCATAATGCTTTAGTGGCATAAGTGGGAAACAACGGCAGTTTTACAGGGGGACATGGTTTGGATTTTAACATATAAGAGAAGAATTTTAGGCGTTTGCACAGAAGAAGGGGGAATGGAAATAGAAGGAAGCGGAGGGACAGTATCGCATGGATGACAGCAGGATCATCAAAACAGAATATTCGGAAGTGATGCAGAAATCTTATATTGATTATGCTATGAGCGTAATTATCGCACGCGCCCTGCCGGATGTCAGGGATGGATTAAAGCCAGTGCAGCGCAGGACTTTGTATGACATGCATGAGCTGGGAATCCGCTATGACAGGCCATATCGGAAGAGCGCGCGTATTGTAGGCGACACCATGGGTAAATATCATCCTCATGGGGACAGTTCCATTTATGACGCCTTGGTGGTGATGACGCAGGATTTTAAGAAGGGACTGCCGTTGGTGGATGGGCATGGCAACTTTGGCAATATTGAAGGAGACGGCGCTGCGGCCATGCGTTATACGGAAGCCAGGCTGCAGAAGGTGACGCAGGAAGCTTTTTTGGCGGATTTGGATAAAGACGTGGTGGACTTTATTCCTAATTTTGACGAGACGGAAAAGGAGCCTTCCGTGCTTCCGGTGAAGATTCCCAATCTTCTGGTCAATGGTTCCGAAGGCATTGCGGTAGGCATGGCTACCAGTATACCGCCACATAACCTGAGGGAAGTGATTGATGCGGCGAAAGCTTACATGAAGAATCCCAATATTACAACTAAGGAGTTGATGCGTTATGTGAAAGGGCCTGACTTTCCCACGGGAGGCATTGTAATCAATAAGGATGAACTGTTAAAGATATATGAAACCGGGACAGGCAAGGTCAAGGTGCGCGGCAAGGTAGAGGTGGAGCATACCAAAGGCGGGAAAACCAATTTAGTCATTACCGAAATCCCATACCCGATGATAGGCGCTAATATTTCCAAATTTTTGTCTGATGTGGCAGCTCTGGCAGAATCGAAAAAAACACAGGATATCGTGGATATTTCCAACCAATCTTCCAAAGAGGGCATTCGTATCGTCATTGAATTAAGGAAAGACGCGGATGCGGAAAATTTTAAAAACATGCTGTATAAGAAGACCCGCCTGGAGGACACCTTTGGCGTAAATATGCTTGCCATCGTGGACGGCAGGCCGGAAACCATGGGTATGAAGCAGATTATCAAGGCCAGCGTGGATTTCCAGTTCGAGGTGGCAAGAAGGAAATATGAAACGTTGCTTGCCAAAGAAAGGGAGCGCAAAGAGGTGCAGGAAGGGCTGATTAAAGCCTGCAATGTGATTGATTTGATTATCGAAATCCTGCGGGGGAGCAAAGACCGCGCCATGGCGAAAGCCTGCCTGGTGGAAGGAAAAACCAAAGGGATAAAATTTAAGTCCAAGGAATCCAGGATAATGGCGGAGCAGTTGCAGTTTACGGAGAAGCAGGCCAACGCCATATTGGAGATGCGTTTATACAAGCTGATTGGCTTAGAAATCGAAGCGTTAATTCAGGAACATGAGAAGACAATGGCAAATATTTACCAGTATGAAGATATCCTGGAACGCAGGGATTCTATGGCGCAGGTGATTATTAACGAATTGGACGTTATCAAAAAGGAATACGGCAGGCCGCGCCGTACGGTAGTGGAGAATGGGGAAGAGGCGGTGTATGAGGAAAAGAAAGCCGAAGAAATGGAAGTGGTGTGCCTGATGGATCGTTTCGGCTATGTGAAAACCGTAGATGCTGCTACTTATGAAAGGAACAAGGAGGCGGCGGACGGGGAGAACAAGTATGTGTTCCCATGCAAAAACACGGGCCGGATTTGTATATTTACCAATACAGGACAGCTCTATACGATTAAGGCGTCAGACCTGCCGTTTGGGAAATTCCGGGACAAGGGAATCCCGGTGGACAATGTGAGCAATTACAGTGCGGAAAAGGAGCGGATTATTTTTGCTGCCAGTCAGTCGTGCCTGAATCTGCACCGACTGATTTTTGTCACCAGTCAGTCTATGTTAAAGGCAGTGGACGGAGGGGAATTTGATGTGGCCAAGCGGACAGTGGCGGCAACCAAACTGGCCGAAGGGGATGAAGTCGTATCCATTGTTGTTATGAAAGAACAAAAAAATATTATTTTGCAGACGGCAGAGGGGTATTTCCTGCGTTTTGCAGTAGAGGAAATACCAGAAAAGAAAAAAGGAGCCATTGGCGTCCGCGGCATGAAACTGGGGGAAAAGGATTTTGTGGAAAATGTGTATTATACAATGAATGCCGTGGAGCAGACCATCGAATATAAGGGAAAGAAGGTGGAACTGAATAAGTTAAAGGCGGGAAAACGGGATGGAAGGGGCGTAAAGATAAGGACATAAAGGTGGCAAAGGACACAGACGCAGTGACAGGAAGGAAATAGAAAAACCAAAATAAGAGGAACGCAGATGCTTCAAAGATTTTATCCGGATGAGTATGTGGATTCTGCATACGGAATTGATTATGAGGGATTGTACCAACAGGGGTACCGGGGAATTATTTATGATGTTGACAATACATTGGTGCCGCACGGGGCGCCGGCGGACAGCCGCAGCGTTGCCCTGTTCCGGCGGCTGGAAGGGATTGGCTATCAAGCCATGCTTTTGTCCAACAACAAAGAACCAAGGGTGAAAAGCTTTCACGATGCGGTTGGCGTCCCCTATATTTTCAAAGCAGGGAAACCGGGGACAGCCAATTATTTCAAGGCAATGGAACGGATGCATACGAAACCTGGGAATACGCTGTTTGTAGGCGATCAGCTTTTTACTGATATATGGGGGGCGAAAAAGGCAGGGATACGCACCTTCCTTGTAAAACCAATCCATCCCAAGGAAGAAATACAGATTGTGTTAAAAAGACGTTTGGAGAGGGTGGTGTTGTATTTTTACAGGAAATCTTTATAAAGCGGATGAAAAAGAAGGGTGTGCGGATATAGAAAATGGACAGACAGGGAGGGCAGGCAGATGCAGAAAATTGATGGGCATACCAGGCTTTGCGGTCTGATTGGCAATCCGGTGGAACATACCATGTCACCGGTAATACACAATACATTGGCCGCTATGGAAGGCCGTAACCTGGTGTATGTCCCTTTCCATGTAGGGACGGGGCAGGCGCGTAAGGCTGTGGAGGGGGCATATGCCCTGAATGTTTTAGGATTAAATGTGACAGTGCCTTATAAAGAAGAGGTCATTGCATACCTGAAAGAGACAGATGCGATGGCGAAACAGATTGGGGCAGTGAATACCCTGGTTCGGACGCAGGGGGGATATAAAGGCTATAATACGGATATGATGGGGCTGTACCGCGCCATGTGCGCAGAAGGAATCAAACTGGAGGGGGAGGAAGTAATCATCCTTGGCGCAGGGGGCGCGGCGCGGGCAGTGGCATTCCTTTGCGCATGGAAAAAAGCGGCCAGGATATATTTGTTAAACCGAACGTTGGAAAAGGCAAAACGGATTGCAGAGGAGGTAAACGGTATGGCCGGAAGGGGCGCCGCCGCCGGGAATGGGGCAGGAAAGGTGGAGCCGATGCCTTTAGAAGACTATAGGGAGATTCCGTCAGACAGGAAATACTTGGCGATACAGGCAACCAGCGTAGGGCTGTATCCAAAGACCAAAGAGGCTCCAATTGAGGATAAGGAATTTTACCAGAAAATACATACCGGGTTTGACTTAATCTACCGTCCTTCCCAGACACGGTTTATGTCCCTTGTGCGCGGACAAGGAGGCAGGGCGTTCCATGGTTTAAAGATGCTGCTTTACCAGGGCATAATAGCTTATGAATTGTGGAATGGCACAGAAATACCGCAAGAGGATGCATTGGAAGTCTATGAGACAATGAAAACGGAAATGGGGATAGAAGAATAAGGCATGGATAACAATATTATTTTAATCGGTTTTATGGGATGTGGGAAAAGCAGTCTGGGGGTACGGCTTTCCTATCGGATGCGCAGGACGCTGGCGGATACGGATAAAATCATAGAGCGGAGGAAGCGTATGGCCGTATCGGAGATTTTCGATAAGCTTGGGGAAGAGGCATTCCGCCAAATGGAAACCCAGTGTCTGGAGCGGCTGTTGGTAAGGAAGGAGCCGCAAGTCATTGCGGTTGGCGGCGGGCTGCCTGTGCGGGAGCAAAACCAGGAACTGCTAAAAAAACTGGGGACGGTTATTTATCTGCGGGCGACTGCGGAAACAGTCTGCGAACGTTTGGCTTACGATAATACCCGGCCATTGCTCCAGGGAGAGAACCCGGAGGAAAAAGTGCGTAAACTGATGAAGGAACGGGAAGGGATATATGAAAGCGTGGCGGATTATATGGTGGATACGGACGGCCGGAATGTGGATGAAATAGCGGATGAGGTGTTGGGGTATTTTTCTAATCTGCCAAAGCTGCGTAAGTAGGAGGGGAATTTAGGCGGTTACGTCTCTATTGTGGCTAAATCTTAACATCGGACCGAAGGATGCAAAATTGGAAAAGGAAAAGAATATGAAATTATTAGTGATGAATGGACCGAATCTGAATTTTCTTGGGATTCGTGAGAAAAGTGTGTATGGCACGCAGGATTATAATTATTTGCTGGACATGATAGCTAAGAAGGGGGAGGAGTGCGGCTGCCAGATAGAAGTGTTCCAAAGCAACCATGAGGGAGCTATGATTGACCGGATTCAGGAAGCCTATTTTGATGGGACAGAAGGGATTGTCATTAACCCAGGGGCCTATACTCATTATAGCTATGCAATCCGGGATGCACTGGCCAGCATAACGGTGACAAAGGTGGAAGTCCATATTTCAGATATATCCCAGAGGGAGGAATTCCGCAAGGTTTCCGTGACGGCTCCTGTGTGTGACAGGCAGATTTACGGGCATGGGCTGGAAGGATATTTGGAAGCAATTGATTTTTGTTTGAAAAAGTAGTTGAAAAATGCACCTTTTTAGTATAAACTAGAAAAGAATGATAACGTGAAAATTTTAGGAGGATATTTTATGATTTCTGCAGGTGATTTCAGAAATGGTATTACTATTGAGTTAGATAATAATGTTTACCAGATTATTGAGTTCCAGCACGTAAAACCCGGGAAAGGGGCTGCGTTTGTCAGGACGAAGCTGAAAAACATCAAGAATGGCGGCGTGGTCGAGAAAACATTCCGGCCTACGGAGAAATGCCCACAGGCACGCATTGATAGAAAAGATATGCAATACTTATATTCGGACGGCGATTTGTACAACTTTATGGATGTGGAAAATTATGAGCAGATAGCGCTCAATGCGGAAGCGGTGGGTGACGCTCTGAAATTCGTAAAGGAAAACGAGATGGTGAAAGTCTGCTCCCATAATGGAAGTGTGTTTGCATTGGAGCCGCCGTTATTTGTGGAATTGGAGATTACGGACACGGAACCTGGTTTTAAAGGCGATACGGCAACAGGGGCGTCGAAGCCTGCCGTAGTGGAGACAGGGGCAACCGTTTATGTGCCTTTGTTTGTGAACCAGGGCGACGTAATCAAGATTGACACAAGGACAGGGGAATATCTGTCCAGGGTATAAGTCAGTTGGACAAACTATCAATATTGGATAAGCTTATAAGACAATGGAGAAGAATTTCCGTTGTCTTTTTCTATGGGCTCTATGGCAGGGTTCTGCTACATATCTAAGGCGTCTCAAAATACGGCGCCTGGCCGTTTCTGGCCGGATACTCATTGATAAAATAAACAAAAGCGGACGGCCTGACAGCAAAAGCAGGCGCAGGACAGGAGCCGCATCTTGCGACAGGAGCGCAAAAATATGGAAATCATGGAATTCTGTAAAAAAGTAAAAAGAAGCCTTAGTCTGTATGTTGGCAGCGGGGTTTCCATCCATATGAAACAAATTACAAAAAATAATGGGGTAATCCTGCATGGGATTACCGTATTGGAGGAGGGAAAGAACATTTCCCCCAATATTTATTTGGACGAGCTGCACGAAGCATATGAAAAAGGAGAGACATTCCGCATGATAATGGAAGAAGTGGTGCGCGTTTATAAAGAGAGCCGGAAGAAGGAAAGCATGGACATGGGTTTTTTTCTGGATTATCGGAATATGAAAGGGCAGGTGGTTTATAAACTAATCCGTTACCAAAGCAACCGGGAGTTACTGTCGCAGGCGCCTTACATCCCGTTTTTGGACATGGCCATTGTATTTTATAGTTTTGTGCCAGGAGAAGGAATGGAAAACGCCACGATATTGATTGGCAACAGCCATTTGGAATTGTGGGGGATTACAAAGGAAACGCTGTTTGCGGACGCTATGCAAAACACCTGCCGCATCCTTCCGCCGCGCCTGCTGTCCATTGAGGAAATGATGAAAGAAATTTTTACACAGGATTTAGAGTTTCTATCCACACGGAAAAAGGAGGAAGACAAAGGCTGGCTGGAGGAAACCGCAGGAGAGGGGTTGGATTCCTTTGTGGAGGATGGTTTTTGCTCCAGCATGTATGTGTTGGGAAATCAGAAAAAACTGTTCGGAGCGGCCGTGATTTTGTATGAAGGCGTGCTGGAAAAGATAATGGATGCTTTGGGCCGCGGCTATTTCCTTCTGCCAAGTTCCATTCATGAAGTGATTTTGCTGCCGGATAATGGAAGGCAGGACGCAGAGGAATTATGGAAGATGGTTTCCGAAATCAACGCGACGCAGGTGCCCAGAGAGGATGTCCTGACAGATTCTGTTTACTATTTTTCCTGCAAGAGTAAAAAGCTGGAAAAAATTTTTTAAAAGTTTACAAAATCTATACTAGACAATCCGAAAGAAGTGTGCTATTATATCAGAGTGATGTAACAAATTTGTAATATTTAATAGCTTGTTTCCAAATGCACTCGTAGTCTAACGGATAGAACGAAGGCCTCCGACGCCTTTAATGCAGGTTCGATTCCTGTCGAGTGCATTACATCACTCTGAAGATAATTTGGCGCAATAGGAACTTAAGAAGCTGTCCGGGGATAATGTAATAAGTTATTTCCGGGCAGTTGCTGGTACACCATCCAGTTATAGGTTGGAATCCAACCTGGCGCCAATTGCGATAACGAAATATCCAGTTGGCGTGTCGCCTTGCCGTTGAAGCAAAGCGGAATTTCAATGTATGGCTGGATGCCAGATTAGCCGTATCGGTGTAAATTTTGATTTTGATAGGGAAAGAAAGGACATTTACCACCTATGGACAACAAAAATATTAGGGACAGGATAGAAGATTTAAAGGAATGGCTATCGGAACATGCCAAGGTTGTGATGCCGGTTATCCTTCTGATATGCGTTGTGGTTACGGCCTTTGTGGCAGTGAATGCGAACCGGAAGGCGGCGGAAGTGGAGGCGCAGTTGGCGCCAGAGCCTGAGGAGAAGCCACAGCCGCAGCCGCAGGAAGAGGTGCAGCAGGAGGTTCCGCAGTTGGAATTGGAGGAAAATGCCTATCCGGCAGTCAATACACTGATGGCTGGCTATTATGAAGCGGTGGCGGCAGGCGATGTGGATACGGTAGTGTCCATGAATGAATACTTGGATGAAAAAGAAAAGCTGCGCATCCGCGAAATGAGCAAATATATTGAAAGCTACCCAGAACTGACGGTCTATACGAAAAAAGGGCCTGTAGAGGGTTCTTATCTGACTTATGTGTATTCTAAAATGAAATTTACGGAATATGACCAGTTAGTGCCTGGTATGCAGGCGTTTTACGTATGCACGGACGAAAACGGCGAATGCTACATCAACGGCGGGGAAAGCAATCCTGTGGTGCTGCAGTATATTACGGATGTTTCCTTACAGGAAGATGTGGCGGATTTGAATAACAGAACCACTGCAGAGTACAATGAACTGCTGGATACGGACGATGAATTGGGAGCTTTTTTATTTGACCTTTCCAAAAGGATAGATATTTCCGTTGGAGAAGCGCTGGCTAAAGCGGAAGCTGAGGAGGCGCAGCAGCCGGAAGAGGCTGACGGCTCAGAGGAAGGGGAAGCGGCGCCGGAAGAAAATAGCGGTGAAGGACAGGAAGGGGAAGGCGGGGAATCCGCTCCTGCAGAGGATGGAAACAATGAAGAAGGCGCAGAGGATGCAGGCAATGAAGGCGAAGGGGATGCGCCGGAACCGGAAGCTCCTACCGTTAAGACCGTAAAGGCGACGGATGTGGTCAATGTCCGCAGCTCAGACAGCGAGACGGCGGATAAGGTGGGGAAAGCCCAGGTAGGCGATGAGTTTACGCTGTTGGAAGAGCGTGGGAACGGATGGAGCAAGATTACCTTTGAAGGCAGGGAAGCTTTTATTAAAAGCGAATTCCTGGAGGTGGCGTCGGAAGAGCCGGCGGGCGGAAACAGTGAGCCACAAGAACCGGTACAAGAGGATACCGAGACAGCCGCAGCGCCTGAAGAAAACAATACGCAGACGGCGTCTACTGGAAATGGGGAAACAGTGACGGTAAAGACGAGCGTCAATGTCAGGAAGTCAGCCAATGAAAATGGGGAAAAGCTGGGGCTTGCTTATGCGGGCGACAAATTGGAAGTGGTTATGAAGCAGGCGGACGGCTGGACGAGAGTAAAATATAACGGACAGACTGCTTTTGTAAAATCGGAATTTGTAGAATAGAAAAGAAGTATATTTTCCATGCATAGACTGGGAATGAAAGGTAAAAATAAGATGTAGGCACAAGGCATATTGGATGCGCTTGTGGCTGCGTCTTATTTTTTTAGGGACTGCGTTAATCAGCAGAATGCTTGTAAAACAGGAAGGACAGGAATTCAGGAACAGGAGGCAAATGGGAAATGAAAAGGGATGATGCGGAAATCCTGCGGGAAGTGCAGAAGAACACGGAAATGGCTATGAAGGCAATCGACACAATCAGTGACAAAGTTTATGATGATGATTTGGCGGTGCAGTTGTCCAGGCAGTCGCTGAAATATTCGGAAATCCACAACAAGGCATTGGACCAGATATTGGAAGGAAAAGCGGAACCTTACCGGACCAACAATATCAGCCAGATGATGCTTGTGGGCGGTATCCATTCCAATACGCTTTTCAATACAAGCACAAGCCATATTGCAGAGCTGATGATTCAGGGGAGCAACCGGGGGATTACGGATATGTGCAAGGCGTTGAACCATCATGAGCGTGCAGGCAGGTTTTCTCTGGAAATTGCAAAGGAATTGATGGATTTTGAAGAGAAAAATATCGAGCGGCTAAAGAAATACCTATAATTATATACATGTATTATTGTACAATATATCTAAAAAATGAAGAGTGGAGGCAGAAAACTTTTACAGTGTAATGAATTAAAGCGCTTGTACAATTTGTTTCTGCATTATATAATATGATATGGATATATGTTTTATCCGGGTTGGTCTGTCCGCCTGTTTGGCGGAAGCCTTTCCGGCGGTTATGCTTTTAAAGGTTAGGGAAGAGAAGGAGGTCATAGACAATGTCATATGTAGACGAGGTATTTAACTTAGTAGTGGAAAAGAATCCTGCACAGCCGGAGTTCCATCAGGCAGTGAAAGAGGTGCTGGAATCCCTTCGTGTAGTGATTGAGGCAAATGAGGAAGCCTACAGGAGGGATGCGCTTCTGGAAAGGCTGGTTACGCCGGAAAGGCAGTTGCTGTTCCGTGTGCCTTGGGTGGATGATAAAGGGCAGGTGCAGGTAAACAATGCATTCCGCGTGCAGTTCAACAGCGCCATCGGGCCATATAAGGGCGGGCTGCGGCTGCATCCCAGCGTAAATCTTGGCATTATCAAATTTCTTGGGTTTGAACAGATTTTCAAAAATTCCCTGACAGGGCTTCCCATCGGCGGCGGAAAAGGCGGTTCCGACTTTGATCCAAAGGGGAAATCAGACAGAGAAGTGATGGCGTTTTGCCAGAGCTTTATGACAGAGTTAAATAAGTACATAGGGGCTGACACAGACGTGCCTGCTGGCGATATCGGCACCGGTGCGCGGGAAATCGGCTATATGTATGGACAATATAAAAGAATCCGCGGCGTATATGAAGGTGTGCTTACCGGAAAAGGATTATCCTACGGCGGTTCCCTGGTGAGGACGGAAGCGACCGGTTATGGCTTGCTTTATCTGACGGAGGAAATGTTAAAGTGCAACGGGCATGACATCAAAGGGAAAACGGTGGTAATCTCCGGTTCCGGGAATGTGGCGATTTATGCTTGTCAGAAAGCGCAACAGTTAGGGGCAAAGGTTGTTACCGTATCGGATTCCACGGGCTGGATTTATGATTCGGAAGGGATAGACGTAGTGCTTTTAAAAGAAGTAAAAGAAGTGAAACGGGCTAGGCTGACTGAATACGCGGCAGCAAGAAGCAGCGCGGTATACCATGAAGGCAAAAGCGCAGAGGGCGCCGGTTCCGGCGTGTGGAGCGTGAAATGTGACGTGGCTCTTCCTTGCGCAACGCAGAATGAACTGCTGTTAGACGATGCAAAGGCGTTAGTTGCAAATGGCTGCATTGCCGTGGCAGAGGGCGCAAATATGCCTACTACGATAGAAGCGACGCAATATTTGCAGGAGAATGGCGTATTATTTGCGCCAGGCAAAGCAGCCAATGCAGGCGGCGTGGCAACTTCCGCATTGGAAATGAGCCAGAATTCCGAACGTTTGAGCTGGACTTTTGAAGAAGTGGACGGCAAACTGAAGAACATTATGGTAAATATTTTCCACAACCTGGACGATGCGGCAAAAAAGTATAACATGGAAGGCAACTATGTGGCAGGGGCAAACATTGCAGGGTTTTTAAAAGTGGCGGATGCTATGACTGCACAGGGGATTGTGTAATTTGGCATAAGTTATAGATATTGGAACCAGGAAATGCGATAAGAAAGAATAGGAAACGGACGGAAAAAAGATAAGGGTGAAATATAGCAAATGAGGAGGAGAAGAATATGCTGCTGACTACATATTATGGCCTTACTGTACCACAGATGGTAATGATTACGATTGGCGTAATTGTTGTGGTTGTTATTTTTGTTTTGATTCGGGATAAGATTAACAGAGGTAAGGCAAGTACGGGTGAGGATAAACAAAAAGTAATGGATATCCTGCAGAACAAAGCGCCGGAAGCGGAAAAGTATACGAGGGCTTATGCAACTTGGGAATGGGAAACCTACCAGGGAAGAAAGACTACAACGACTTACTGGTATTATGCAGTTGCTTTTAATCAGGAAAGTATTTATATCGTACCCTTGTCTTTTGACTCCGGCGACATGAAAAGCGGGGATGCATATTGTATCCGAAAGAGTGATCTTGGCGTAGTGAATACGAAGAAGGGACAGAACTGGGTAGAGCTGTATGATAAGGAGCAGAAGGAAATCGTTTCCCTGACGGTGTCAGGGGAATACTTGAAGGATGACAGATACCATCCGGTCAATATCATTCAGCCGGACGCAGAAAAAGCGTTTTTGGAATGGAAAGACAAGTGGATGGATGAAGTCAATGCCGCCAATAACGTTACGGCAACCGGAAAGATGAAGAAACCGGTGAAGAAACGGTAAAATTCCAAAATTTACAGTTGTAATTTCCGCCATCATTGGATATAATAGAACTAACCTGGAATGTACGATAACTCTTGTTATTTTGAACCTACATTTACTTTAAACGGGATTCCTATATTGTCTTATGGCTGTCAAGCCCCCACTCATATGGAGCGCATCGCGTTGTCATACGTGGATTGGAGGGGAAGGCAAAAGTAAGGTTGCGGTTACCCACCTAGCGCGGCTAGGAGTCGAAGTACAGGAACCGGCATTTTGGGGGATTTGTAGTTTACTACAAAAGAAAAAGCAGCCTTCCGGCTGCTTTTTTGTATTACAAGAAACCGGATTGCAATGGGGGTATGGATGGGCGAAAAGGAAAGGCTTTTTGGAAAACTGCTGTTGATTTTGGCAGGTATGGCGGTCATTGGGTATATTCTGGCTATGAGCATTCGAATGAACCGCGTGGAGCAGCCGGGCGGCGATTATGTACGGCTGCAGGATGTGCTGATTCTGACGCAAGCGCTGGAGGAAGATTTTGAGGCGGCGCATGGTCAGGATAAGGTTTACATAGGATGGAAAGATGCATTGGAGGCCGATAGGGAGGCTTTGTTCACCTATGGGCAGTTTTTGGACTGGACAGATTTATTAGAGTCCGGCATAGCCGGGATGCCGGATCGGAAAGAGAGGAAAACGGAATTTGGGAAAAAGTACCGGGAAGAGCATTTCCTGCTAAAGGAAGACTGGGACGCATGTTATCAAAGCGCACTGGAAAAAAGCGGGATGCAGGATAGAATTTCCCTGACGGATGTAACGGTGCTAGGGATAGGGAGCGAGGTATCAGGCGGCTTAAACGCGTTGGAAGAAAGCGGCCCATTGGAGGAAAACAGTCTTTTGGCGGAAGAAGGGGTATTCTCTTTTCATTCGGATGCTTTTTACAGTCACAAATACCAGACGCTGCGGGCCTGGCAGAAGGACGGGGCATTGTTGGTGATACAGGAAGTGTTAAGCCGTGGGATGGATTGGAAAAATATTTGGGTAATGGAAGCGGAAGAAGGGAAAAGGCTCCAGGTGTTTTACCAAGGTTGGGAAATTTGGGCGCCTTATGGCAAAGCGGAAAAACTATGGCGTGAGCAGGTGGCTGATTTGGTTTTTGCAGACGGACAGCTACAGTCAGTGAAGGTGAAGGATGAGAAAATTACCGGGAAACTTCTTAGTGTGAGGGATGGGGAGATTGAAGTGGAAGGAGCCGGGAAGTATCCGTATCAGGAGGATATGAAGGTATATAAACTGTATGGAAGCCTGGAGGAAGGCGGGCAGCAGGAGCTGCGGATTGGTTATGATTTTACGGATTTTGTCTTGGAGGACGGTGTGGTCTGCGCCGGGTTGCTGACAAGGGACGAAGCTATGGAGAATATCCGGGTGGTCATTAAAAATACCGGGTATAACGGAGCTTATCATGAAGAAGTAAAGCTGACGGCGGACACGGATTTTACGTTGCGCTATGGGCCATATGGAAAGATGGAGGAGAAAGGGTATCAGGCCGGGGAGGTGGTTATCCTTGATAAAGACAGCGAATATTTTACAGGGGACAGGATTTATGTAGAGCCTGCCGCATTGACCGGGAAAGTCCGGCTGCTTTCAGTGGAACGGTCGCAGGGAGAGCCGGCTTATCGTGGGAACATAGAAATTGCCAAAACGCCGGAAGGGCTGGTAGTGGTCAATGAGACGCTATTGGAGGAATACCTGTATTCGGTGGTGCCAAGTGAAATGCCAGCTTCTTATCCGCTGGAGGCTTTGAAGGCACAGGCGATTTGCGCCAGGACTTATGCTTATCGGAATATGCTCCATTCCGGAATTGCGGCTTTTGGCGCCCATGTGGATGACAGCGCAGGTTATCAGGTTTATAACAATATTTCGGAAAATGCACAGACTACCAAGGCAGTGAGGGAAACGAAAGGGAAACTGCTCTACTATGGGGAGGAACTGTGCGGTTCTTACTATTATTCCACTTCCTGTGGCTTTGGGACAGACGCAGGGGTTTGGAAATCGGACAGTGCGCAAGATACTTCCTATTTGCAGGCGAAGCGTATCGGAGAGGAAGAGGGGGAGTATGACGGGGATGGGTTGAAAGAAGAAGAGGCTTTTAAAACGTTTATCACCAATGCCTACCCTTCGGACTATGAAAGCGGGGAAGCCTGGTACCGTTGGGAATATGAGGTGGAAAAGCTGGATACGGAAGAGTTGTTGGAAGATATTAAGAAACGGTATGAAGCCAATTCCAGGCTGGTGCTGACAAAGGATAAGGAAGGCGGGTATGAAAGCAGGGAAATCGGGAAACTGGGAGAAATCAGGAATATTTCCATTACGAGACGGGGCGGTGGCGGTGTGGCGGACGAACTGGTGATTGAGGGTTCCAGAAATACCATTAAAGTCATTTCGGAGCATAATATCCGTTATGTATTAAACAATGGGGACGCAAAAGTCATACGGCAGGATGGCAGCCAGGCGTCTTCCGCAAATTTGCTGCCCAGCGGTTATTTTACTATTGAGGCTGGTAAAGATGGGGATGTTGTGGTAGGATATAGGTTAGCCGGCGGCGGTTACGGCCATGGGGTAGGGATGTCCCAAAACGGTGCAAAAGAGATGGCTAAGAAAGGATTTTCCTCAGAAGATATACTAACCTTTTTCTATGCTTCCTGTGAAGTGAGGGATGTGTACTGACGGGGAAGTGATAAAATTATGATAAAAAGAATGTTTTATATCGGGAAAGATTTCCAAATTCGCATGAACCGGAAAAATATCAGCGCATTTGCGGCCAGCACAGCCTTTTTCCTCTTTGTGTCACTGATACCGATATTGATACTGTTATGTGCGATTATTCCGTACACCACGCTTACCAAAGCCAACCTTATGACCTTTATGACGGAGATTACGCCGGATATGGTGGACTCCCTTGTTATTTCCATTATTGAGGATGTCTATGCGAAATCGGCAGGCGTAATTTCCGTTGCGGCCGTTACCCTCCTTTGGTCGGCTTCCAAAGGAATGTTGGCCTTAATCCGGGGGCTGAATGAAATCAATGATGTGGAGGAAAACCGTAATTATGTGGCAGTCCGGATGATTGCCGCTTTCTATACGGTGATTTTGCTGGCGGTAGTGTTGTTGTCTCTCATTGTAATGGTATTTGGCAACGCGTTGGTCAGCGGGTTAATACGGAATATTCCGCAGACAGAGCATTTTTTTGATTTTATGCTGCATTTCCGGCTGTTGTTTTCCATGTTGGTGATGACGGCAGGATTTTCCATGATGTATGCTTACATACCTAATAAAAAGTTGAAGTTGATATATCAGATTCCGGGGGCTGTGTTTTCGGCAGTCCTTTGGAATGTATTTTCCTGGGCTTTTTCCATTTACGTAGGAAGGATTAATGATTTCAGCACTTATGGGAATCTGGCGACGATTGTGATTATTATGCTTTGGATGTATATGTGTATTTATATTATTTTGATTGGCGCGTATCTCAACCGTTATTTGGAGCCGGTGTATCAGTATTTTGCATTGTGCAGGAAAGCGAGGAAAGGATAAAGATTTTTTGCATTGATTTCCCTGCTATTTTGGCAAAAAGGCTTGACAAGCGCTAAAAGATTCACTAGAATGGGAAACAGTTGAAAATAGAATAAGAAATAAATATAGGCTGTGAAGGCGCAGGCGCAGAAACAGGAGCGGTTCTGCGTATTAAAGAACGCATTTTCTGTCAGAGAGGGAGAGTCATTGGCTGGAAGCTTTCCTGAGTTCAGATGCGGTTTGAATTTCCCGCCGGAGCTTCCTGTAAGAACATCGTTGCTTTTGGGTAAGTAGTACAGGACGTTGCCATGCGTTAAATGGAGAAAGTGGCCCGTAACAGGCAGGATTTGCCTATAGACGGGAAAATGGGTGGTACCGCGGATTATTTCGTCCCTGACATTATATTGGAAATAGTGTCAGGGATTATTTATTTTATAGGAAAATACACTGCTGACGCAATATGCTCCTGCATGGCAGGCAGGGGAAAGAGAGAAAGGGAAAGAAAGGGAGAGCAGATGAAAGAGAAATTGGAACAAATTAAAGCAGAGGCATTAAGGCAGATTGCATCCAGTGAGGCATTGGATAAGTTAAATGAAATCCGTGTGAACTATCTGGGCAAGAAGGGGGAATTGACTGCCGTTTTAAAGGGGATGAAGGAGCTTTCGCCTGAGGAACGGCCCAAAGTGGGGCAGTGGGTCAACGAAACCAGGGAAGAGATTGAAAAGGTATTGGAATCCTCCAAAAAGAAGATGGAACGGGCATTGCGTGAGGCGAAGATGAAAGCGGAAGTCATTGATGTGACGCTTCCGGCAAAGAAAAACAATGTGGGGCATCGCCATCCCAATACCATTGCTTTGGAGGAAGTGGAACGGATTTTCATTGGTATGGGCTATGAAGTGGTGGAAGGCCCGGAAGTGGAGAAAGATTACTATAACTTTGAAGCGCTGAATATTCCGGACGGGCATCCGGCGAAGGATGAACAGGATACCTTTTATATTACGCAGGATCTCCTTTTAAGAACGCAGACATCCTCCACACAGGTGCATGAAATGGAGAAAGGGCGCCTCCCCATCCGTATGATTGCGCCGGGAAGGGTATTTCGTTCCGATGAGGTGGACGCCACACATTCCCCGTCATTCCATCAAATCGAAGGACTGGTGATTGACAAGCGCATTACGTTTGCGGATTTGAAAGGCACACTGGCAGAGTTTGCCAGAGAGCTGTTCGGGGAAAAGACCAGGGTAAAATTCCGCCCCCATCATTTCCCGTTTACAGAACCCAGCGCGGAAATGGATGTTTCCTGTTTTAAATGTGGGGGAAGCGGCTGCCGGTTCTGTAAGGGAAGCGGTTGGATTGAGATATTGGGCTGTGGCATGGTTCATCCTCATGTGCTGGAGATGAGTGGGATTCATCCCAAAGAGTATACAGGGTTTGCGTTTGGCGTAGGCTTGGAGAGGATTGCGCTGTTGAAGTATGAAATAGATGATATGCGGCTGTTATACGAAAATGATATACGTTTTTTGCGACAGTTTTAACAGGATTGCGGCAGTTTGTTGACTGGCCATCGGTTGAAGGCAAAATAAAAATGAAAAAGTAAGAATAAAATTCTGGAGTTAGCGAGGAAAGGAATGAAGATAGCATGAATACAGCGTTGTCATGGATTAAGGCATATGTGCCGGAGCTGGAGTGTACGGACCAGGAATATTGTGATGCAATGACATTATCCGGGACGAAGGTGGAAGGATTTGAAAGGCTGGATAAAAACCTGGAGAAAATAGTGGTAGGGCAAATAGAGCAGATTGAAAAACACCCTGATGCGGATAAACTGATTGTGTGCCAGGTAAATGTGGGAGAGCGGACAGTGCAGATTGTAACCGGGGCGCCGAATGTAAAGGTGGGCGACAAAGTGCCGGTGGTTCTGGATGGCGGTAAGGTAGCCGGGGGGCATGACGGCGGGCCGCTTCCGGAAGAGGGGATTGTGATTAAGGCCGGGAAGCTGCGCGGCGTTGCTTCGGAAGGGATGATGTGTTCCATTGAAGAATTGGGCAGTTCCAGGGATATGTACCCGGAAGCGCCGGAAAGCGGAATTTATATTTTTGGAAATGAGGATGGAGGGGAGAGCCTGCAGTTGGGCAGCGATGCAGTGGAAGCCCTGGGGCTGCGGGATACGGTGTTTGAGTATGAAATTACCTCCAACCGCGTAGACTGTTACAGTGTATTGGGGATTGCGCGGGAGGCTGCAGCTACGTTCCGGAAGCCTTTTGTGGCGCCGAAAATAGAAATAAAGGAAAACGGGGAGAGGGTGGAAGACTATATATCCGTGGAAGTGCAGGATACGGAGCTTTGTCCGCGTTATACGGCAAGAGTCTGCACCAATATTAAAATCGGCCCTTCTCCTAAGTGGATGCAAAGACGTCTGGCAGCCAGCGGGATTCGCCCGATTAACAACTTGGTGGACATTACCAACTATGTGATGGAAGAATACGGTCAGCCCATGCATGCCTATGATTTGGAACAGGTAGCCGGACATAAAATTGTTGTGAAAAGGGCAAAGGACGGGGATGAATTTGAGACGTTGGATGGCCAGGTGCGGAAGTTAGATCATGATATTCTTATGATTTGTGACGCAGAGAAGGAAATCGGGCTGGCGGGGATTATGGGCGGTGAGAATTCCAAAATTACGGATAATGTCAAGACCGTACTGTTGGAAGCTGCCACGTTTCACGGGACGAATATCCGCAAGTCGGCCAAAAGGGTAGGGCTGCGCACCGATGCTTCGGGTAAGTTTGAAAAAGGGCTGGATCCCCACAGTGCGCAAGAAGCCATTAACCGTGCGTGCCAGTTGATTCAGGAATTAGGCTGCGGGGAAGTGGTAGGCGGTATGGTGGATGTTTATGCCCCAGGGAAGGAAACGGTAAAGATTAAATTTGATGCAGAGGCAATCAATGGGTTATTGGGTACGGATATTTCCAAGGAGGAGATGCTTGCTATCTTTGAACGGATTGAGTTAAAGTATGATGCACAGTCCGGAATGCTGGAGATTCCTTCTTTCCGTCAGGATTTGCAGGGACAGGCGGATATTGCGGAGGAAGTGGCCAGATTTTATGGGTATGATAAAATCCCGGTGTCGCTGCCCACTGGGGAGGCTACCACAGGGAAGCTGCCTTTCAAATTGCGGGTGGAGCAAAAAGCAAGGGATATTGCAGAATACTGCGGTTTTTCCCAGGGGATGTGCTATTCCTTCGAAAGCCCGAAAGTGTTTGATAAATTGCTGCTTCCTGAGGACAGTCCTTTCAGGCAGGCTATTACCATTGCAAATCCCTTGGGTGAAGATTTTTCCATTATGCGCACGGTTTCTTTAAATGGGATGCTGACCAGCCTGGCAACCAATTATAATAGAAGGAATAAGGATGTGCGGCTGTACGAATTGGGGAATGTTTATCTGCCCAAAGCCCTGCCGCTGACGGAATTGCCGGATGAAAGAATGCAGTTTACGCTTGGGATGTATGGAGAAGGGGATTTTTATACTATGAAAGGCGTGGCGGAAGAGTTCTTTGACAGCATCGGCATGAGGAAAAAGGTGGTTTACGACCCGAAAGCAGGGAAACCGTTTCTGCATCCCGGTCGGCAGGCGGATATTGTTTATGACGGGAAAGTGGTTGGGTATTTGGGGGAGGTACACCCGGAGGTGTGCGACAACTATGATATTGGAACAAAGGCATATGTGGCGGTGTTGGATATGCCGGAGGTGGAACCGTTTGCAACCTTTGACCGGAAATATGAGGGGGTTGCAAGGTATCCGGCCGTTTCCCGGGACATTAGCATGGTTGTGCCAAAAGCGGTTCTGGCAGGGGAAATTGAGGCTATGATTGAGCAGCGGGGAGGCAAAATCCTGGAGAGCTATCAGTTGTTTGATATATATGAAGGAGCCCAGATTAAAGAGGGCTTCAAGTCTGTGGCCTACTCTATTACGTTCCGGGCAAAGGACAGGACGTTGGAAGAAAAAGATGTGACCACAGCCATGAAGAAAATTTTGAACGGGTTAGAGACGATGGGGATTGAATTGCGGGCGTAACAGGTGTGGAAAGAAGCGGTTTGGAAAGCTTTGGGCCGCTGTGGTTTTGTCCGAAGTGGTTTAATTGGAGTTAATGTGCAGAAAAGGAGGCGTTGGAAATGGATAGGAAAAATGTATGGGCAACCTATAATGGGAAGCAGTTGGAAGAGTTGGAATGCCATGCGCAGGAGTATATGGAATTCCTGAATGAAGGGAAGACAGAGAGGGAATGTATTGATGCAATTGTAAACCGGATTGAGAAAGAGGGCTATCAAGAGCTGCAGACTTGCATAAAGGAAAAGAGGCATTTGAAAACCGGGGACAGAGTATATGCGGTTTGGATGAATAAATCCATTGTTATGTTCCAGATTGGGAAAAAACCGATGGCAGAGGGGATGAACATTTTGGGGGCGCATATTGATTCCCCGCGGCTGGATATTAAACAGAATCCGCTGTACGAAGAAGGCGGTTTTGCATATCTGGATACCCATTATTACGGTGGGGTGAAGAAGTATCAGTGGGTGACGATTCCGTTGGCTATCCACGGTGTGGTAGTAAAAAAAGAAGGTACAACGGTAGAAGTGAATATTGGGGAAGCGGAAGACGACCCGGTTTTCTTTGTATCGGATTTGCTGATTCATCTGGCAGCGGAACAGTTGGAGAAAAAGGCGGCGAAGGTAATCGAAGGGGAGGCATTGGATATTATTATCGGCAACAAGCCGCTTACGGTAAATAAAGAAAAAAGTGAGAAAAAGGAAAAAGAGGGAAAGAAGAATAAGGATGCGGCGAAAGAGGCAGTGAAGAAGGGTGTGCTGTCCATTTTGAAAGAAAGTTATGAAATAGAAGAGGAAGATTTTATTTCCGCCGAGTTGGAAGTGGTGCCTGCAGGCAAAGCCAGGGAGGCTGGTTTTGACCGGAGCATGATTTTGGCTTATGGCCAGGACGACAGAGTGTGTGCATTCTCTTCCCTGAAAGCAATATTGGAAATTCAGGAAGTGGAGCGGACGGCATGCTGCATTTTAGTGGATAAAGAAGAAATCGGCAGTGTGGGCGCGACCGGGATGGAGTCCCGTTTCTTTGAAAATATGGTGGCGGAAGTAATGGAATTGGCGGGAGAATACAGCGAGTTGAACGTAAGGCGGTGTCTGGCGGCTTCCTGTATGCTTTCTTCGGATGTAAGCAGCGCCTTTGACCCCTCCTTCGCTTCCAGCTTTGATAAGAAGAATGTGGCATTTTTGGGGAATGGCATGGTATTCAATAAATTTACCGGAGCCAGGGGAAAGAGTGGTTCCAACGACGCCAATGCCGAATACCTTGCGCATATCCGCGCTATCTTTGACAAAGAGAAGGTACAGTTCCAGACAGCGGAACTGGGCCGGGTGGATTTAGGCGGAGGCGGCACTATTGCGTACATCCTTGCGTTGTATGGGATGAACGTGATTGACAGCGGCGTTGCGGTATTAAATATGCATGCGCCGTGGGAAGCTACCAGCAAAGCGGATGTTTATGAGGCAAAGCGCGGATATGTGGCGTTTTTGGAGAATGCGTCCCTATAAATTTTCCGTAGAGATGCAAAATGGGAATCAAAACAGCGACAGCGTAAAAAATGCATTTTTTACGCTGTCGCGGAACTGGAATCAGTATGAAAAAATCAGATTTTTATTTTGACTTGCCGCAAGAGTTAATTGCGCAGCATCCCCTTGCAGACAGATCAGCATCACGGCTTTTGGTTTTGGATAAAGTTACCGGAAAGGTGCAGCACAAAATCTTCCGGGAGATAGTTGATTATCTGGAGCCAGGGGACTGCCTGGTTTTAAATGATACCAAAGTGCTTCCGGCACGGCTGCTTGGCGTGAAGGAAGGCACCGGGGCGGCGGTAGAGACACTGCTTTTGAAACGATTGGAAAAGGATATTTGGGAGACTTTGGTAAAACCTGGGAAAAAGGCGCGGCCCGGTACGATTCTCCGGTTTGGGAACGGACTGCTGACCGGGGAAGTATTGGATGTGCTGGAGGAAGGGAACCGCAAAATCCGGTTTTCCTATGAAGGCATTTTTGAGGAGGTATTGGACAGACTGGGGGAGATGCCGCTGCCGCCCTATATTACCCATAAGTTAGAGGACAAAAACCGTTACCAGACAGTATATGCGAAATATGAAGGTTCTGCGGCGGCGCCTACGGCAGGGCTGCATTTTACGGAGGAACTTTTAAAGAAGATTGGGGAAAAAGGGGTGGAAACCGCTTATGTTACCCTTCATGTGGGCCTTGGGACATTCCGCCCGGTAAAGGCGGACAATATACTGGAACACCATATGCATTCTGAGCATTATGAAGTAAGCAAAGAGACGGCGGAGAAAATCAACCAGGCAAAGCAGTCCGGGAAAAGAGTAATCTGTGTTGGCACCACGAGCTGCCGGACCGTGGAGAGTGCAGCGGATGAAAACGGATGCGTGCAGGCGTGCAGCGGGAATACAGAAATATTTATTTATCCGGGATATCGGTTTAAAGCGTTGGATGCACTAATTACTAATTTTCACCTGCCCGAGTCTACGTTGGTGATGTTAGTCTCCGCTTTGGCAGGCAGAGAGAACGTACTGGCGGCTTACCGGCAGGCAATTGCGCAACAATACCGGTTTTTCAGTTTTGGGGACGCTATGTTGGTCTGTTGATAATCTTTTCACAGAGTCCTTTACAAAAAATATTTTATGGGTTATTATTATATAGATGCACAAAGGTCATAGAACAGGGAAACAGTGTGCATCAAAAGAGGATGATTGTGGGGGGCTGCATGATGGAGGTAGAAGAAAAAAGGCGTTTTAGAAGGATGGATTTGGAATCCAATCTGATTATCAAGCGGATTGATAACGGAATGGAAGATTATATAAAAATCGGCACTCATGATTTATCGAAGTCCGGGTGTGGGTTTATAAGCAAAGCGGATTTGGAAGTGGATACGGTTTATGAGTCGCATATTACAATCTGGACGAAGGAAGTAATCCATGTGCTTCTGAAAATTGTCAGGAAAATGGAGCGCGAGGATGGATTTTTGTATGGGGCTATTTTTATGGGGCTTTCGGATGCGGATGCTTTTCGGATTGAGGTGTATGATTTGATGGACAGGGAGAACCATAAGGAGGACGAAGTTTTCTGAATGGCAGGAGAGCTTCCGGTAAGAGGGTATCTATGATTACAGATGAAATAATAGAAGCGCTGTTTTCTTTGCAGGATGAGAAATACCGTGATTTCCAGAGTAAATTAATCCCTACGGTAAAGAGTGAGGCTGTTATTGGCGTAAGGACGCCAAAGCTGCGCAAACTGGCGAAACAGATGGTAAAGAGGGAAGACATCGGTGATTTTTTAACAGAGCTTCCCCATACATATTTTGATGAGAACCAGCTTCATGCATTTATTGTTTCGGAAAGAAAGGATTTTCAACGCTGCATAGAGGAAGTTTGCCGTTTTCTGCCCTTTGTGGACAATTGGGCGACCTGTGACCAGATGTCACCGGATATATTTAAAAAACATCGGGGGGAATTGCTTGGATATATAAAGAAGTGGATAGAGTCTGACAGGACGTATACGGTGCGGTTTGCAGTAGGGATGCTGATGGAGCATTATTTGGGAGAGGATTTTGAGGTAGAGTATCTGGAAATGGCAGCGGCAATCCGGTCTGAGGAATACTATATCAATATGATGACTGCCTGGTATTTTGCCACGGCATTGGCAAAACAGTATGAAAAAACGCTTCCATGGATAGAGGAGAAGAAGCTGGATGACTGGACGCACAATAAAACGATTCAGAAAGCAGTGGAAAGCCGTCGCATTACGGCAGAACAGAAAGTTTATCTCAAAAGTTTAAAAGTTCCGGTTTCGAAAGAAAAAGGGAAATAATGTCTTTGCGCATCATTGTTTTTAGAAATGGTTTTTACTGGCCCGGGCAGGTTAGGATTTATGAACTGCCCAGGCCAGTTTTCTTTTATTCCGGCATATGCTATGAGCCGGACTGCCCGCATAGTTTTCTTAAGTCTTTATAAAATTCCGGATAACTGATAGCGACGCATTCGCTGTCAGTGATATCTGTTTCCCCTTCGGCAATCAGGGAAGCGATGGCAAAGCTCATGGCAATCCGGTGGTCATTATGGGCATGGATTACTGCGCCGTGCAGTGGGCAGGCATCCGGGTCTTTTCCATGGATGATCATGCCGTCTTCTGTGGCGGTAATATCGCAGCCCATGGCAGAAAGGTTTTTCACCATAACGTCAATGCGGTTGGATTCCTTTACCTTTAGTTCGGCCGCGTCTTTGATGACCGTGATGCCTTTTGCTGCCGCTGCCATAATAGCAATGATGGGGAGTTCATCAATCAGGGTGGGGATGATGTCCCCTCCAATGGTGGTTCCATGAAGCGGATGATAAGTTACATGAAGGTCAGCAGTTGGCTCTCCTTCCTGTTTTTGGTTGAGCAAAGCAATGTCTGCCCCCATGGCTTTGGCCACTTTCAGTATACCGTCTCTGGTAGGATTGATTCCAACATTGCGGATTAGCAGGTCTGCGCCAGGGACAAGCAGACCTGCTGCGATAAAATAAGCGGCGGAGGAAATGTCTCCCGGCACATGGAGGCGCTGGCCTTCCAGGGATGGGCGCGGATAAATGGTGGCAGTGTTGTTTACAGTATGTATGTCTGCGCCAAATGTACGTAACATCAGCTCCGAATGATTGCGGCTGGCCGAAGGCTCCGTTACGGAAGTGGGGCCGTCGGCATAGAGTCCGGCCAGAAGGATGGCAGATTTTACCTGTGCGGAGCTGATGTTTGAATGGTAGTGGATGCCTTTTAAAGAGGCTCCGGTGATTCGCAGCGGGGCGCAGTGGTTGCCGTTTAGGCTTTCAATCCGGGCGCCCATCATGGTAAGCGGTTCGATAACCCGCAACATAGGACGCTTTTGGATGGAGGCGTCTCCGGTAAGCGTGGTTTCAAAACGCTGCGCTGCCAGGATGCCGGAAATGAGCCGGACAGTGGTGCCGCTGTTGCCTGCATCCAGGAGGGAGGAGGGGGCGGACAGACCGTCCAGCCCTTTGCCATATACGGTGATTTTGTCGGTCTGGTTTTCGATTCTGATACCAAGGCGACGGAAACAATCAATGGTAGACAGGCAGTCCGCTCCCTGCAGGAAATTGGTGATTTCCGTTTTTCCTTTGGAAAGGGCGCCGAACATAACGGCACGGTGGGAAATGGATTTGTCTCCGGGGACAGTGACTTCCCCTTTTATATAATTAGTTTTCTGGAATATCATAAAGGTAGCCTCCTTGTTTTGGCTGCTTCGCCTGTTGTTTCGCTCGTGTCTGAAAGCGGCAGGAAGAAAGCAAAGGGAAACCGGACAGGATATGACGCATGGCTGGGCGCATTGGCGGGATTCTTTTTCCGGTTTCAGTGAAAAGTTTTTGGGTATCCTGCGTCCTGCAAAAGACGGCAGGCGGTTTTGCTGCCCTGTTCCGTATAAAATTCAATGCGCAGTGCGCCCTCTTCCCGTTCCCGGTTATGGGCAATGCCGATATTTTTGATGCTGATGTTATGCGCCGCAAGCAGGGTGGCAATGGAAGCCAGGGCGCCTGGGCGGTCGGCAATGTCTATGGTAAGGGTGTATGCGCTTTTAATTGGCCCGCTGGAAGCTTCCAGGAAAGAGTCCCGGTATTCCTGCGCTTCCTGGAAGAAGCGTTGCAGCCAGACGCCGTCTTTTTCTTCTAATCCATTCCGGATGGCAGTCAGTTCCTGGATATAATTATCCAGCAGACAGAGGATATTGCCGGCATTGGAGAGACAGATTTGCTGCCACATCCCAGGGGAAGAAGAGGCAATCCTGGTAATGTCCTTGAAACCGCCGGCGGCAATCCGTTTCATAATGCTGTCTTTGGAATCGCTGTCCTTAACCAGGCGGACTAGGGAGGCGGCTATTAAGTGAGGCAGATGGCTGACGGCGGCGGTTACATAATCATGTTGTTGGGCATCCAGCACAAGAGGGATGGCTCCCATGGAGGTGACGAGTTCCTTGTAAGCCTCCAGTTTCTTTGTAGGAGTTTTGTCTGTGGGCGTTAAAATATAGTAAGCGTTTTCTAAAAGCTGCGCTTTGGAGTTGGCATAGCCGAACCGTTCGCTTCCGGCCATGGGATGCCCGCCAATAAACTGTGCGGAAAGGCCAAGGGCCTCTATATGGCTGTGGATGCCGCTTTTCACGCTTCCCACATCGGTGAGCAGACAGTGAGGCGACAGATATTCTTTTAATGCAGTCAGGTTTTTGGCGTTAGCGGCTACCGGAGCGCACAAAAAAATATAGTCGCAGGAGCCAAAGGAAGCGTCAATGGCATGGGTAATAATATCTGCGACGCCTTCTTTTTTGGCCAATGTTAAAGTTTCGTCCTTTTGGTCATAAACGGTCAAACGGATTTCTGGCCAGGCGGCTTTGAGCGCTTTGGCAATGGAGCCGCCAATCAGGCCAAGTCCGAGAAAACCTATGGAAGTGGCATTGGTAGGGAAAATGTCCATAAAATATATCTCCTATCCTGATTTACGCCATGCGCTTATCATTCCCGTCCGAACAGAGCGCAGAGCGGTTTCAGCTCGGAAGTGAGCCGGGCAAATTTTTTGAAAGTAAGCGACTGAGGGCCATCAGAGAGAGCGCAGGCCGGGTTATTGTGGACTTCCACCATCAGTCCGTCTGCGCCGGCGGCAACGGCGGCCTTTGCCATAGGCGGCACATAGCGGTAGGAACCGGTGGAATGGGACGGATCCGCAATGATTGGAAGATGCGTCCGTTCCCGGAGTACAGGGATGGCGCTTAAATCCAGCGTATTGCGTGTGGAAGTTTCGTAGGTGCGGATGCCTCTTTCGCAAAGCACAACATTGGGGTTGCCTTCTGCAATGATATATTCCGCGGCATTGAGCCATTCGTCAATGGTGGCGCACAGCCCCCGTTTGAGCAGGACAGGCAGGCCGGAACGCCCGGCTTCTTTCAATAGGATGAAATTCTGCATATTGCGTGCGCCGATTTGAATCATATCCACATATTTTACGGCGGCTTCAATGGCTTCCTGGCTGACGACTTCGCAGATGGTAGCCAGCCCAAAGGCTTTTCCGGCTTCCTTCATATAGCGCAGCCCCTCTTCTTCCAATCCCTGGAAAGAGTAGGGAGAAGTCCGCGGTTTGTAAGCGCCGCCGCGCAGGATAGTGGCGCCGGCTTCCTTTACCGCCTGGGCGATTTCCACAAGCTGGCTTTCCGTCTCCACAGCGCAGGGGCCAGCCATAATGGTCAGGCTGCCGGGGCCGATGCTGGCGCTGCCTGCCTGGACTGTTGTAGGCTCCGGATGAAACTTCCGGTTGGCCAATTTATAGCTTTCCGTAACGGGAACGATGCGGTCCACATCTTTGTAGCTGACCAAATTTTCCGTGGGGAGTTTGGTTTTGTCCCCAACGATGCCGATAATGGTAACTTCCTCTCCTTGGGAAAGGTGGGTCTGCAGACCGTGTTTTTCGACAAAAGATAATACGGCATTCACGCTTTGGGGCGCGGCGTTTGGCTTCATAATGACAATCATGTTTTTACTCCTCGATTCTATAATAGATTAGTAATAGTATAACGCTTCAACGTGCGAAAGTCAATGGAGAAAAACGTAAGACAAAATGCAGGATGGTTGAAAATATCATGCAAATATATTAAGAAAACATAAAAAGAATGTGCAAATTGTGCAAATTCCCTTGTAAAAAACAGAAAGTTTTAGTAAAATGGACACATGGGTTTTGGAGTGGGTTGTTTTTGCATCATACCCAAAAACAGCAGAAAGCGGAGGATTTGATATGAATGTTTATACGACGGACAAAATTAGAAACGTAGTTTTGCTCGGCCATGGCGGAAGCGGTAAAACGAGCCTGGTGGAAGCAATGGCATATTTGTCTGGGATTACTTCCAGGATGGGGAAGGTATCCGATGGAAATACAGTGAGTGATTTTGGGAAAGAAGAACAGAAGAGACAGATATCTATTTCCACATCGGTTGTGCCGATTGAATGGGAGGGCGTGAAGATAAATATTCTGGATACCCCCGGTTTCTTTGATTTTGTTGGGGAAGTGGAAGAGGCGGTAGGCGCTGCGGACGCTGCAATTATTGTAGTGTCGGGCAAGGCAGGCGTGGAAGTGGGGACGGAGAAGGCATGGGAGCTTTGCGAAAAGTACAAGCTGCCCCGCTTCATTTTCGTAACGGATATGGATGTGGACAATGCTTCTTTCCGTCAGGTAGTGGAGGATATGAAGAACGCTTATGGCAAGAAGATGGCGCCGTTTCATTTGCCTATCCGGGAAAATGAGAAATTCGTAGGTTATGTCAATGTCATTACAGAAACCGGACACAGGTGGCAGGGCAAGGAAGTGGTGGACTGTGAAGTGCCGGAGTACAGCAAAGCAAATCTGCAGCTATGCAAAGATACCTTGATGGAAGCGGTGGCGGAGACGAGCGAAGACTTTATGGAAAGGTATTTTGGCGGGGAGACTTTCTCGGAAGCGGAGATTCGGGCGGCTTTGCGCACCAATGTAATTGACGGGGCCATTGTGCCTATGACAATGGGTTCCAGTTTGCTTTGCCAGGGGATTTATACCTTGCTGGATGATATCGTGAAATATATGCCCAGTCCGGAGAATAAGGAGATTGCGGGCATTAATTTAAAGACCAATGAGATTTTTGAGGCAAATTACGACTTCTCCAAAGCGAAATCCGCTTATATCTTTAAGACCATTGTGGATCCCTTTATCGGGAAGTATTCTTTGGTAAAGATATGTTCTGGCGTGTTAAAAGCGGATGATTTGATTTACAACAGCGATAAGGATGTGGAGGAGAAGGTAAGCAAACTGTATGTGCTGCAGGGAAGCAAGCCTTCGGAGATGAAGGAACTCCATGCAGGGGATATTGGAGCCATTGCCAAGCTGACAGCGGCCAGAACGGGGGATACGCTTTCCACGAAGGCCACCACGATTAAATATGGCAAGACAGAGATTTCCACTCCTTATACATATATGCGCTACCGGGCAAAGAACAAAGGCGAGATTGACAAGGTGGCGCAGTCATTGCAGAAGATGTCCCATGAAGACCAGACGTTAAAAGTAGTGAACGATGCGGAGAACAGACAGACTTTGATTTATGGTATGGGTGATTTGCATCTGGATGTGATTTGCAGCAGGCTGAAGAATGAATATAAGGTAGAAGTGGAGCTGACACAGCCCAAAGTAGCGTTCCGTGAAACGATTAAGAAAAATTCCGATGTGGAATATAAATATAAGAAGCAGTCCGGGGGCCACGGACAGTATGGCCATGTAAAGATGCGTTTTGCGCCGTTGGGCGATTTGGGGAAGGCTTTTGAATTTGAACAGGAAGTGGTAGGCGGGGCAGTTCCGAAAAACTATTTCCCGGCAGTGGAAAAAGGGCTGCAGGAATCCGTCCTGAAAGGCCCCCTTGCGGCATATCCGGTAGTGGGGGTAAAGGCTGTGCTGTACGATGGCTCCTATCATCCGGTGGATTCTTCAGAAATGGCGTTTAAGATGGCAACGATACAGGCGTTTAAGAAGGGCTTTATGGATGCCCATCCGGTACTCTTAGAGCCAATCGCTTCATTGAAGGTAACAGTGCCGGATGCTTATACGGGCGATGTTATGGGCGATTTAAACAAAAGGCGGGCCAGGGTGCTTGGCATGAACCCTGCAGGCGGCAAGCAGGTCATTGAAGCGGATATCCCGATGACAGGGTTGTTTGGCTATTGTACGGATTTGCGTTCCATGACTGGCGGACGCGGGACTTATACGTATGAATTTTCCAGGTATGAGCAGGCTCCCAGCGATGTGCAGGAGAAGGAAGTGGCGTCCCGCGCAGCAAAAGTCGCAGAGGGCGGCGAGGATTAAGATGGGGAAAAATATATGGCATGCAATGGGATTTGCACAATATTTGAGCTGATTGTGCAAATACAGATGCCATATGCCATGTTATAATTCTATTTGTATTAATCATTCAAGCAATGATTGGTACTGTAAAATTCCCCTTTTACATGAGGAAAGGTATCTATCATGGGTAGGTACCTTTCTGTGTTTTTAGAAATCTAAATTATGGACTTTGATAAACGGTATATCAGGCGGATAGGTTTCCGGGCATATTTGTCATTGGTTTGCTATCTGGTCATGGGCAATAAAAAAAGGTCTATTTTATATAGACCCAGAGTCAGAAGTCGGTTTAGGGGATTCTTTTTCTCGTATTTTTTTCCGGTATTCTTCCAGAAGGTCATAAATTTCCTGTATCTCTTCTTCCGTATAGGATTCTTCCCATTTCGGACAGACTCCACTGAACACACAGTTATTATTTACACAGTTTTTTACTTTGAAACAGGCAAGGAAAGAACCTAGACGTGTAAGATTCCAGTAAAAGGAGTAAAGAAGGAAAGCCAAAAGGAATATGCCAACTACATGATCCAGAATAAGTTTGAACATACAAATCCCCTTTCTACACGCTATCTAATCATTTGTTTTGCTTTTATAGTTATTATAATGTAATTCTAAAGAATATGCAAGTAGGTCTTTATTACTAGTTGGGGACTAGATGGAAATTAGCTGCGCTTGAGGGGGCAGCCAGCATATTCTATTTACTTTTCCTTACATATGAGGTATGATAAATATCTGTGATACCGTCCTTTTTTACATATGGACCGTCCTTTTTACAACTGGTAAAAAGCAGCGGGGCAGGGAGGAAGAAAAATGGAAAAGAGCCAGGAGCGGAAAAGAAAGTTTCGGGAGGCGTTAAGGGATAAAAAGAGGATTGTGGTAAAAATCGGGTCTTCTTCTTTGCAGCATCCGGAAACCGGGGATTTGGACTACACGAAACTGGATGTGTTGGTAAGGGAACTGTGCGATATGAGGAACCGGGGCAAGGATGTGGCATTGGTTACGTCAGGAGCCATTGCGGTGGGGAAAAAAGCCGTACATATGGCGGACATGGAGCATCCGGGGGGAAGTCCCATTGCGCTGAAGCAGGCGTGCGCGGCCATCGGACAAGCACGGCTGATGATGACCTATCAAAAGATTTTTGCGGAATATAACCAGGTGGCGGCTCAGATTTTGATGACCAAAAATACCATTGTGGACAATTTAAACCGATACAATGCGCACAATACATTTTCGGAATTGTTCCGGCTGGGAGTCATTCCAGTGGTAAATGAAAATGACACGGTTGCCACTTATGAAATAGAGTTTGGCGACAATGACAGCCTGTCAGCAATTGTGGCGGCATTGGTAGGAGCGGATTTGCTGATTCTGCTTTCTGACATAGACGGGTTATATACGGACGATCCGAGGAAAAATAAGGATGCCGAGTTTATTGATGTGGTGGAAGAATTGAGCGATGAACTGATGGAGATGGGGAAATCTTCCACCGGAAGCGGGGTAGGCACCGGAGGGATGAACACCAAACTGGTTGCCGCTAAAATTGCGGCCAGTTCCAATATAGATATGGTGATTGCCAATAGCAGGGACATTAAGGTTTTGCATCGCATTTTAGACGGTCAGGATATCGGGACTTTATTTGTTGGAAAACGGGAAGTGTATTTTGATTTGCCGGAATTTGTAGAGAATATGCATAAATGAAGAGGGAAGAGGCAGGGAGTCCTTTCAGAAAGCTGGGAAGGATAAAGGAGGCTGTATGGAGGAGAAAATCAAACGGATTAATGAATTGTACCGAAAGTCGCAGGCGGAAGGACTGAGTGAGGCAGAGAAGAAGGAGCAGGCTGCGCTGCGCAGTGAATATATTGCCAACATCAGGGCCAGCTTGCGGGGGCAGTTGAACAATATTGACATTCAGGAAACAGACGGTTCCATCACGAACCTTGGGGAAAAATATGGACACAAAAGCGCTCATTAGAAAGCGGGTATTAGAACTGCGTGACGGGATGGGGGCAGATGAGCGGGAAAGGAAGGGGCGGCAGATTGCGGAAAAAACAGTGAACCACCCGCTGTTTCAAAAAGCAGACAGCATCCTGTGTTATGCAAGTTACAGAAGCGAAGCAGACACATACGCTTTGATGAGGCAGGCTTGGAAGCTTGGGAAAAAAGTGTATTGCCCGAAAGTGCAAGGGAAGGAAATGGAATTTTACCGCATATTTTCTTTGGAGGGACTGGCAGAGGGATATAAGGGAATAAACGAGCCTAAGGGGCAGGAAGGACTGCAGTTTGCGGTTGCTGACCAAAAGGAAGGGAGCTGTCTTATGGTTATGCCTGGAGCTGTGTTTGATAAGGGCAGGAACCGGATTGGCTATGGGGGCGGATATTATGACCGTTATCTGGAGAAACATACCGGGCTGGCAACGATAGCTTTATGCTTTGACCTGCAGGTGCAGGAAAAGGTTCCATCTGAGGATTATGACCGGAAACCGGATATCCTGATAACGGAAAGCCATATTTATATAGAATGCTATTAAGGATTACAGTTATGAATGAATGGGAGGTGGAAAAGTGCCGGAAATTTATATTTTGGTGAAACCGGCTTCCGGACTGTGCAATATGCGGTGCCGGTATTGCTTTTACGCAGATGAAATGGAACACCGGGAACAGGCGTCCTATGGGATTATGCAGGAAAAGGTTATGGAGCAGGTAGTGAAAAAGGCGCTTGCTTTTGCCTCCGGGAGATGCACTTTTGCTTTCCAGGGCGGGGAGCCTTCCCTGGCAGGACTTCCTTTTTACAGGAAATGGGTGGAATATGAAAAAGAATATAATATAAACCGTGTGGAAATATCCCATGCCATTCAGACCAATGGCTATCTGATAAATGAGGAGTGGTGTCATTTTTTTGCAGAAAACCGTTTTTTGGCAGGATTGTCCATAGACGGGCTGAAATCTACCCATGACGCTTACCGTAAAGGGGCCAAAGGGGAAGACACTTATTTGAAAGCAATAGATGCGGCAAAACGGATGCAGGAAGCGAAAGTGGATTTCAATGTGCTGACAGTAGTCAACAGAAGGACTGCGCCGAAAATAGGCCGTATTTATGAGGCTTATAGAAAGCAGGGGTTTTGCTGGCAGCAGTATATTGCGTGTCTGGACCCTATGTTTGGGCAAGCGGGGAATATGGAGTATTCCCTGACGCCGGGGATGTACGGGGAATTCCTGGTGGAGCTTTTTGGATTGTGGGAAATGGATTTCTGGAAAGGCAGGCAGCCGTATATCCGGCAGTTTGAGAATTATATTGGGATTTTGCTTGGGGCAGCGCCAGAGTCCTGTGAACAGAGGGGAATATGCAGTTATCAGAATGTGGTGGAAGCCGATGGAAGCGTTTATCCTTGTGATTTTTATGTGTTGGATGCATACCGAATCGGGAATCTGTTAGAGGATGATTTTTATGATATAGCAAGAAAACGGAAAGAAACCGGGTTCGTAGAAAGTTCCTATAACCATATGGAAAGCTGCACTAATTGTAAATATCATTTCATTTGCAGGGGCGGATGCCGCAGGCACAGGGAGCCATTTGGGAAAGAAGAAGGGGGAAATTATTTCTGCAAGTCTTATCGGATGTTTTTTGACGCTTGCCTGCACAGGATGGAGAAAATTGCAGTGGCGCTGCAGGAAATGAGGAAGAAACCGGTAAGGGGATAAAAGGAGGCAGTGGGCAGGTTCCAGGAGTATGGTGTCTGACTGCTGTTTTTTTGTGCAAGGGCGCCCAAAGGAAAACTGTCAGCAAAGAGAATGGGCGCCTGGCGTGCAGATAAGGAAAATAAATTTCCTTGGCTGAATGAGGGAACGCAATATCCGGAAAAGTTATTTACGCGTAAGGTAAAATAAGAAGCGCAGGAACTGTATCCTATGTTGCGGCTCCAATTTGTATAAATGGATAAGGACAGATTTCAGAGGGATGTCTGCAGTGAAAGCGGCTTCCAGGTCATAGGGAATATTATGTTCCCCGGTTAGGCCCAGAACATAATCTGTGCTTACATGGTATAAGGCGGCAAGCCTGACAACAAAGTGGGAGGGGATTTCGCGTATAGCCCGTTCGTAATTTGAATAAGTCTGCTGCGGGATGCCCAAATAGGTTGCCACTTGTTTTTGGGTGAAATCATGATCCTGCCTTAAATTTTTCAGCCTGATGCTAACTCGTTCCATTTTCATACCTCCAAATACTGGTTTTTGTTGTAAACATCATACCACAAGTAGAAGGAATACACAATAAAATAACTTCAAAATGATGTAAAAATGCAGGATAAAGAAAGAAACTCCGTTGATTTATTGGTTATGGCAGATGTTGACAAGTAATTTAGAGGATATTATACTTGATATGTGATTGGAGCAAAGAATGGCAAAGCCAAGGGGATGCGCCGTATCTGATGCTTAAAATGCGCCTGGGTATGGCAGGATAAATGTACCGCAGAACATGAAATATGTATGGAAAGGATTGGAAAAGCACAGGAAGGCGCCAGAAGATGGGCTGGCGGAACATGTAAGGGAAAATACGGAGAGAGTTTTCGGCATTTCCGATAAGGATGCGGAATTTGGAATAGGAGGTTCAATAAAATGAGAGTAATCGCGGGGACGGCCAGGAGCCTTCCATTGAAAACGCCGGAAGGGCAGGAGACAAGACCCACTACCGACAGGATAAAAGAAACGTTGTTTAATATTTTGCAGCCATATCTGCCGGATTGTATCTTTCTTGATTTGTTCAGCGGAAGCGGGCAAATTGGGATTGAAGCGCTCAGCCGTGGGGCAAGACATGCTTATTTTGTGGAAAACGGGGCGAAAGCTTTTGCCTGTATTCAGCAGAATGTAAATTTTACCCGGTTTGAGGGGCAGGCCACGCTGTTAAGACAGGAGGCTATAAGCGCATTGTCTGCGATTCATGAAAAGAAAGTGGATGTGGTCTTTATAGATCCGCCCTACGGGATAGGGCATGAGGAAAAGACGCTCAGGGTTTTAGGCCAAATGCCCTATGTGACAGAGGATACGCTGGTTATAGTGGAGGCTGCGCTGGACAAGTCCTTTTCTTTTGCGCAGGAATTAGGCTTTCAGGTGGAAAGGGAAAAACAGTATAAAACGAACAAACATATATTTTTGAAAAGGCAGGGGGAAGAAAGATGAAATCTGCAATCTATCCGGGGAGTTTTGACCCGGTGACTTTCGGGCATCTTGATGTAATCCGTCGGGCAGCGGATATTTTTGACGAATTAACGGTAAGTGTGTTGAATAATCATTTAAAGAGTCCATTGTTTTCTGTGGAAGAACGTGTTAAGATATTAGAAGAGGCGACGAAGGATATACCGAATGTAAAGGTAGATTCTTTCAGCGGTCTGTTAATCGACTACGCCGGAAAGAAGAATGTGCATGTGGCAATCAGGGGGCTGCGGGCCATTACGGATTTTGAATATGAGCTGCAGATTGCCCAAACCAACCATAAGCTTTCGGGCGGGAAGCTGGATACGATGTTTTTAACCACCAGCCTGGAATATGCATATTTAAGCTCCAGCAGTGTGAAAGAGATTGCCAGCTTCAATGGGGATATATCCATGTGCGTGCCAGACTTTGTAGCAGATTTGATATACAAAAAATATGGACATAGATAGTTGACCGGTGAGTGCCGGGACAGCCATGGGAGACGGAAATGAGCAGTAGGATCGAACAGTTAATTGATGAAATTGAAGAGTATATCGACAGTTGCAAATACCAGCCGCTGTCCAACTCAAAGATATTAGTGAATAAAGAAGAGATTGATGAGCTTTTGCGGGAACTGCGGATGAAGACGCCGGATGAAATCAAACGTTACCAAAAGATCATCAGCAATAAGGAAGCGATTCTGAACGATGCGCGCACCAAGGCAGAGGCATTGATCAATGAGGCTACCGTACATACCAATGAGCTGATTAACGAACATGAAATTATGCAGCAGGCATACGCACAGGCCAACGAAGTGGTGACGCTTGCGACCCACCAGGCCCAGGAGATTTTAGATAACGCCACGATGGAGGCCAATAATGTGAAGGCGGCAGCAGTGCAGTACACCGACGAGATGTTAGCGAATCTGGAGAATCTGATTGCCCAGACCGTAGCTATGACGGCGTCCCATTATGAGAGTTTTATTAACAATTTGAACGGATATGCGGAAGTAATCCGGGCCAACCGCGCGGAACTCCGTCCACGGGAAATGGAAGACTTGCTGGGGGAAGACGGGACAAACAGCGCCTTAAATCTGGACATGCTGAAATAATAAGAGATGCTTTTTTTAGTTCCCGTACGGTTATGGGGACAGGACGGTTTTATGAATTTTTATCAATGATTATGGAAAGGATATAGGAGTATGGCTGGACCGGTTCCGCTTGGGAATGGGGTCTTTCTTAAGTTCGGGAATCCGGGCGGGAAAGAAACCGGAGGATGGGGCCGGCCTTTTTGAAGTTTATAAATTTATATTGAAAAGCGAAAATTCGAAAAAGAAATGGATGGGTATATGGGAAAAAATATTTTCCGGAACTGGAAATGGGGGCTCGGCTGCTTTTTGTCTATGGGTTTATTTTGGCTGTCAGGTTTGCGGGCGGAGGCGGAGGAACCGATTGTCGTAGTGTTGGATCCCGGTCATGGGGGAAAGAACCTGGGGGCGGAATATGAAGAGTATACGGAAAAGGAAATGACAATGGTCGTGGCGAAAGCCATGAAAGCGGAATTGGAGCAATACGAAGGGATAGAGGTTTATCTGACCCATGAAGACGCCGGCCAGGATATGTCTTTGGAAGAAAGGGCGGAATTTGCCAGGAATCTGGATGCGGATTTTCTGTTTTGCCTGCATTTCAATATGTCAGAGGAACACAATAAATTTGGCGCGGAGGTATGGGTTTCCGCCTTTGGCGATAAATATCAGAAAGGATATACTTTTGCCAGTGTGGAAATGGAACTGTTAGAGCGTAAAGGATTGTATTCCCGGGGCATTAAAACGAGGCTGAATGATGACGGGGAGGATTACTACGGAATTTTGCGTCATGCAACGGCAAAGGGCGTGCCGGCAGCGTTGATTGAACATTGCCACCTGGACCAGGAGAATGACTGGGAGTTTTATGATTCCAGAGAGAAGTTAGAGCAGTTTGGCATATTGGATGCAACGGCGGCAGCCAAATATTTCGGACTGCGCTCAAAAGCGCTGGGGGTGGATTACAGCGGTTACAAAAACGTGGAAATACCGGAACCCGTTGTGCCGGTAAAGCCGGATACCTCGGAACCGGATGTATGCGCCATTGAAATTAAGGACATAGATGGCTGGACAGGGGAAGTGACGGTTCAAGTATCGGCAGCGGATTATGACAGTTATATCCTTTATTATAGCTATAGTTTTGACGGGGGGGAGACTTTTTCTGATTTGCAGCGATGGGAACCCCGTGATGCGGACAGCCTTACTTTTGTGATGAAAGTTCCACCGGACATCCTGCCGGAGGCAGTGGTAAATGTATACAATTGTTATGACCGGGTTACGCAGAGCAACCATATATCTTTGCCTTCCATGCATTATGAGGAGGCGGTGGAAGCGGGCGTTATGTCGGCGGAAAGCAGCGCCGGAAACCGGGGAGAAGAGGCAGGCGGGGATTGGGCGGATTTGGATGGAGCGGCCGGAGGATATGGGGACGGCGCAGAAAGGGCAGAAAGGAAAGAAGAAAACGCTCCTGAGACAGGAAACGACGCCAAAGACAGCCAAGATGCAAGGTTGGACAGCCAGGCAGGGATTGCGGATAATGGTGGCAGGGACGGGGGGCGTTATGCAGAAGTTTCAATGGGGAACCATCGGGCGCTGTCTGACAGGGAACAAGCGCCAGAGATGACCATAGGTTATTTCCTGCAAGTATGCGTAGTCTGTGCGGCAATTTTGTTTGCGCTGCTATTGATTGCCCGATTGGCTATCGGGCCGCAGTGGGGGCGGCAGGCTTCTTTAAAGAAGAAACGCAGAAGGAAAAAATAAACCGTATAGTGCGTAATAGGCGACGGTCAACATAGACAACGCCAGTTTGTGCAGAATATAACTGCGCAGGGACAAGTCCGTTTCTTTAATCATACTGTAAGTCTGGGCGATGCAGGAAAAGCCGCCAAAGGGGAGCAGCAGCAGGACTGGCAGAGGCGCGCTGTCTCCAATCCGGCTGACGCCGCTGGTGATTTCCAGCAGACAGTTGGCCAGACTGGCGGAATCTGTTCCGGCCATAGGGACTGGGCGCAGGAAAATACGAGGGATTAGATTTAACAGGTTAAATAAAACCATATATCCCCCCAATTTGGATATGCTGTACAGTCCGGCTAAAATGGCGTCGTCCAGGGTATCCAACAAGGATGCCTGGCGGAGAGGCGCGGCAGATGGCGCTTGTGCGGCTAAAAGGGCATTTTTCCGTTCTGCTGCGGAAAAGGAAAAGGGTATTTTTTTCCGGTATGCCGTATATCTTAAAAAGATGCCATAAAGCAGAGGAAGCCCATACATACCAAACAGATAAGGCGCTTTCCGTTGCAGTCCCAGGACAGGCAGCACGAAGCTAAGGAAATACACTGGCCCGATATTGTTGCAAAAAGCAAGCAGATAGGAGGCTTCCTGTCTGTCCAGCTTGCGGTTGGCATAGAGTTCGGCAATGGTTTTGGCGCCCATGGGAAAGCCGCAAAGGAAGCCGATAACGATGGCGTATATCCCATTTAAGCTAATGCGAAAAAAGGGGGTAAGCGCCGGGCTTAAGAGCCGGGCAAAATATTCCGTCAGATTAAGGCGCACCATCATGCCGGACAGGATCATAAAAGGGAGCAGCGCAGGAATCATTTTGTTAAACCAAAGCTGCAGCCCAGTCAGTGAAAAGGCCAGGCTTTCCAAAGGATAAGTCAGCAACAGGCTGGTCAGAATCAGGAACATCATGGTTAAGAAAAAGGTTTTTATACTTTTCAAGCGGTCACCAGATAAGAATTCATCAACTTTCGTTAAAGTATATGAAGAAAAGAGGAAAATAGAAGGGTAAGGAAAAGGGAATATGCTGCGGTTGGATAAGTATTTGTGCGGTATGAATGTAGGGACGCGGAGCCAGGTGAAAAAAGAGCTGAAGCTTGGAATGGTAAGTGTGAATGGGGAGACAATTACCAGGCCGGAGTATAAAGTGGATGAAACGACAGCGCAAGTGGCCTATAAGGGTAAAGTGTTGGAATATCATAAATATGTTTATTATATGCTGAATAAACCTGCCGGAGTGGTGTCGGCAACCAAAGATAATCTTCATGGGACAGTGGCAGAGCTGTTGCAAAGCGCCGGATTTGGAGATTTGTTTCCGGTAGGGCGGCTGGATAAGGATACGGAAGGGCTTCTTTTGATGACGAACGACGGCGGGCTTGCCCATGCGCTGCTTTCACCGGGGAAACATGTGGAGAAACGGTATGAAGCAGAGTTGGAGGAAGGTTTGTCAAAAGAAGCTTTGCAGAAGCTGGAACAGGGGGTGGAAATTGGGGAAAAGCATCCAACAAGGCCGGCCAGGGTGGAGCTGCTGGGGGAGAAGAAGATTGCGCTGACCATTACAGAAGGGAAGTTCCACCAGGTGAAACGTATGCTGGAGGCGGTAGGGAACAGGGTGGTTTTTTTGCGGAGAGTGGCTATGGGAAGTCTGGAGTTGGATGAAAGCCTTGCACCAGGGGAATACCGGGAATTGACGAAAGGGGAAGTGGAAGGGTTGGGCGGATGGCTCAAATGACACAAAAGAGCTGGAAGAGAGAAAGGTCTGGTGTTTATGAAAAAGGTATTGTATGGAGTATTGGGGTTGTTGTCATTGCTTAGCCTTTTTATTATAGCATGTGCATTCCGGCCGGAGCTTGCGGATCAGGCGTCGGCATGGCTGTATGCTAACAGGACCAGGGAGGAAGCGGATGGGCAGATTGGCGAAGAGGCAGGGGACGGCCAGGTTAATGGCGAAGAGGCAGGGGATGGCCAGGTTAATGGGGAAGGAGCGGATGGCCAGGCTAATGGCGAAGGGACGGATGGCCAGGCTGATGAGGGAAAAGCTGGGGCAGTGGATGGAAGCGCAGAGCCATCTAAAGCGCTGCAGCAGGAAGGCGGCCTGACTTCCGATGAGGTGCTAGGGTTAAATGGGGATTTGGCGCATACCGGTCAGGGAAAGGACGGCAAAGAGCAGGAGGCATTTAAGGAAACGGAAACAAAACAGCCGGAGGCTGTGGCAGGCAGGGGCGGTTATGTGCCTGTGCAGGGGGAAAGCGAACAGGTAGACGACAAAGAGGCCGAAGAGCTGCGTGAGCAGTATACCTATGGGGAGACAGGGGAAGGGCTGGATTTTGACCCGGTGTATTACCCATATTATGCTATGCTGGATGGGAAACAACAGGCGCTCTACCGTCAGATTTATGCCAATACGGATGCCGTGAACGGTATTTTTAACCCGGTGGAGGAAGTGTCCCAGGAGCAGTTGAAAAATGTATTTATGGCAGTTTTTAACGACCATCCGGAGCTGTTTTGGCTGGATACTGCTTATCGGGGGAAGTTTGACAGAAAAGGGAGCTGTGTGGAAATTGTGCTGCAATTTAACCGGTTGGTGGATGATTTGGACAAAGCAAAAGCCAAATTCCAGGAGGAAGCGGAAGCAATTCTGGCAGAAGCCAGGAAACTGGAAACCGATTATGAGGTGGAAGTATATATACATAATGCCCTGTTGGATAAAATAGATTATGACTTGCGGGCGCCATTGAATCAAAGCACATACAGCGGGCTGGTCAACGGAAAGACTGTCTGTGCCGGTTATGCCCGTTCTTTTCAGTATTTGATGATGCAGCTTGGAATTCCGTGTTATTATTGCACTGGCTATGCAGGGGAGGCCCATGCGTGGAACATTGTGGAACTGGATGGGGACTATTATAATGCGGACGCCACATGGGACGATACGGAGCCGAACACCTTTGATTTTTTTAATAAAACCGATGCGGAATTTGGTGAAAATCACAGAAGGGAAGATTTATCCGTCCGTCTCCCGGCGTGTAACGGCACACGGTATGCCAACCGGGAAAGCAGCCCGCGCCAGCCTGGTCAGGGAACGTCCCAAAGCAATGCCAGGACATTGGAAGAGGCAGGGTTTCTTGAAGAAAACGTACTGACCAACCTGCAGGCATATTATGACGACTGTTACCGTCAGATTATGGAACAAGGAGGCTCCTGCACCTTCCAAAACGTAGTGGAGGACAGCGGCCTTTGGATGCAATGCTACGACGCTTATAACAGCGATGACTATTCTTCCGGCTATATGGACCGGATATTTACCGATTTAGGCGTTACAGGCTGCAGTGTGGACATTGAGGCGGAACCATTGCGGGACGGACGTTTTTTACTTCGCCACACTGTAAAATTTTCATAAAACTACAAAGTTTAGTGAAAAGTGACCTGCGCAGCAAACCGTAAAAATTTTTCCCGAAGCCTTTAAAAAAACTCTGTTTTAGTGTATAGTACAGTAGTAAAGGGCTGGGGCGGGTAATGGAGGGGATGCCGTGGATTGTAAAGAAGCGAATCGGAAAATGTCCGATTTTTTAAATGATGAATTAAAGGGCCGGGAGTTAAAAGATTTTATGGGACACATTTCCTGCTGCAAAGATTGCAAAGAAGAACTCAGTATACAGTTTCTGGTACAGGAGGGCATGGCACGGCTGGAGAATGGCAATACGTTTGACCTTCGCAACGAATTGGACAGACTGTTAGAGGATGTGGAACGCCGGATGGTATTTTACCAGTGGCTCCGTTATCTGGTATATGGTGTGGAAGTTTTGGCGATTATAACCATTGCAGTGATTATTGTTTTAGTGATTGTAATATAAAAAGACAGAGGGCAGACCGGATGGAAAAAATAGTATTGATTGATGGGCATAGTATCTTAAACAGGGCTTTTTACGGGGTGCCGGATTTAAGCAACGCAGAAGGGCTGCATACCAATGCAGTGTATGGTTTTTTGAACATTATGTTCAAAATCCTGGAGGAAGAAAAACCGCAGTACCTGGCGGTGGCATTTGACGTTCATGCGCCTACGTTCCGCCATGAGATATATAAGGAATACAAAGGGACAAGAAAGCCCATGCCGGGAGAACTGTTGGAGCAGGTGCCGGTTATGAAGGAAGTCCTGCAGGCCATGGGGATTTGCATTGTGGAAAAGGCCGGACTGGAAGCGGATGATATTTTGGGTACATTGGCCAAACGGTCAGAGAAGCAGGGGATGGAAGTGTCGTTGATTTCCGGCGACCGGGATTTGCTGCAGATTGCCACAGACCATATTAAAATACGCATCCCAAAGACAAAGGGAGGGCGGACGGAAGTCGAGGACTATTATGCGGCGGAGGTGGAGGCCAAATATAAGGTAAACCCGATACAGTTTATCGACCTGAAGGCATTGATGGGAGATTCTTCTGACAATATCCCCGGTGTGCCGAAGGTAGGGGAGAAGACGGCAACAGAGCTGATGCTGCAGTTTGGCTCTTTAGAAAACCTCTATGCCCATGTGGAAGAGGTGGCGAAGAAATCCATCCGGGAATCTTTGATTGCCAATAAGGAGCTGGCGGATTTAAGCAAAACACTGGCGACAATTGAAATAAACGGGGAATTTGCATTTTCTTATGAGGATGCCAAGACAGGGGATTTCTATACGAAAGAGGCTTATGAGCAGTTCAAACGGCTGGGCTTTAAAAATATGCTGGGCCGTTTTGAGAAGGAAATGGCCGCAAACCGGCAGGCGGATTCTTTTAAGGAAATCACGGATTTTTCGGAGGCGGAAGAGATTTTCGGGAAACTGACCGGTGCAGGGCCAAAGGATACAGTGGCCTTTGACGTGGTGGAAGACAGTGGGGAAGAGGGGGATTTTGTTGGCCTTGCGCTGGCATTTGGTGAAAAAGAAGTTTATTTTATAAAGGCGCAGGGGTTTTTAACCAAAGGATATCTGGTGGAAAAACTGGCTGAGGCTGCAGGAAAGACATCCCTTGTCACGTTTGACATTAAGAAAAAATATGGTTATTTAAAAACGGAAAATACAGAGAAAATGTTTGATATTCTGATTGCGGCATATTTGTTTAACCCACTCAAAAGCGACTATGCGCCGGAAGATATCGCCAATGAATACTTGGGACTGTCCATACCGGGAAGGGGAGAGTTATTTGGCAAAAGCACATTTCGGAAAGCTTCGGAGGAAAAGGGGAAAGAATTGGCGGAATATGCCTGTTATCTGGCATATGTGGAATGGATGGCAGCCCCTGTCCTGCGGGAAAGGCTGGCGCAGACGGGAATGGAACGTCTAATGAAGGAAATAGAGATGCCTCTTTCCCGTGTCCTTTATGATATGGAGCAGGAAGGGGTGATGGTAAAGCCGGATGAGCTGAAAGCATATGGGGAAGCTTTGAACGGGCGGATTGCGCAACTGGAAGAGAGCATCCATAAAAAAGCGGATTCGGATTTTAACATTAATTCACCAAAGCAGTTAGGGGAAATTTTATTTGAGAAGATGCATCTGCCGGGCGGGAAAAAGACAAAGACCGGATATTCCACCGCGGCGGATGTGCTGGACAAACTGGCGCCGGATTATCCCATTGTAGAGGAAATCCTGGAATACCGGGGGCTGACGAAATTGAAGTCTACTTATGCGGAAGGATTGGCGGCTTGTATTGGAAAGGACTGCAGGATACACAGCAGCTTTAACCAGACGATTACGGCAACGGGGCGGATTAGCTCCACGGAGCCGAATTTGCAGAATATCCCTATGCGGATGGAACTGGGGCGCCTCATACGGAAAGTGTTTGTGCCAAAGGAGGGGTTTGTTTTTACCGATGCGGATTATTCCCAGATTGAACTGCGTGTATTGGCCCATATGTCAGGAGACGGGCAGTTGATTGAGGCTTATAAAATGGATGAGGATATCCACCGCATAACCGCTTCCAAAGTATTCCATACTCCTTTTGAGGAAGTGACGGATTTGCAAAGGAGGAATGCCAAGGCGGTGAATTTCGGCATTGTTTATGGAATCAGTTCTTTTGGGTTAAGCCAGGATCTGAGCATTTCCAAGAAAGAGGCGGCGGATTATATTGAGCAGTATTTCTCCACTTACCCTGGCGTAAAGGAATTTTTAGATAAGCAGGTGGAAATGGCAAAAAAGGAAGGGTATGTGACGACGATGTTTGGACGCAGAAGACCCATACCGGAACTGGCTTCCAGCAATTTTATGCAGCGTTCCTTTGGGGAAAGGGTAGCCATGAACTCGCCGATTCAAGGGACAGCGGCGGATATTATCAAAATTGCCATGATTCGGGTTTGGAAGCGCTTAAAGGAAGAGGGACTGAAATCCAGACTCATCCTGCAGGTGCATGATGAGCTTTTGATTGAGACTGCCAGGGAAGAGGCTGCCAGGGTAGGGGAAATTTTGGAGACGGAAATGAAGGCTGCAGCGGATTTGGCGGTTACGCTGGAGGTGGATATGCATACAGGGGAGAACTGGTATGAAGCGAAAACTTGATATGGAAATGTTGTTTTAGGAAACGGATAGGATGGGGCTGTTATGAGGGTGATTGGTTTTACGGGCGGAGTGGGGAGCGGAAAGACACAGGCGCTTTCGTATATCAAAGAAAAATATAACTGCCGGGTGATTCTGGCCGATGAGGTGGCGCATTGGGTGAAGGAGCCGGGACAGGCATGTTATGGAGCATTGGTCCGGTTGCTTGGAGAGGATGTTTTAGCGAAGGACGGGAGGATTGACCGGGGCGTTATGGCGGAACGGATTTTTGCGGACGGGGAGCTTCTAAAAGCAGTCAATGGGCTTATACATCCGGCGGTGAAAGACTATATCCTGGATACGGTGAGGCAGGCGAGGGAGGAAGATAAACCGGATTTTTTGTTTGTGGAGGCGGCGCTTCTGATTGAGGATGGGTATGAAAGTATTTTGGATGAGCTTTGGTATATATATGCGCCAGAGGCAGTGCGCAGGGAAAGGCTGAAGGCGTCCCGCGCTTATAGCGAAGAGAAAATTGCAGGCATCCTGGCCAGGCAGCTTTCGGAGGAGGAGTACCGGAAGCATTGCAAGGTCGTAATCGACAATGGGGGGAGCCTGATGGCTACATATGGGCAGATTGACAGGGAATTGGAGGAGTGTCTGTGACAGAGGGAAAGAAACTTTCAGGGCAAATGGTTTTCGGGCTGGACATCGGGACGCGCAGCATTGTGGGAACGGTGGGGTACAGGAGCAATAACCGTTTTTATGTGGTGGCGCAGCGGGTGAAGGAGCATGAAACCCGTGCCATGCTGGACGGGCAAATCCACGATATCCTTAAGGTGAGCATGACCATCCGTCAGGTGAAGGAAGAACTGGAGGCTGCGGTGGGGATGGCCCTTACGGATGTCTGTATTGCAGCGGCAGGGCGTGTGCTGCGTACGGTAAATGTATCCGTGGAAAATGAGTATGGCAGCGATAAGGAAATGACAAAGGAGGACATTTATGAGCTGACGACAATGGGAGTGGAAAAGGCTTATGAAATGTTCCAAGCGGAAAATGACACAGATATGAAGTTTTACTGTGTGGGCTATTCCGTAGTGCATTATTATATCAATCACTATCCGATGTCTAATCCGGAGGGACACAAGGCCAGGGTGATGGGGGCGGATATGATTGCCACTTTTTTGCCGGACGATGTGGTGGACGGCTTGTATAAGGCGGTGGAACTGGCCGGGCTGCAGGTGGCGAATATGACGTTGGAGCCTATTGCGGCTATACAGGTGGCGATTCCGGAAATGTACCGGATGTTAAACATTGCATTGGTGGATGTGGGAGCCGGGACTTCCGATATTTCCATTACAAAGGATGGGAGCATTATTGCTTTTGGCATGATTCCCACAGCGGGAGATTCTTTGACGGAAACGATAGCAAGACACTGTCTGGTGGATTTTGTTACAGCGGAAAACATCAAAAAGAATGCAGCGCAGTATGAGCAGATTGAGTACAAAGATATTATGGGACTGGCGCAGAGCATTTCCAGGCAGGAACTCCTGGAAGTGGTGGATCCGGTTTTGCAGTCTATGGCAGTGCAGGTGTCCGATAAGATTAAGGAGCTAAACGGGGGAAAATCGGTCAGCGCCGTTTTTGTAGTGGGCGGCGGCGGTAAGCTGACGGGATATACGGAAAAACTGGCCGGGGAGCTTGGGATACAGAAGGAACGTGTGGCAGTCCGGGGCGAAGAAGTGATGCAGTCCGTGGAATTTTTGGAAGACAATATTGTCAAGGATTCCCTGTTAGTGACTCCAATCGGCATTTGTCTAAGTTATTATGAGCAGAGCAACAATTTTATCTTTGCATTTTTTAACGAACAGCGTGTGAAGCTGTTTGACAATAATATGCTGGCAGTGGTGGATGCGGCGATGCAGGCGGAATTTCCCAATGACGGCCTGTTTCCGCGCAGGGGGAAAGAACTAAATTTTTCGGTCAACGGCAAAGCGCGGATTGTGCGGGGGCAGTTTGGGGAGGCGGCGCTGATTTCGGTCAACGGTGAGCCAGCGGATATCCATACGCTCATCCATAATGGGGATAAGATAGAGGTGGTTCCCTCTACGGTAGGGGAAGCGGCGGAAATGGAACTTGGAAATTTGCCGGAGTTTGGCGGAATCATCAGTGTTATGGTGAACGGGCAGCGGGTGGAGCTGCCGAAATTTGCCAGCGTCAATGGAAGACTGCAGTCACGGTATTATGACATCCAGGAACAGGACGCCATAGAATTGCTGAATTATTACACAGTGAAACAGGTGGCGGACTTTATGGATGTGCTGGTGGATAAGAACCTGCATGTCTATGTCAATAACAAGCTGGCGGATATGGATACTTATGTGTATGAGAATTTTTCCGTGGAATGGACGATGAAAGCGCCAGAGTTGCATGATATGCAGCCAAATCAGAGGCAAGTATGGGAGCCGGAGGACGGCTTGTCCGGGAAGAAGGAAAGCGTTTCTTTGGTTTTGCCGGAGGAGAATGGGGAGGCGGCTGTTCCGGAGTTAAGCGGCGCCATGCAAGCTTCGGATAATGCCGGAAGGAAGGCAATGTTTGAAACGGCGGGATATGCAGAAGGTTTGCAGGCAGTGGCAGGCATAGGAAGCAACGACAGTGCAGCGGCGCTGGCAGAATCGGAAACGGAAGGCAGTGCGGACACATCGTTGACAGTTACGGTAAACGGAAGGCCCGTTACTTTAGCAGGGAAGCTTTCCTATGTGTTTGTAGATGTGTTTGACTATATTGATTTTGACCTTTCCAAACTGCAGGGCTCTTCGGTGGTAACTCTTTTAAACGGCCGCAGGGCGCAGTATATGGAGAAGCTGGGCAGTGGGGATACTATAGAAATCTACTGGAAGAAGTAAGAAGAAAGCAGGAAGCATTAGAGGGAAGGATAGGAAAAAGATATGCGTATGTGCAGCATAGCCAGTGGGAGCAGCGGAAACTGCACCTATATTGGTTCCGATACGACCCACTTATTGGTGGATGTGGGGATTGGCAGGAAGAAGACAGAAGAGGGACTGAAAAAGCTGGGAGTGAAGCCGGAGGAACTGGACGGCATCTTCATTACCCATGAACATGCAGACCATATCAATGGGCTGGGAGTGATGGCAAGAAAATACGGGGTTCCGGTTTATGGAACCAAAGGGACTTTGGACGCTATCCGGAAGGTATCTTCCCTTGGCCAGATTGACGGCAGTCTGTTCCAGGAAGTCCAGGCGGATGCAAAAATTATTGTAAAGGACTTAACCGTGAAACCGATGCGGATTTCCCATGATGCGGCGGAGCCGGTGGGATACCGTATCATCCATGGAAAGAAAAAGGTTGGGATTGTAACGGATTTGGGCTGCTACAATGATTATACCATAGAGTGTTTAAAGGGGATGAATGCTCTGCTGTTGGAAGCCAACCATGATGTGAACATGTTGCAGGTCGGGCCTTATCCTTATTATTTGAAACGAAGGATATTGGGGGAGCGGGGGCATTTGTCCAATGAGCTTTCCGGCCGGCTGTTGAGCCGGTTGTTAAACGATGGAATGCAGGCGGTGGTTCTTGGGCATTTAAGCAAAGACAACAACTTGCCTGAGCTTGCATATGAAACGGTGCGTGTGGAAATTACAATGGCTGATAATGGGTATAAGGCAGGGGATTTTCCAATTCGGGTGGCAAACCGCAGTGATATGTCGGAAGTGATTGAAATTGCCTGAGCGGTTGGTTGGAGTAGAAAGGCAGGGAAAGGTAAATGAAAAGAACGATTATTACAGTAGTTGGGAAAGATACGGTTGGCATTATTGCCAAAGTATGCACTTACCTGGCGCAGAACCAGGTTAATATTCTGGATATTTCCCAGACGATTGTGCAGGGGTATTTTAATATGATGATGATTGTGGATATGAACCAGGCCGGGAAACATTTCGGAGATATTGCAGATGAACTGCATCTGTTGGGGGAAGAAATCGGCGTGTTGATTAAATGCCAAAAGGAAGAGATTTTTGATAAGATGCACCGGATATAAAAGGCAAAGGCGCGCCGGGTGAAAGGCGGCAACCGTAGGGTAAGCTGTGAAGGAGTGGGCGGACTATGATTAATATATATGAAGTGGCGGAAACAAACCAGATGATTGAAAAGGAAAATCTGGATGTAAGGACGATTACGATGGGAATCAGCCTGTTGGACTGTATAGATGCAAATTTAGACAGGCTAAAAGAAAAAATTTTCCATAAAATCTATGAAGCGGCAAAGGATTTGGTAAAGACAGGGGAGGAAATCTCCAGGGAATTCGGGATTCCGATTGTAAATAAAAGGATATCGGTGACTCCCATTGCCCTGGTGGGCGGCGCTGCCTGCAAAAGCGTAGAAGATTTTGCGTCCATTGCAAAGACGCTGGATGAGGTGGCGCATAAAGTGGGCGTGAACTTTATCGGCGGTTATTCTGCATTGGTGTCTAAGGGGATGACTGAGGCGGACAGGCTGCTTATTGAGTCCATTCCCTTGGCGTTGTCTGTGACGGAGCGGGTGTGCAGTTCCGTAAATCTGGGTTCCACTAAGACGGGCATCAATATGGACGCGGTGAAGCTGATGGGGGAAATTATCCTGCAGACAGCGGAATATACGAAGGAAGCGGATTCTCTGGGCTGCGCAAAGCTGGTGGTGTTTTGCAATGCGCCGGATGACAATCCGTTTATGGCCGGGGCGTTTCATGGAGTGACGGAAGGGGGCCGTGTGATTCATGTGGGGGTCAGCGGGCCTGGCGTGGTGAAAACGGCGCTTGGTAAAGTGCGCGGAGAGAATTTCGAAGTGTTGTGCGAAACAATTAAGAAAACGGCGTTTAAGGTGACGCGGGTAGGGCAGCTTGTGGCGCAGGAGGCTTCCAGGAGGTTGGATGTGCCTTTTGGCATTGTAGATTTATCGTTGGCGCCGACTCCGGCGGTTGGTGACAGTGTGGCGGATATTTTATGTGAAATGGGGTTAGAGTATGCCGGGGCGCCAGGCACGACGGCGGCTTTGGCTCTGTTGAACGACCAGGTGAAGAAGGGGGGCGTGATGGCGTCTTCGTATGTGGGCGGTTTAAGCGGCGCGTTTATCCCGGTCAGTGAAGACCAGGGAATGATAGATGCAGTGTCAGCCGGTGCGTTGACGTTGGAAAAGTTAGAGGCAATGACCTGTGTATGTTCGGTAGGACTGGATATGATTGCTATTCCGGGGGATACGAAAGCGGCTTCCATTGCAGGGATTATTGCGGATGAAATGGCAATCGGCATGGTAAACCAGAAGACTACTGCAGTGAGGGTTATTCCGGTAATTGGCAAAGGTGTGGGGGAAACGGTGGAGTTTGGCGGTTTGCTTGGCCATGCGCCGATTATGCCGGTTAACAGGTTTTCCTGTGATGGATTTGTGAACCGGGGCGGACGGATTCCGGCGCCAATCCATAGTTTTAAAAATTAAGCATAGGGCGTTGCGGTTTCCGTTCAGAAATTATTAAGAAATGCATGATTGTATTCAAACACCACATATGATATCCTATATGTGGTATTTTGTTTTTTCGATATTAATAGGAGGAAGGGGAATGCATTGGCTGTCAGGAGCAATGGGAAAGGGATAGGAAAAGTTATGAAAATAGGATGGGCCGAAAAGGCGGAAAAATGCAGAGCTGCCAAAGCGGTTTGGAGGGGCAGGAAAAGCAGGGGAAAAACAGGAAGACGGTTGGCGGGAATGGCCGCTATTCTGTCGGCGGCGGCATTGGCTGCAGGATGCGGCCAGTCTAAAGGGGCTACCACGGCACAGAGGGAATTTGTGTACTTACCGGAATATGTAAAGGTGCAGATGGAGGATAACCTGGAGCAGATTAGGGCAGTTGGCGATACGGTTTATTTTGTTTCAGGACTTTGGGATGACGCTTCCAATACATATCAGAAATATATGGGGAAGATAGAGTCAGGTAAGACAGAGCCAGAGAGGATATTATTGGACATCGGGGAAGAGGAAAATATGCTCACAGCCAATATCCTGGATGACGGAAGCCTGGTGGCGGTGGTCAATACATATATATACGATGATGAGGCGGAAGGCGCGGCAGACGGGGAAAGCGCGGCGTCGGACGCAGGAACCGCTCAAGAAGGGGAAGAGACAGAAAACGATGTCACAGATACGGCGGACAGCCAGGAAGCCGTCACGGGTCAAGAGCCGGAAGAAGCAGGGGAAACGAAGACAGAGGAAAGTGTGCAAAGCGATGATGGGGAAAGCGCTGCAGAAGATGCACAGGCCATAGAAGACAGTGATGAAACAATGGCTGCATCGGAGGAAATCAGCTCTACCACAGTGATTAGCGGTGGGACGGTTGGTTATGCGTCTGCCAGCTTTTCTACAGGCAGTTCTGCCGCATCAATGTTTACAGACGGGGATTACCGCGTACCGAGCGGGGAGAAGCGGGAGCTTTGGAAAATCGGCGCTGATGGCAAAGTGACGGAGAAGACGGATTTAGAGCCAGTGTTAGAAGGCCGGGAAAATTTTTATGCGCAGTATCTGGCGGTGGATAAGGATGGAAATGTTTTTATAGCCTATGACCAGGATGTAATTGTCATAGATCAGGCCGGGAAAAAATTATTTGACCTGAAAGTGGACAATTGGATTAATGCTTTGTTTGCAGTCAAAGACGGGCCGGTATTGCTTGCATACTGGGGAGACGGCATAGAAGTGCGTACAATTGATGTGCAGGGGAAAAAAATAGGGGATGCAGTGGAAGGGATGGAGCCTATCCAGTACAGAAGCTGCACTTTTGCGCAAGGGGCCGGTTCAGATTTGCTGATTAGTTCAGACAACAAATTATATCGTTACAGTTTCAACGATAAACAGTTGCACGAAATATTGAATTGGATTGACTGCGATATTGATGAAAGCAGTGTGTCAAGTTTTACTACGTTGGAAGACGGAAGAGTGCTGGCAATTAGTTCAAGCTGGAACGGGGAGCGGGATATCAACGAGATGGAACTGGCTTACCTGACAAAGAAGAAAGGCTCTGAAGCGCCGGAGAAGAAGCTGCTGACTTATGGCACATTGATGTTAGATTATAATGTAAGGAAAAAGATTCTGGAATTTAACCGTATGAACCAGGAATACCGCATTGAAGTAAAGGAATACTTTACGGATTATGAGGGAGAAAATGCATATGCGGATGCATTGCAGCGGATGAATGCGGATATTGTCAGTGGGAAATGTCCTGATATCATAGATTTGTCCAGCAACAATATGAACAGCTATATTGCTAAGGGCGTGGTGGAAGATTTGTATCCGTTTATGGAAAAAGATCCGGAAATCAACCGTGAAGACTATCTGGAAAATGTGTTAAGGGCATATGAGAATGACGGAAAGCTATATGCCCTGCCGTCGGACTTTTATATTTCGACCATTATGGCAAAGGTGTCTGATGTGGGCGACAAGCAGCGCATTACCTTGGATGAGATAATGGAACTGGCAAAGAGTATGCCGGAAGGCACAGAGTTGTTCCAGTATGCGAGCAAGAGTTCCATACTGAACAATATATTGCGGATGAACAAGGATGTATTTGTAGACTGGAATACCGGGGAATGTAAGTTCAATGGGGAAGAGTTTATCAAAGCTTTGGAATTTGCCAATACGTTCCCGAAGGAAGTGGACTGGGAGGCGGAACGTCCCAGCGTGCCAACCATGATTCGTGAAGGGAAGCTGATTTTAATGGATGTGATGATTTCTTCCGTGCAGGAATACCAGATGTATAAAGGCATGTTTGGGGAACCGGTAACGTTTATCGGCTATCCTACCTGGATGGAAAGCGGTTCGTACATAGCTTCCAGTGGGTCTTTGTTAGCTATGAGTTCCAAGTCATCTTACCAAGATGGGGTATGGCAGTTTATCCGTGAGGGCATTACAAAGGAAACACAGGAAAGCGAATCCGATTATGGATATGGCTTCCCGGTGATGAAGTCTGCCTTGGAAAAGAAGTTTTTGGAAGATATGGAGGAAGAATATTACGAAGGGCCGGAAGGGAAAGTGAAGGAACCAAAGACTACATGGGGATATGATGATTTCCAGATTGAGATTTACGCAGCGACGCAGGAAGAAGTGGCAGCCGTACGGGAATTGATTGAAACCGTGGAAACTTCCTACCAATACGATACGCAGCTCAATACAATTATAGAAGAGGAAACCGCCGCATTTTTTGAGGGGCAAAAGTCTGCAAAGGACGTGGCGGATATTATACAGAGCAGGGTGCAGATTTATATAAATGAAAATAGGTAGCTTGGAGCATAATAGGAAGCATGGCCTTAAGGCTATGAATGCGCATGCTATAGCGGAAAAGGTGAGGATGAATAATGGGAAAAAGGAAAAATTGGAGAGGTTTTGGGAGCCTGGCGGTATCGCTGCTCTTATCTTTGGCTTTGTTTTTGTGTGGATGCGGCGGAGGAGACGCAAAGGAAAACAAGGGCGCAGAAAGTGGGAAAGAAGCCAGTGGGGAAGAAGATGGGGAAGAGTATGTCTATGTGGCGCAATACCTGCCGCTCAATGACTATTGCGAGGCGATAAGCAGCGTGATGCTGGGAAATGACCAGAATGTATTTTTTCTTGGAATGAAAGACGAAAAAGATATCTTATTTTCGCTCAAGATTGGGGAAGACAGCGTACAGGAATTCCCGTTGGAAGTGGAGGAGGGAATGATGGTTTCTTCCATGGGTAAGGATGCCGACGGAAATCTTCTGATTGGTTTCATGGGGTATGAAGGGGATCCGGAAGCTGGCGGGACGGTAAAGAGCGTGATGGTGAAAAAGATATCTCCGGATGGGAAGGAACTGGAAACATTGGATACAGGCAATGCCTTTAAGAAAAAAGACAGTATGTCTTTTTATCTGTCCGATCTTTTACAGGATAAGGAAGGGAATTATTATATCTGTTCCGGAAAGGATATTTATGTTCTTAACCAGGATGGCAGCGTTTATTGTGAAATTCCGGTTGGGGAGTATATTTCCAATCTGTTTGCTATGCGGGATGGGAGAATTGTGGCGGCATACCGGGGAAGCAATGGATATAGCCTGGAAGAAGTGGATTTGGCCGGAAAGGGTTTGAAAGCATTGGACACTTCCATTGTTTTTGAATATGGCGTTTTCCTGGGCGGGACGGACACTGATTTGCTTTATACCCAAAATTCCGTGCTTTATTCCTGTAACCTTTCCGATGAAAAACCGACGGCGCTGTTAAATTGGATTGATAGTGATATCAATAGCAATTACCTGCAGGATTTTGCCGTCTTTCCAGATGGGCGTATAGTGGCGGTGACGGTGGACTATAGTTCGGCCGGAGAAACGGAACTGAGCGTCTTAACGAAAAAGAAACGCTCTGAAGTTCCGCAAAAGGAAACCTTGGTGTATGCTTCCTGGTATGTGCCTTACTATGTGGAAAAGGATATTGTGGCATTCAATAAACGGAGTGAGAAGTACCGGATTGAAGTAAGGGAATATGGGGATGACAGTACCGCATTGGAAGAAAAGATAACGATGATGAATACCGATTTGACCAGTGCGGCTCCGCCGGATATTATAGACTTATCCTATTGTCAGCTTTCTTTGGAAGAATTGATTTCAGCGGGGATTGTGGAAGATATTACCCCTTATCTGGAGGCGGATGGCGACATCAAACGGGAAGACTATGTGGAAAATGTAATGCGCGCTTATGAGCGTGACGGGAAGCTATATGCGATTATGCCCTGTTATGGGATAGATACCATGATTGGCAAGGTATCTGATGTAGGCACAGGAAATAAATGGACATTGGATGAAATGATGGCCCTGATGGATTCCAAGGGGCCGGAGGTGGAGATACTGGAATATGTAAATAACAATTACATGCTCCATACGATGTGTACGGCAAACCAGAGTCTTTTTGTGGATGAAGAGAATGGGACTTGTGATTTTAGTGGGGAAGAGTTTAAAAAGATTCTGGAATTTGCCAACCGTTTTCCGAAAGAGGCTAATTATGATGAAAACGGGCCATCAGAGATTGAAAAATTAAGAAATGGGCAGTTACTTCTTTTGGCGCGGGCAGTTACTTCTGTTTCTATGTACCAGATGTACGAATATGAATTTGGAGAGCCGGTAAATTTTATCGGATATCCAACTATGGGAAGCACTGGGCTGATTCTTACGCCTAACAGCACCACAGTGGCGATGCACGCGGCTTCGGAGAATAAAGAGGGTGTATGGGAATTTATCCGTTTCAACCTGACAAAGGACAGGCAGGAGAAGTTAGGGACTGCCAACGGCGGGTTCCCGATTTTAAAGAGCGCTTTGGAGCAAATGTTTGAAAATGACATGGAAGAAGAATACTATGTGGATGCCGATGGGAATAAACAGCGGACGTCGAAATCTACATGGACAACCAATGATTTTACCGTAGAAGTATATGCTGCAACGAAAGAGCAGGTAGACCGGGTTCGGGAGATGATTGAAACGGCGCAGCCAGATCTTGCCATAAATGAAAAAGTATATGAGATTATAAAGGATGAGGCGCAGGCATACTTTGATGGCCAGAAGAGTGTGGAAGAAGTGGCCGGGCTGGTGCAAAACCGTGTACAGACTTATTTGAATGAGACGAAATAGAGGCTGGTGTAGGGAAAAAGTGAGAGATAGGAAAAAGGAACCAAAAGCCAGGCGTATGTCCCTCCAGATAGGGGGGCATGGCCTGGCAGGAAAAAAAGGACAGGCGCAGCCAAGCGCAGCGCGCAAAAGCGGGATGCAAAAAAGGAACGCGAAGAGCAGGAGGATTTCCACGGCATTTTTAGCCCCAAGTTTTCTTGGGGTGATGCTGTTCTTTGTCGTCCCGTTTTTTGTTGTTATCTATTATGCAGTAGTGAATAATCCGATTCAGCATCATTTTGTTTTTCTGGATAACTTTAGCAATGTTTTTCATAATGCGGCTTTTCGTCAGGCAGCATCCAATACAATGAAGTTTTCGGCGATTGCGGTGCCGCTGGCGGTGGCGCTTTCCCTTGGGTTAGCTATGCTGCTGGACAGTAAGATACCGTTTAAGAGTCAGTTCCGTACGTTCTTCCTGACGCCGATGATGGTGCCTATTGCGTCTATTGTTCTGATTTGGCAGGTATTGTTCCATTATAACGGCATGGTGAATGATATAACGGCTTTGTTTGGGACGGACAAGATAGACTGGCTGAAATCAGAACATGCGCAGGTAGTGATAATTGTATTGTTTTTATGGAAAAACCTGGGCTATAATATGATTCTTTTTATGTCTGCCCTGGGAAGCATACCAAAAGACATTTTGGAAGTGGCTATTTTGGAAAGTGCGAAGCCATGGCAGATTTTCGTTCATATTAAAATACGGTATCTTTCTTCCACTATATTGTTTGTAACCATTATGTCACTGATTAATTCTTTTAAGGTGTTCCGGGAGATTTATCTGTTGACCGATGATTACCCTTATAATACAGTATATATGATGCAACACTTTATGAACAACACGTTTGGGAACCTGGATTACCAAAAGCTGTCAGCGGCGGCGATTTTGATGTCCTTAGTAATGGTGGCCATTATCGGGATTTTATTCCTGACGGAAAATTATTTCGGAAAGGATGTGGAGGGATGATGGGAGGCAGGAAAAAGCGTACGGGGCTGGATATGGAAGAAAGCGCCTATAAAAGAATGATTGAGCGGAAGAAGAAGGCGGCGAAAGTAAGACGGGCAGTGACGACTCTCATTGCGGCATCCATTGCGTTGCTGTTCCTGATGCCGATTGTGCTTACGGTGACGAATTCGTTTATGTCCGCTTCGGAAATCTCTTCCAATTACGGACAGGTATTTTCTACCAGTGATTCCGGAGGGAAAACTTTTATTTCCAAAAAGGTAAACCTGAAATTTATCCCTGATATGGTTTCTTTCAGCCAGTATATTACTGTGCTGTTCAAAAGCCCGGACTATCTGTTCAAATTTTGGAATTCTGTGATTTTGGTGGCGCCGATTGTAGGTTTCCAGCTTTTGGTGGCTTTACTGGCCTCGTATGGTTTTACCAGGTACCGGGGAAAATTAAAAGAAATCATTTTTTTTACTTATATTATCCTGATGCTGATGCCATATCAGGTAACATTAGTGCCTAATTATCTGGTATCCAGTTGGCTGCACATATTGGACACCCGCTGGGCAATCTGGCTGCCAGGGATATTTTCTCCTTTTGCCGTATATCTGCTGACGAAATATATGCGGCGTATCCCAGTGTCTGTAATGGAAGCCGCACAGATAGACGGGGCCGGGGAGTGGCAGATATTCCGTCATGTTTGTATGCCATTGTGTAAAGGCTGTATGTGTTCCGTAGCGATTTTGATTTTTATTGATTATTGGAATATGGTGGAACAGCCTCTGATTTTGCTGACCGATGACGCAATGCATCCTTTGTCGGTATTCCTTTCCAAGATTAAAAACGGCGAAATCGGACTGGCATTTGCAGTGGCAACCATTTATATGGTGCCAACCTTGCTGGTGTTCCTCTATGGGGAAGATTATTTAGTGGAAGGGATTACTTATCAGGGCGGCATCAAGGGATAAGGCCAGAAAGAATCTGGACTTATGAGGCTGGAAGAAAAGCATTTGGATATGGAAATCCTATATAGAGAAGTGGGGAAGCAGGATAACTATGGAAATGGAATTGGAGTCAAATATTTTGCAGCAAGCGGACAGAACATCAACATTATGACAGTAAGCTGCGGGATATGACCCTTGCGGCATTGGCCAAATGTTTGCACAGGCACAGCGGTTGGCGCATTGTACGCAACAATAATGTTGGAATCGGGAGGAACGAGTCAGATGAATGAGAATAAGAATCCGGCAAAAAGAAGGGAATGGGTAAAGAATGCAGCAATTATCTTTCTGACCATTATGCTTTTGCTGACGTTTTTTTCCAATACCATAATGAATTATTCCCTGCCAGAGGTGGCGACGGAGTATGTACAGAGCGGGTCTATTACGGAAAAGGTCAGAGGCACAGGGACGATTGAAGCGAGTGACCCCTATAATATATCCATTGGTGAAAGCCGTGTGATTTCCAGCGTGGCTGTAAAGGAAGGGGATGAGGTGAAAAAGGGGGATGTGATTTTTTACCTGGAGGACGATGAGAGTACGGAGCTGCTGGAGGCGGAAAAGGAACTGAATTCCCTGATGCTTGCTTATCAGCTTGCGGTCATTACGGAAAACCTGACGGTTGGTACGGTGAACAACATCGAAGGCGACCGCACTTTGTCCCTGACCCAAAAACAGCAGAAACTGCAGCGGGCCATTGCGGCCCAGGATGCGGCCCAGGCGGAATATGACAAGGCAACTTTGGAAGTGGCTTCAGTGACAAAAGAACTTGGCTATATCGGGAATATTGTAATAGACACCACCAATGAAAAGAATGCATTGTCCAATGCGCAAAGGGAAGCCAATGAGGCGGGACAGGCTGTGGCGGATGCACAGGCTAATGCATCCAAGGCAACGGAAAATGTGTCCATTGCGGAAAATAATGTGACTGAGAAGGAAAATGAATTGGCAACGGCGCAGGCGCAGGTGGCGTATATGCAGGAGTTGAAAAATTATTTAGAAAGTTATCCAGGGCAGTATGAATCAAAGCAGTATGAAGTGGAAGCAGCGAGGTTTTCAGTGCAGGAAGCTGAACAAAATTTGAGTGAATATAATGATAGGTTCGAAAGTTGGAAGAATGAGAATCCTGATGCTCCACCAGCAGATTACGATAGAGAAAAAGCCGTGGTATTGGAACAAAAGACTAGATATGATAGCGCGGTACAAACATTACAAACATTGGAGAATGAATTAAATAATATGCCAAATGAATTTGCTAGTAAACAAAGTGAGTATGACAATGGTGGTGGTGATGCCAGTCTGAACATGCTACAGGAAAATGTGATAGCAAAGCAAAATGAACTTGGCAATGCGCAGCAAGGTGTTTTAGACGCCAAAAACAATGTGTCCGAAGCCAACAAAGAAGTGGCGAATAAACAAAGTGAACAGAGCGATAAAACATCTGCAGTCAATGAAGCGCAGCAGGCGTTGAGTGACAAGGAAAGCAGCGATACTACAGCCATTACCAAGGCAGAGGCTTCCAACCGTCTGTTAGATGCACAGGACAGGCAAGCCAGGGCGCAGCTTGTCCTGGATCAGGCCAAAGAGGATATGGCGGAAGTGCAGAAAGAACTGTTAGCGGAAATAAATCTGGAGTCACAAAACGACGCCATAGAGCTGCAGACCGAGAAAATTAAGAAGTTAAAGGAAAAAGCGATAGGAGCGAAAGTGGAAGCGCCAGTGGACGGTACCATTACCAGTTTAAGCAAAGTGGCGGGAGAAAAGACCCAGCCGGAAGAAACGCTGGCAGTGATGCAGGTAGCGGGGAAGGGCTATACCATGGCATTTTCCGCCACAACAGAACAGGCCAAAAAGCTTTCGGTGGGGGATATCGCGGAATTGCAAAACGCATGGTATTATGAGGATGTGAAGGTTACGCTGGCTTCCATTAAACCAGATCCCAATGAACCGGCACAGAAGAAGCAGTTGACATTTAAAGTGGAAGGGGATGTACAGGCAGGGCAGTCGCTTAGTCTGTCCATTGGACAAAAAAGCATGGATTATGAGCTGGTAGTGCCAAACAGTGCAATGAGGGAAGACAATAACGGCAAGTTTATCCTGATTGTGGAATCCAAGAGCAGCCCTCTTGGGAACCGCTACATTGCATCAAGGGTAGACGTGGAAGTGTTGGCGTCGGACGATACGCATACGGCGATTTCTGCAGGGCTTTATGGCCATGAATATGTAATTACAACGGCTACGAAACCAGTGGAAGCGGGAAAGCAGGTACGTCTGACCGATTAAAACGGAAGCGGGATTAGGATATGAATAGAATAAAAGAATTCCTTAGGGGACTTTCTTTCAAACAGATACTGTTGACATTGACAGCGACAGTATGCCTGTTGCTGTGGTTTGGACTTACCATTTGGTCTGAAAGCAAGAAAAATGGGCTGACAGACCAGACGGCGGCCGAACGGTGGTCAGAAGAAGACGATGCGGCACAGGTTACTTGTTTTTTTACGGAAAGCGCCCAAATAGACAAAAACGAAATCAGAAGCTTTGAAGCCAAACTGGACAAAGCGCTACTGGAAGCTTCCATTACTGCGCCAAGCGAGAATGCCAGATTGTGGGCCGACGCCTACAGTGGAGTGGGAAAGCTGACTTTGTCCAGCGGCAAAACTTCCCTGGCAGCGGACGCCATAGGGATTGGAGGGGATTTTTTCCTTTTTCATCCGGTACAGTTGTTGGATGGCTCTTATTTTTCAGGACATGACCTGATGGATGATAAGCTGATTATTGATGAGGATGCCGCATGGCAGTTATTTGGCTCCAATGATGTGGTAGGGATGCAGGTAATGGTTAGCGGTATCCCGCATTATATTGCGGGGGTAATCCGAAGGGAAGGAGGGCGGTTCCAGGAAGCGGCCGGCCTGGATAAGACAATGGTTTATGCATCTTTTGAAACGCTTTCTGAATTGGGAACTACGGAAGGGGTCAATACGTATGAGGTGGTGATGCCAAATCCGGTGGAAGATTTTGCCTATACGAAAGTAAAGGAAGCGTTTGGCATAGATGAGACGGACATGTGGGTGGTGGAAAATTCTTCCCGTTTTGGGCTGAAAAGCCTGTTAACCGTTATTGCGGAATTTGGGACGCGTTCCATGAATGACCATGCCATCCATTACCCATATTGGGAAAACGTAGCCAGGGGATGGGAGGACGTATTGGCGTTGACGCTTATTTTACGGCTCCTTTTCCTTTTGATACCGGTAATCCTTGGAACAATAACCGTGGTTTTGCTTTGGAAACGGAAGCGATGGACTTGGCGGACGGTTGCGCAGTTTAGTTTAGAATGCAAAGACCAGATGATGGAACGCTACCGGGGAGAGAAGAGCAAATGGAAATATTTTTAAATGAACGAAACAGTCGGCAGTGCGCCATGTAGGAAAGCAGACGGCAGTCAGGCGATATGTGCGGCGGGAAGCGATGGGTGAGGCAGTATGCCATACAGTGAAACGGTTGCCTGTTGTTGGAATGGCCAGGAATGGCAGGCGGTGCGGTAGGCGCTATGCAATGAGGAGGGGCGGTTATGAAAAAGAAACTATGGTTGGGGGCAGTGTTTGGCATATTATGTATGTTGGTCGGATGCGGTAAGGCAGAGAAGGATGGGGCAGCGGCAGCTTCTAAGGAGCATGTATTCCGTTCCGAAACCATAACGGTGGAAGGGATTGAAGATGCAAATGCAATTAATGATTTGCAAGTAAAGGATGGCAGGATGTACATCAGTGTGTATGACTGGAAAAAGGAAGGGGGCACAGAACTTCAACTTATCAGCCAGAAGCTGGACGGTTCGGAGCGGAAAACGATAAAGCTGGAAATGGGGGAGGGATTTTCCTATTCCCAGCTCACCCCTGATCAGGCAGGCAACTACTTTGCAATCTTTAACCATTATTATGAAGACGCAAGTAAAGATGCGGAAAATCCGGAATGGAAAGATGAGTATTTCCTGGTGAAATTGGATGGGGAGGGAAAAGAACTGTGGAAGAAACCTCTGTTGGGGGAAGAGGAAAATTCTTACTGGGTGAATGAATTGGCGCTTTTGCCGGATGGACGGCTTCTATTGTCGGATTCGGAAGGAATGGCTTTGTATGATGCAGAAGGGAATAAGACAGGAAATGTGAAGCCACAAAAAGAAATGGATAGCCCGGGGGTGTATCAGACAGGGGATGGCAGTATTGTCCTGCGGTATTACGATACAGAACAAAATAAGGAATTTCTGTGCAAACTGGATGTGGATACCGGGGAAGTGTCGCAAGATTATACGATACCGGGCGGCGCCAGCAATTTTAATTCGATGTATACAGGAGAAGGGTTTGATTTCTTTTTGTCCGGGAGCGGGAGCATATACGGATATAACTTGGGGGATACGCAATTGAAGGAAATTATGAATTTCATTGATTCCGATTTGATGAATTTTTATATTTCTTATCTGGCGGTAGTCAGCGATACGGAGTTTTATGGGGTGATAGATGATGAAAACAAGGAGACGGTATTAACCAGGTTTGTAAAAGTAGATCCGAAGGATGTAAAAGATAAAATTGTACTGACGTTAGCCTGTAACGATTTTGACTGGGATGTCCGCAACCGGGTAGTGTCATTTAATAAGACCAATGAGGAATACCGGATTAAGGTGGAAGATTATTCCCAATATAATACGGAAGAGGATTACTCGGTGGGGCAGACGCGCCTAAATACAGACATTGCATCAGGAAAGGTGCCGGATATCCTTGTCTTGCGGGAAGGGATGCCTGTGGAAAGCTATATGTCCAAGGGGCTGTTTGAAGACCTTTACCCTTATATTGACAAAGACGGGGAGATGGCGCGGGAAGATTTCTTTCCCAATGTGCTGGCGGCTTATGAATATGACGGAAAGCTGTACCGGCTCGTACCGTCTTTCCATATTTATACCGTATCGGGGAAAACGGCGGAGGTGGGGACGCAGCCCGGATGGACACTGGAGGAGTTGAAACAGGTTATGGCTGCAAAGCCGGAAGGGACTCAAATCTTTTCGGAAATGACCAGGGATGATTTGATGCGCTGCGGAATCCAGATGTCCGGCGACCAGTTTATTGACTGGAAAACCGGGGAATGCAGTTTTGATTCGGAGGAATTTATCAGTCTGTTGGAGTTTGCCGGGGAATTTCCGGAAACCCTTGGGCCTGATTATTATGGGGAAAATTTCTGGGAGAACTATGCCAGCTTCTGGCGGGAAGGAAAAGTTCTTTTGGAAATGTTGTATTTAACCAGTTTTTCCAATTATAATTATGATAAAAAAGGGACGTTTGGTGAAGACATTACGTTGATTGGCTTCCCGGTAAAGGAAGGGAATGGGGCGGCGTTGGCGGGAAATCTGGAGCTGGCTATGTCCTCGAAATCCAAATACAAAGACGGGGTATGGCAGTTTATGCGCTATTTCCTTACAGAGGAATACCAGGGGAAAATTGATTACCAGTGGCCGCTTAGCCTAAAACAGACAGAACGGCTGGGGCAGGCGGCAATGAAAAAATCAACTTATGAAGATGAAAACGGGAATATGGTGGAAGTGGATGAGACATATATGATAAACGGCGTGGAAATTCCCATTACCCCAATGACCCGGGAAGAAGTGGATGGGTTGGTGGAATATGTAAAGTCGGTGAATCAGTTATATTCTTATAACGAGGCTTTGATAAATATTGTAATGGAAGAGGCTGCGCCATATTTTGCCGGACAGAAAAAAGCCAAAGAAGTGGCGGGGATTATTCAGAGCAGGGTACAGATTTATGTCAATGAGAACCGATAGACATTGTTAGAAACCGGGGAGGAAAGAGGATGCAGGAACGCTTTCAGAGGACGCAGATGCTTCTTGGCCAAGATGGTATGAAACGGCTGAAAGAGGCCAGGGTGGCGGTATTTGGCGTGGGCGGCGTGGGCGGTTATGTGGCGGAAGCTCTTGCCAGAAGCGGTGTGGGGAAGCTTGACCTGGTGGACAGCGACCGGGTAGCCAAGAGTAATATCAACCGCCAGATTATTGCCTTGGAACATACGGTAGGACAGTATAAGGTGGATGTGATGGAGCAGCGGATTATGGAGATTAATCCGGAAGCGGAGGTACGGGCGTACCGCTGCTTTTTCCTGCCGGAAAACAGAGGGATGTTTCCTTTTGAAAGTTATAGTTATATTGCGGATGCGGTGGATACTGTGACGGCTAAGATTGAGCTGGTGATGGCCGGGGAAGCTTATGGGGTTCCGGTGGTCAGCAGTATGGGGGCAGGGAACAAGCTTAATCCCACAGCTTTTGAGGTGGCGGATATTTATGAGACGAGCGTGTGTCCTCTGGCCAGGGTCATGCGCAGGGAATTGAAAAAACGGGGGATAAAAAGCCTGAAAGTAGTTTATTCGAAAGAAGAACCGTTTAGTGGGATGCAGGAGGCCGGGGAAGTTACGCGGGAAAGGAGCAGGCGTTGCGTCCCGGGAAGCATTGCTTTTGCGCCGTCGGTGGCAGGACTGATTATGGCAGGGGAAATCGTGAAAGATATTGCCGGCCTGGCATAGACAAGGTTTGTGGCGCAACTGTTACAGCTTGAAGAGAGTAATCTTCCAATATGCTTTAGGAGAAAGGGAAAGATGAAGATACAGGATTATCTGAAACAAAAGAAAATCATATGCGACGGGGCGTTTGGCGCTTATTTTGCGGATAAGTTTGGAGCGGCGCTTTTGCCGGAATGTTATAATGTGATGGAGCCGGAATGGGTGCGGCAGGTGCATAGAGAGTATCTGGAGGCCGGAGCGGTATTGTTGCGCACCAATACGTTTGCTGCAAACAGCAAAGCCTTGGGTTGTGACCAGACGAGCCTGCAGGAGAATTTGCGGGCCGCTTGGGACAATGCGCGGCTGGCGGCAGAAGAGTGTGCAAGAACGCCGGGAAAGGACTGTTTTCTGGCCGGGGATATCGGCCCGCTGCCGGACCGGATAGGAAGGACAGAGGAAGAAGTGTACCGGGAATATCGGTTGATTGGCGATACCCTGGTAGAGGCAGGGGCGGATATTCTTGTTTTTGAAACATTTCATGATATGGGGGATATCCTTCCGGTTATCCGGGATATGAAAAAAGAGCGGGAGCTGTTTGTGATTGTGCAGTTTTGCGTAAATCAGCATGGTTATAGCAATGCCGGAATCAGCGCCCACAGGCTTTTGGCCGCTGCGGCACAGTCGGGGGCAGTGGATGCGGCAGGGTTTAATTGTGGGGTTGGGCCTGGACACTTATACCGGATTTTGAAGAAAATGGATTTGCCGGAGCATATTTTCTTAACTGCGCTGCCTAATGCAGGTTATCCGAAATATATTGAGCAAAGAAAGGTATTTAGCAACAATGAAGGCTATTTTGCGGGTAAAATGGCGGAAATCGGGACGCTTCCCATTGCTTTCCTGGGCGGTTGCTGCGGAACCAGTCCTTCGTTTATACGGCAAATGTGCGATGTTGTGGATATGGCGGCAGCAAAGAGGAGTCCGGCTAAACGGGAAGTGCGTATAAAGCCCAGGGACGGCAGGGAGTGTGGCTTTTGGCAAGGGAAGGAGAAGGGGCATAAGCTGGTGGCTGTGGAACTTTCCCCGCCGCCCGGAGCCGATGACGGGAAAGTAATGGAAGCGGCGTTTTTCCTGAGGAAGAAAAAAGTGGATGTGGTTACGTTCCCGGATTCACCTTCAGGCAGGACAAGGGCCGATTCTATCCTGATGGCAATGAAGGCGCAGCATGAGACAGGGCTGTGCGTAATGCCCCATATTTGCTGCAGGGATAAAAATGCGATTGCCATGCGCTCCCAACTATTGGGGGCATATGTGAATGGCATCCGCAATATGCTTGTGGTTACGGGCGACCCGGTTCCTACACTGATGCGGCAGGAGGTGAAGAGCGTATTTAATTTTGACGCGGTGGGGCTGATGAAGATTCTTCATGAACTGAACCAGGAAGAATTTGCAGCGGAACCGATAGTCTTTGGCGGGGCGCTAAACCAGGGCAGGCCGAACTTGGATGTGGAAATCAGACGGGTGGAAAGGAAAATGGAGCAGGGAGCTTCTTTTTTCCTTTCCCAGCCGGTTTTTACGGAAAAAGCGGCCAGGCGGCTGGAAGAAGTGAAGAGAAGGACGGGGGCAAGAGTTTTGTGCGGCGTTATGCCCTTGGTCAGTCTGCGCAATGCGCTTTTTATTAAAAATGAAATGGCAGGGATTGAGGTGGATGATGAAACAGTGGCCTGCTTTGCGCAGGATATGAGCCGGGAAGACGGGGAAAGGGCCGGGGCAGGCATTGCAAAGAGGGTGATGGGGATGACGGAAGGGTTTGCGGACGGCTATTACTTTTCCATACCGTTTAACAGGGTTCATTTGCTGGATCAAATATTGTAAGAATAGGATGGGGATTTTCCGGTGTTTTATTCGGGCGGAAATTGCAGCGCGCTTTTTGTGGAAGCAGTTTGCATACATGTTTCCGGCAACGTCGCAATGTGAAATTTTAACGAAGCGATGTTGCCGGGGCGTATTGGGGAAAACTGCACTTTCTGCCTGGAGGAATGCAAGTTACGCTTAACGGAAAAACATATATAAAAAAATATGAAAAAACTCTTTACAAATCTGCATTTTTCTGGTAAGATAAAAAAGGTGAGAGACAGAGGGAAACAATAAAAGAGTTTGCAGATAGTAACTCTTTAAAGGAAGGGTTCTTTAAATGAAAAGCATTATGATTAGACTGAGGTCTATTGAAGATGTAAAGAGTTTTGTCAATATTATGGCACAGTTTAAAGGATACTTCGATTTGGTTTCAGGAAGGTATGTAGTGGATGCAAAATCTGTAATGGGTATTTTTAGTATGGATTTGTCAAAGAATTTAGAGCTACGTATCTTACAGACAGAGGAGCAGGAAAAGGAAATTATAGATGCAATAGAACCTTTTCGTGTGTAAGGTTGGTAAGTTAATAATATGCAGATATGGTTCATCGGTAGAACGCTGGCTTCCCAAGCCGGAGAGACGGGTTCGACTCCCGCTATCTGCTTGCATTAAAAAGAGACTGTACAGCAGTCTTTTTTTAATGCAAGCAGATAGCGGGAGTTGGCGCTGATAATGTAAAATGTTTTTCAGTGGTTGACTGTTTTTACCAAATGACATATACTAAAAGGGATAGGAAAGAAAAGAGAGCCATTGATGATTGGCGCAGTCCGCGCGAGGACAATAACGAGGAGAATGGAATGAAGGCTTTCGGAATGAAGGTTTTCCGGCATTTGCAGGGATGCTTTGTTTTCTGTATTTTCAGAAGAAAGTTGCCCTGCACTCTTTTTTGTCCGGCTGAATAGGGAAAAGGCAGGGGATGGAAATGAAAAAAAAGTGGCATGATAAACTGACAACGACTCAGACAATAGCGGTAGGGTTTTTAATGACTATATTAATCGGCACGGTAGCGCTGATGCTTCCTATCTCATCCAGGGACGGTAGATTTACCGACCCGCTGACCGCTTTGTTTACCGCTACCAGCGCAACTTGTGTGACGGGGTTGGCAGTGGTGGATACGTATCAATATTGGTCTGTGTTTGGCAGGGTTTTTCTTTTGATATTGATACAGATTGGCGGGCTGGGCTTTATGACAATCGGCGTTTTTATGGCGGTATTGATGCGTCGGAATATAGGGTTGAAAGAACGGGGCATTTTGCAGGAAAGTATGAATACGCTGCAGATTGGCGGTGTAGTAAGGCTGGTTAAGAAAATTATCATAGCTACGTTGGCTTTTGAAGGGGTGGGAGCCGCTTTGCTGGCAGTCCGTTTTGTGCCGGAAATGGGGTGGATAGAAGGGATTTGCAATGGTATTTTCCATTCTATTTCTGCGTTTTGCAATGCAGGTTTTGACCTGATGGGGAAAAAGGAAGAGTATTCTTCTTTAGTTGCTTATTCAGGAGATGTCATTGTGAATGTTACCATTATGCTGTTGATTCTGTTAGGCGGGGCTGGCTTTGTAGTGTGGGATGATTTGCAGAAGAAGAAATTCCGGGTAAAGGAGTATTTGCTGCATACAAAGATTGCGCTTACAATGACGGTGATTTTGGTTTTTGGAGGCGCATTCGCAATCTATTTGTTGGAGCGCAATGGACTGATGGCGGATATGGGGGCAAAGGAAACGATTCTGACTTCCCTGTTTGCATCAGTAACGGCAAGAACGGCTGGGTTTAATACGATAGATACGGGAGCTATGTCCGCTGGCAGTAAGTTAGTGACGATAGCGCTGATGTTTATCGGGGGAAATCCCGGTTCCACGGCCGGAGGGATTAAAACAACTACTTTTGCTGTAATGTTGATTTTTGTTTGGGCGAATCTGCGCAACAGCCATGGCAGCAATATTTTCCGTCGCAGGCTGGAAGAAGAGGAGATTCGCAAAGCGAGCATAGTCGTG
>CAJTQO010000005.1:0-8819 GCA_910578405.1 uncultured Lachnospiraceae bacterium | reverse complement strand
ACGATTAACTTGCTGTTGGCCGTGGCGGCGGCTATTTTGCTATGCGCCTTGCAGGATTTTCCGATGGAAGATATATTGTTAGAAGTGTTTTCCGCTATCGGAACGGTTGGGATGTCCAGCGGGATAACAAGAGGAATGGGTACGGTATCCAGGCTGGTTTTAATTGTCCTGATGTACTGTGGGCGTATTGGGAGCATGACGTTTGCTTTATCTTTTACGGAGAGGAAAAAAGTGGCGCCGGTACAGCTTCCGGCGGAGAAAATTATAATTGGGTAAAGGGCGCCAAGGGCGTTGTTTTAAGCGGCTGGACTAAGAACCGGGTTTGCGCTGTCCTGGAAATCCGAAAGGAAGCCTTTAGGGACAGGGAATAAAGCGAAAGGAAGAGAGAGTTTATGAAGTCTATTTTGATTATTGGGTTAGGGAAATTTGGACACCATCTTTGCATGAACCTGGCAGAGCTGGGGAATGAGATTATGGCGGTGGATAGTAAGGAGGAGGTGTTAGAAGACCTTTTATCGGTAGTTACCAGCGCCAAAATTGGAGATTGCACAAATGAGGAAGTATTAAAAAGCCTGGGAGTGCGGAATTTTGACATCTGTTTTGTCTGTATTGGGACAAATTTCCAAAGCAGCCTGGAGATTACCAGCCTGGTAAAGGAACTGGGGGCAAAATATGTAGTAAGTAAGGCGAATCGTGATATCCATGCAAAATTTCTTTTAAGGAATGGGGCGGATGAAGTGATTTATCCCGACAGGGATATTGCGGAGAAGCTGGCGGTGCGGGTCAGCGCTAACCATGTTTTTGATTACATTGAATTGACGGAAGAATGTTCCATTTATGAGATTCCATTGTTGAAGGAATGGGCGGGCAGATCCATTAAGGAGATTAATATCCGCGCCAAATATCATGTGAATGTGCTGGGGACAAAGAAGGATGGACGTTTGTCTCTGCTTCCGGAAGCGGATTATGTACTGCGTATGGAAGAACATTTGATGGTCCTTGGGCGGAAGGAAGATGTGGATAAGATATTAAAGCGGCTGTGATAGCGGTTCTTTCATAGCAATGTATGCAGCAGGCTTGACGCTGAATCGTTTGCGGGGGCGTTAGCTCCTGGGAATGGCGCGCACAAAACGGATGCACGGAGGGGAACATGGAAAACGAAAAGAAAAAACGGTATTACATTTTTACACCGGCAGGATTGGTTTCCGGCGGGCCGGAACTGGCGCATCAGATGTGCAGTGAATTATGCAGGAAAGGGCATCCGGCCTGGATGTATTATATCCAGGGAGGCGGAAAGGAACCGGTGGATGTCCCGGCGGACGACAGGTATGGGAAATATGGCACAGACCATGCTGTGTCTATCCAGGAAGTGGAAAGTGAGGATGCGGTTATTATTGTCCCGGAGGCGACGGCTTTATGGAGTCTGGTGTATGGGAAATGCACTAAGGTCATATGGTGGATGAGCGTGGATAATTACATTACCCATACGAAAGAAGCCGGATGGGATTTTTTTGAGGAGTTGAAGGAAATAATTGCCCTGCATCTGGTGCAGTCTAAGTATGCTTATGAGTATTTGCTGGAGCGCGGCGTCCCGGAGCAAAAGATACTGTGGGTGTCGGATTATATCAGTGAAAACTATGGGAAATTTTATATGCCCGCCGAATTTCGGCAAAACATTGCTTTATATAACCCGAAAAAGGGGCTGGAGGAACTTAAGCCGCTGATAGGGCAGGCAGACTGGCTGAAATGGATACCGTTGGCCGGGCTGACGGAAGAACAGATGGCAGCGATTATGGGGGTGGCGAAGGTGTATGTGGATTTTGGAGCCCACCCGGGCAAGGACAGAATCCCCAGGGAGGCTGCCAGCGGGGGCTGTTGTGTGGTGACAAACAGAAAGGGGAGCGCGGCGTTCCAGGAAGACATCCCTATCCCGGAGACGTACAAATTTGAGGAGCCGCTTCCCTATGACCAGGTGGAAGAGCTGTTGAAAGACATATGCTGCAATTGGGAGGGACACAGCAGGCAGTTTGACGGATACCGGGAAGTTATATCTTCTGAAAAACGTAAATTTTCAGAGGATGTGGAAGCTTTCGTTCACTTAATAGAACAGATAGTTTAAAGCGCCTTGTGGGATTCCGGTGCCTTTTTCCAACAGGGAAATCAATCCACGGAGCGTTTCCTCAATTTCCTCCTGTGAGGACGGAAGAAGGGTATTGTCCAGTTTTACAGTCAGTACAATTAATACGATTTCAGCCAGTGCGGCGGGATAGTCAAAATGTATCTCGCCGCTTTCAATCCCTTGCCGGATAATTTCTGCCAGTTCTGGCTTTAATTCCGTGATTAAATGGTTCATATACCGATGGTGTAAGGAAGCCTTTTCCTGCAGGTCTGTAGGGTTTGGCTCTCTTTGTTTTAAGAATTCAGAAGAGGAATAGGTACACGCCTGGAAGATCATTGCCATGCGGGTAAATGGAGGAATCTCTGTCTGGACGGCAAGGGTTTTGGCTGTCTCTAAAGGTTTTTGGTAATTACGCTGAATCAGCGCTTCAAAAATAGCGTCTTTGGAAGGAAAGTAATAATAAATGCTTCCTTTTCCCATCTTTGCAGCCTGTGCGATTTCGCTGACGGAAATCGTCTGCAGTTTCTTGTTTACCAGCAGTTCCTGGAGCGCGTCTAAAATTTTTTCATACTTTACCTGGTTTGACATAGCAGTTACCTTCTTTGTTACGCTTTTTGACGGCATTTTATATTTCAGATGAAAGGTTCCGTCTTTTCATAGTTGTCTTTTACTATAACATGGGAAAAAGGAAAGAGGCAAGAGATGTTTTGCCTCTTTTATAAAATATCTATTGACCAGCGGTCGAAAAGGTGCTAAGTTAATAGTATAGAATATCGACCAGCGGTCGAATCTTAGATGCAGGATAGGAAAGGGAATAGGAGGGAAAATATGACATACGCAGAGTTTTTTTCAAAAGTGAAGAGTGAATTTATGGGGGCTGACGTTAGCGATGTACGGGAACACTTGGCTTATCAGTTTAATATTACGGGTGAAGCGGAAGGCATCTTTTATGTGGAGGTGAAGGATGGGGAACTGCATGTGGAGCCTTATGAGTATTTTGACAGGGACGCTATATTTACCTGTGAAGCGGATACCTTGATGAAAATTGCAGACGGTAAACTGGATCCGATAGTGGCAGTGACATTGCAGAAACTGCGGGTGGAAGGGAATATAGACAAAGCTTTGAAATTTAAGGAGCTGGTGGACAAAAAGAAGGGCGGCAAAAAGAAGAAATAACAGAAATGGCAAAAGCAGCAGGAAGAAAACAAAAAAAGGATGATAAGATGGGAAAAACATTAAAACGCGCTGCTGTGCTGGCAGGACTGCTGGCAGTGGCGCAGGCAGGAGGTTCCGCTTATTTCTACCGCCGGACCATGAGGCGCAGCCATGCGAAGGTGGAGCGCACTATGAAAATGGCAGGGACGGATTGGGGACAGTATATGCCGCTAATCCAAAAGAGGAAGGAGGCCATGCTGGCGCAGCCCCATGAGGATGTATACATTACTTCCAGGGATGGGCTGAAGCTCCATGGCGCTTATTTTCCCAATGGAGAGGGGAATAAAATTGTGGTTTGTTTCCATGGCTACACCAGCCAGGGAATGAACGATTATATCGGGTTATCCGACTATTACTTCAGGAATGGCTACCGGATGTTGCTGCCGGACGCCAGGGCGCATGGCTTAAGTGAGGGGAAATATATAGGGTTTGGCTGCCTGGACCGTTATGATGCCCTTGCCTGGCTGGACTGGGTATTGGAGGAATGCGGCAATGAGGTGCAGATTCTTTTGCATGGGACTTCCATGGGCGGGGCTACGGTATTGATGACGGGCGGGCTGGAACTGCCAAAACAGGTAAAGGGGATTGTTTCGGACTGTGGCTTTACGTCTCCCAAAGAGGTGTTTACCCATGCGCTTCATTCCATGTACCATTTGCCGGCTTTCCCTATGATTCAGATTGCAGACGCAGTGAACCGGGTATTGGCCGGGTATGGGCTGGATGAATGCAATGCGGCAAGGGAAGCGGCCAGAATTGACGTGCCAACGCTGCTGATTCATGGGAGCGCCGATGCTTTTGTGCCGACTGCCATGTGCGATGAGATTTACAGGAATTGTCATGGGGCAAAGAAGCTGATTGTGGAAGGGGCGGCGCATGCAGAGAGCTATTACAAAGACAGGGAAGCCTATGAGAAGGCTTTGGATGATTTTCTTGGAGGGATTATAAAATGATGAAAACAAGGAAGGGGTATCAGGTGTATCCTTTGACAGTCGCGCAGAAGTTCCATTTTTTCTATCAGAAGTTCTGCCCGAAGAAACAGGTGGTGAATATTGGCACGAGCCTTACGATAGAGACGGAGCTTGATTGGGAAGCGTTAAAGCAGAGCATTTATAAAGCTTATGAGCGCTGTGAGTCCATGAGGCTGCGGTTTGCTTTGGATAAGGAAGGGGAATGTTACCAGTATGTGGCGGACAAGGAAGAACGGGACATTGAATTTGTGGATTTTAGCGGAAAAACGATGGAAGAAGCAGAGGCGGTAATGCGCGGATGGACGGAAGAGCCGTTTCAGTTAGAAGATTCCCCGATGAACCGTATAGTTATGATTCGGACGCCGGACGGATACAATGGGCTTTATCTGTTGGTGGATCATTTAACGATGGATGCCCAGTCACTGATTTGTTTTATGAAAGATATTATAGAATTGTACTGCAATGCCATGTTTGAGGATGTGCCTTATCCCAAAGAGATGTCTTCTTACATTGAACAGGTAAAAAAAGATTTGGCGTACGAGGCTGGCGGGAAAGCGAAGGAGCGGGACGCTGCATTTTTCCACAAGCTGATTGAAGATTCGGAGCCGATTTACAACTGGATTGACGGGCCGCAGAAATTGGAAGAGGAACGCAAAAAAACCGGAAATCCACAGTTGAGGGCAGCGGTCAACGCATCGGATTCGGTAGATTCCGCTTTGGATATTTTCCATCTGGAAGCGGAGCCGACCAAACGTCTGATGGATTTTTGCGAAAAATACCATGTGTCGCTTGTATGCCTGTTGCTGATGGGGTTACGGACTTACTTCCAGAAAATGAACGGAAATGATGATGTCTCCATCAATACGGCCATAGCCAGGCGGGCGACTTTGATGGAGAAGAAGTCAGGGGGGACAAGAATCCATTCTTTCCCGTTCCGTACCGTAATACCGCAGGAGAAGACTTTCCTGGAAGGGATATATGAAATCCGTGATAAACAAAACGAGATGTTCCGCCATGCAAATTATGACCCGGTGGCTTATTTTACATACAGAGGCCAGGTTTACCATAACGAAGGCGGGCGTACTTATGAGCCGATGTCCTTAACCTATCAGCCTTTGACTTTGCAGGAGAAGGGACTGGACAAATTAGGGGGGATAAAATATAAGACAAAATGGTACCCGAACGGCGCAACGACGCAGGCAATGTACCTGACCGTTATGCACAGGCCGGATGACAATGGGCTGGATTTCAACTTCGAACATCAGGTAGAGGCAGTGTCCAGGAAGCAGTTGGAATATTTGTATTATTACCTTTGCAAGATTATGTTCAAAGGGGCGGAAAATCCCGAACTCAGCATAGGGGAAATCATGAAGCTAATTTAAGGCGGATATAGATGTAAGGGCGTTTTCCAATGGGATGCGGAATGGGAATAGAAAAGAGGAGGATGGGAAGATGTTTGAGAAACTGGTAGGAATTATTTGCAATTATGTAGAGGTGGATGCTGCGGCAGTAAAGCCGGAATCCCGTTTTATGGAAGATCTTGGCTTTACTTCCTTTGATTTCATGAGTATGTTGGGGGAATTGGAAGATACGTTTGATGTGGAAGTGGATGAGCAGGAAGCGGCTAATATCCGTACGGTCGGTGAGGCTGTGGAATATTTGGAAAAATTGTCTGTCTAGGGCGGCATATTGGAGGATGGGAACAGGGGTTTCCACAGGAGGAGGGGTAAGATGGTTTACAGTACAATCCGTGAGATTCTGGTGCAGGCGCAGCAGCGGTTTGGGGAGGAAGAAGCGGTTCGTTACAAAGTGAAGAAAGATGTGGTGGAAGCCAAGACGTATAGCCAGTTGCGCAAGGACAGCGAGAGTTTTTCCAGGGCGTTGGAGGCTTTGGGTGAGAAAGGCGGGCATATTGCAGTGATAGGCGCGACTTCTTATGCATGGCTGGTTTCTTATTTTGGCATAGTGGACTGTGGAAGCGTAGCGGTGCCGTTGGACGCGGGACTTCCGGCAGAAGAAGTATGTGAACTGGTAGACCGGGCAGATGTGACAGTTCTGGTGGCGGATGAAATCCGTAAGGATGTGATGGCGATTGTGAAAGACCGCTGTCCGAAGCTTAAGCATTTGATTTCCATGCAAGAGGAGGAAAGCGATGGGGATACGCTGTCTTTGTGGCAGATGTTAAGAGAGCATGAAGGGGCTTATGGTTTTACGCCCGATGCGGATTCCCTTTGTACGATTATGTTTACTTCCGGCACGACAGGAAAAAGCAAAGGGGTAATGTTAACTCACAGGAATATGGCGGAAAATGCCACTTGCCTGGATATGAAGATACCGGAACGGACAGTTATAATGTCTGTGCTTCCCATCCATCATGCGTATTGTCTGAGTATGGATATTTTAAAAGGGATTTCCCTTGGGAGCGTGATTTGCATCAATGATTCTTTGCTGCGGGTAGCCAAAAATATTAAGCTGTTCCAGCCCAATATGATATTGATGGTGCCGTTGATGATAGAAACGATGGCAAAGAAATTGGAAGAGAGCGCATGGCTTCCTCCGGCAGTTATAAAAGCCAAGGTGTTTGGGAAGCAGTTTCATACAATCTGCAGCGGCGGGGCATATTTGAATCCAGCATACATTGACTTATTTGCCCGTTATGGGATTACCATCCAGCAGGGGTATGGGATGACGGAGTGTTCCCCTGTAATCAGTACGAATTTAAGCTGGAATATCCGTAAAGACTCTGTAGGACAGCTATTGCCAAACTGTGAGGCAAAGACGGTGGACGAAGAGCTGTGGGTAAAGGGCAGCAGCGTAATGCAGGGATATTATAAGATGCCGGAGGAAACTGCTGAGGCTTTGCAGGACGGCTGGCTGAAAACGGGCGACCTGGGATATGCGGATGAGGAGGGCTTCGTATATCTGACCGGGAGGAAGAAAAACCTGATTATTACAAAGAACGGGGAAAATGTATCGCCGGAAGAATTGGAGAATAAGCTGGGGGAACAGCGGCTGGTACAGGAAATTCTTGTGCGGGAGAATGAGGGAGTTATTGAAGCGGAGATTTACCCGGATTACGATTATGCCAAAAAGAAGAGGATATCGGATATCCGTGCCGCTTTGCAGGGGCTGATTGATGATTATAACAAAGGCGCGGCCGCTTATAAGAAAATATATGGGCTAAAGGTGCGCGATACCGAATTTGAAAAAACGCCTTCTAAAAAGATTAAGAGATTTTAAGGAAAAGGTTGGTTGAAAATGGCTATGTGTTCTTCGCATAGCCATTTTTAATGGAACACTAGAGCGAACCGGAGGGGTTGTCTTTACGGCGCCTGAAAAAATTCCAACATAAGTTTCCTGGCGTCATAAAACCCCTGCCGATATGCAGCCGCGCCGTATTCGGAACCGATGGCGTTGGCAGCGGAGACAAGCCGGTCAACGGCAGACTGCTGCTCCTTTGTCAGGCTGTATTGCTCCAGTTTCTGAAATTCCTCGCTGCATTCCTGCAGGGCGTGTTGATAACCTTCGTTTTTTTCAAGGATATTTTCCATGGAATGGTGTCTGTTCCCTTCCAAAAAATTGTCCAGAAGATGTTCTCTTTCCTGCTGCAAATCCTGGAAAGGGGCAGAGGAAGAAAGATAATTTTTGATTACTTTATCAATGCCCGCATTTTGTGGGCTGTAGTATCCTTTGTCCAATACTTTGTAGAGCTGGAAGCCGATCATGACCCCTATTTGCAGATAAGCGTCGCTTTGGGCAAAAGCAAAATCGGCTACAACGTCCTGCAGTTTCGCATCGGTTCTGCTGGCTGTTGGGAATAATGCTTCCAGCTTCGCATAAACTTCTTTGTAGGAAGCGCTGACCCTTTCTTCATAAGAATCTGTGACTGCGTCAGTGGGTTCGGAACCATACAGGAAATAAGCGGCAACGCGGCTGATATCAATACGGTCCAGTATTTTGGCGAATTCTGTCATAAAAACTCCTTTCTGTATATAGGGATTGTCCCAAAGAAAAATGAAAAGAAATCCCTTGGTGACAGATACATATTTCATCAATAATTTACAAAAAACAACATATTATTGATGTATAATTATATTATAGCACGCGAAGTAGAGGTTGGGTAGTGGATTGCAAATTTTCATTTATGAAGTTTTTGTGAATTGATTGCGAAGTTTGAAAATTCGTGCTAATTTTATGTGGTATGGTTGTGCATATTCCATTCAGGAAGGAAACGGATTCCGGACGGGTGGTGTGTTGGGTTAAACTGGAATAGGAGGTATCTGATGCGGTTGCCAGGAGAATATGAATATAGTAATTCAAGGTTATCTATGAAATACATGGCGGTGGGGGTAAGCCTTTGCCTATTGCTTATTTTGGGCGTGGTAGTATGGACGAACAAGAAAGAAGAGGAGGCGCAAAGGAAAAGGATGGCTCAGGAAGCCCCGGTGTTGGTTTTGGAGCATGAAGACAGCGCCGCAGAGATGGAGGGAGCAGAGGGGGACGGTTCAGTTGGCGGC